>DSEO01000153.1 GCA_011056635.1 Bacteroides sp.
GGACGAATACGAACTTTTTTTCTTCTCCCGGCTGAAGTTCCACCTTCAGGTGGTGGGAGGCAGCGGGCGACCAGCCATGGGCATGGGAATTGCGCGACCGGCACTCCATGACCGCATCGGGCGCGTCGAATCCGTTGTAAAGCCCGGTGAATGCGTCCCGGTCCGTATCATATCCCGCGATGGCTTCATTGACCGTATAAAATGCGTAATGGTCCCTCCGCTCACGGAACTCGGTCTTGTGGTACAGGGTGGAACCGCTGATCTCCACCTCGCCCGTGGAAAAATTCCGCTGGAAATTGGAAGCATCATCCAGTGCATCCCAGAGGCACCATTCCACGAACGAAAAAAGGGAAAAGGAGCGTTTCCGGTCACTGTGATTGGTCAACCTGACCTGCTGCACCTCACCGCGGTATCCCAAGGGCACCATGTAGAGCACCTCTGCCTCCAGCCGGTCCACCTCCCCCGTAATGATGCTGTACCCCAGACCGTGCCTGCACGCGAAGCGGTCCAGTTCTGCTTTCACCGGTTTCCAGCCGGGCGACCATACCTTTCCGTTCTCATGGATGTAAAAATACTTCCCGCCATCATCCACCGGCACATTGTTGTACCTGTACCGGGTGATCCGCCTCAGACGGGCATCTTTGTAGAAACTGTACCCTCCAGCCGTATGGGTGATGATGGAAAAGAAGTCCTCGCAACCCAGGTAGTTGATCCAGGGATAAGGTGTGCGGGGATTGGTGATCACGTATTCCCTGCGTTTGTCGTCAAAGTGTCCGTATTTCATGGGATGGTTTCTAAGGAGGGTTTTGGCTAAATGACAAATAAACGATCATAAATATACGATAAATCGACCGTGTCCATTATCTTGTAGGGATAAAAATCGGTTTCATGACAGATCACAGAAAATACCTGGAAGATGCCATCGAAGAAGCGTTCAAGGGAATGAGGGCCGGTGAGGGGGGGCCTTTTGGTGCGGTGATTGTCAGGGATGGCAGGGTCATCGGCAAGGGGCACAACAGTGTGCTGAAAAGCCATGATCCCACCGCCCACGCAGAGATCAACGCCATCCGCCATGCCTGCGGCGCTGTTGCGAACCACCACCTGACCGGTGCGGTCATCTACACCAACTTTGAACCCTGTCCCATGTGCCTGGGGGCGATATACTGGGCGGATATCCGAAGCCTCTTCTACTGTGCGGACCGTGAGGAAGCGGAAAAGATCGGCTTCATGGACAGACACCTGTACGAAGAGATCGTATTGCCGGCGGCGGACAGGGAGCTGGAATTTACCCGGGTGGAAGTACCCCTGATGGCCCGGCTTCTGGAGGAGTGGAACAGGAAGGAAGGGAAAATTTTCTACTAACGGAAAAACATACATATGAAAAGAAGAGACTTTATGGTAAAATCGGCCCTCGGAGCAGGGGCACTGACCGTGATCCCCGCTCATGTAATGGCGGGCAGGGGCCATTTGGCTCCCGGCGACAGGATCACACTCGGGTACATGGGTGTCGGGAAACAGAGCCTCGGCCTGCTGGCGAGCATCAACGGTTGCCCGGAAACCCTGGTGCTGGCTGCATGCGATGTGGACCGGGAAAAACTGGCACGCTTCAGAAAGGAGGCGGAACGGGCCAACAGTGAAAAACTCGGAGGGGGGAGTCAGCCCGTGGCAACGTATGAAAACTACAGGGAAATGCTGGAAAGAAAGGACATAGATGCGGTGGTCATCGCGTCACCGGACCACTGGCATGCCATGATGGCCGTGGATGCGGCCAGGGCGGGAAAGGACATTTATTGCGAAAAACCCATGGCCCTCACCGTGGCAGAAGGGAGGGCCATGGTGAACGCCACCAGGAAATATGACAGGATTCTCCAGACCGGCAACATGCAGCGTTCCTGGAGGAATTTCAGGCATGCCTGTGAAATGGTATCCAACGGGTACATCGGCCAGGTGAAGGAGATCAATGTGAGCGTGGGTGATCCGGTGATGGCTTGCGAACTGCAGGCCGAACCTGTACCCGGGACCCTGAACTGGGACCTGTGGGTGGGCCCTTCACTGTTCCGGAATTACAACCAGGAGCTTGCCCCGCCCATCGAATATGACGGCTGGCCCCTGTGGAGGTTGTACAGGGATTTCGGAGGGGGATACATTACCGACTGGGGTGCACACATGTTCGATATCGCGCAGTGGGCGCTGGGCATGGACCGGTCGGGTCCGGTGGAATTCATCCCCCCCGAAAAAAATGCCACCAGGGGATTGCAGATGAAATATGCCGGAGGTACTGTGATGAACCATATCGACTGGGGCGAGTTCAATGCTGTCCAGTTCATCGGATCCGAAGGGATCATTGAAATAAGCAGGGACTTTTACCGGTCGGATATCGAAGGGCTCACGGAAAGTGTGCTGGGACCGAATGATAAATCCCTCTATCACAGCAACAACCATTATCAGGACTGGATCGATGCCATCAAGAGCCGCACCCTGCCGGTCTCGGACGTGGAAACGGGACACAGGACCGCCTCACTGTGCAACATCATCAATATCGCTTATACCCTGCAGAGGCCGCTGAAATGGGCTCCTTCCCACGAGCGGTTCATTGACGATGCTGATGCGGATGCATTGCTTTCCAGACCCTTCAGGGGAAAATGGGATTTGAATGGTTGATAAGGTAGCCTTTATGCTAACTTTTTTTTGGAAAAAGCGTATAATTTTTCATGATGTGAAAGCATTATGAAGAATGCCTGGATATTCTGTATCCCGTTTATTTTTTTGTGCGCGTTTGAAGGGTACGGTCAGGATTGCAGCATTGGTTCCAAGGCCAATGACATTCTGCCGGACAGGCTCTGTTCCCCGGTGGAAGTGGAATGGGAGGTGATCTACAGGGGGGTGAATGATGCAGGGACAACGGTCGAGGTACTGTATACCTGGGACGACGGTTCTTCGGAGACGGTGACTGCCACGGAGATCGACGCGGCCACCAGCACCTGGAGGACCTTCACCACCCATACCTATGTCTCCGATGACGACCGGTGCAATTACCTTCCCGAAGCCACCCTGGTGGTGAACGGAGTGGTATGCACTTCCTCCGCGCAGGAGCAGATCGTCACCGTCTGGGACAATGACGACACCAACGGGGGAAGGGTGAATGCCTCCCCGAATGTATATCCCATCTGCGTGGGCCAGGGGGCTACCATGCGGTTTGATGATAACACCCGTTTCAATTGTGTGCCGCCCCAGGAGAACGATGTTCCCAACACAGACACCCGGTGGATACAATGGGTTTACGGGACCAGCAACAGCATGTCCTCTTCCACCCCGGTCATGGTGGACGGGGCGGTCCGCGCCTACCCTTTTTACGGACCGGTGATTGAACTGCCCGGTCCCGTCACCGGTTCCAGTGAACAGAGCCTGCCCATTACAGTGGCCGATGATAACCTGGTGGGCGAGGAGTTCGAAGTGGAGCTCCGGTACTGGAACTTCTGCAATCCTTATCCCACCGATCCGCCGGTCACCGACCGGTCCGTGATCCGCATCGTGGACCTGCCCGATGCCACCATCACCCCGGTGGACACCTTCTGCGAATTCAATGATCCCGTCTTTCTTTCCGCCGCCACGGGAGGGGGCACCTGGAACGGACCGGGGATCACGGACCCGTCCACCGGTGAATTCTCCCCCTTTGCGGCAGGTCCCGGAGACCACCTGATCACTTACGAGGTGACCGACGGGAACGGGTGTTCCGGTACCGATACCGAGCTGATCACCGTGCGTGAAGCACCCGATGCCGAAATCACCCCTGCCGGCCCCTTCTGCACCTACGACCCTGCATTTGACCTGGAAGTCTCGGCAGCGCAGGGGACGTGGGGGGGGACAGGGATCGCGGATACGATCAACGGTATTTTTGTGCCCGCCGTTGCCGGACCCGGGATCCACTCAATTACTTTTACGACCGAGCCCGATCCCTGGGGTTGTTACGGAATAGACACACTGGAGGTGGAAGTGGTGGCCCCGCCCGATGCATGGTTCCTCACCCCCGATTCGGTGTGGTGCGAAACGGGCGATAACCGGACCACTGCCGGGATCCTGGTCTCCGGAAGCGGAAACAGCTATTTTGACCTGGTCCTGGATATGGGAGGAACCCCGGTTACCCTGGAGCATGTCACCGGCGACACGGTAAACGTCGTGCTGGATAACCAGACCGGCACCAATCTTTACCGGCTGCTGAAGGTGATTGAGTACCATGGGGGCACTACATGCGAGACACTGCTGGACGACAGCCTGATCATGGAAGTCTATCCGCTGCCGGACATGCACCTGACTGCCGGTTACGATGGCCTTTGCAGTCCGGTGGCGGTGGCATTCACCGCTGTAGCAGGTTATGATTTTTACTTCTGGGATTTTGGCGACGGGACCGCAAGAGAGACCCGGAACAATGTGGTGGACCATACCTATGTTTTCGAGTACCCGCATGATCCCGCTGATACAGCGGAGTTGACCTTCAGACCCGATACGGCATTCCATTACCGGTTGATCATCGAAACCCTTCACGGTTGCCGGGACAGCACCGGCGGGGACCTTCTCATCTACCCGAACCCGGTTGCGGACTTTTTTGTGACCCCGGAGATCCAGAGCTACCCGGAAACCGGGGTGACCCTGGTGAATCTTTCCAGTTGGGGCGACTGGTCCTATTTATGGGATTTCGGGGATGGGGAGACGGATACGGTCAGGGATCCGGGCGGACATGAATTCCCGACGCACGGATTCTTCGATATTGAACTGAAAACATACAGCCCTCATTGCAGGGACAGCATCAGTAAACGGGTTCAGATCCTGCCCCCGCCGCCCGTTGCCGAATTTGAGCCGGATACCGTCGGATGCCCGCCGCTGGAAATCAGCTTTACCAATTACAGTGTGTATGCCGATACCTACATCTGGGATTTTGACGACGGAACCTTCTCCTCGGAGCCCGGTCCCACCCACACCTTCTATAAAAGCAAGGAGCACCATGTGAAACTCACAGCCTACGGTTTATCGGGTACCGATACCACCGAAAGGATTGTCCGCATCCATGACACCCCGCAGGCTGTGTTCAGCGCATACCCCACCACTGCAAGGAACCTGAAACAGATCTTCAAATTTGTAAACAATTCTGCAAGGGGCAGTTATTACCTGTGGGATTTCGGGGACGGTAATACCTCCGCCGAAGAGAATCCTTCCCATATATACGGTGTGGAAGGAACCTTCGATGTCACCCTGTATGCATGGAGTGAGGATGATTGTCCGGACACCACCACAAGGGAAGCATACATCAGGGTGATCGCCGGGGAAGGTGAAGTGGAATTCCCCAATGTCTTCCGCTGGAACGGGACAGGCCCCACAGGCGGTTACTGGAAGGAAGGCACCATCGACAATACGGTGTTCCACCCCAACATCATCAACGCAGTGGATTTCCGGATGATCATTTACACACGCTGGGGAGAAATGATCTACGAGACCAATGAGATCAATAAAGGCTGGGATGGCTACCTGGACAACGGGAAACTTGCCAGCCAGGGAGTTTATGTGTACAAGGCGTTCGTAACCTATATCAGCGGCGACCAGGAGATTATTGCCGGCGATGTAACATTCCTGCATTGATTGCCTGGACTTCTTGCCATTCTGAAATCATTTTGATTTAATAATTTATAATTAGTAATTTGTGGCCATTATTTAACTACAAATTGAAATTCATATGAAGCTGGTTATTCCCAGAGATTATCGTTCCCCGCTCACGCTGAAGGAGACCGAAAGGGCCATCAAGATGATCAAGGATTTTTTCGAAATGAACCTGGCGGCAGAGCTCAAACTGCGGAGGGTCACGGCACCCCTTTTTGTGCAGCGGGGCACCGGGATCAACGATGATCTCAACGGGATCGAGCGTCCGGTATCTTTTGAGATCAGGGATATGGAACATTCGGTGGCTGAGATCGTGCACTCCCTGGCCAAGTGGAAGCGCATGATGCTGGCGGACTATGAGATCGCCAACAGCTATGGGATCTATACCGATATGAATGCCCTCAGACCGGACGAAGAGCTGGATAATACCCACTCTGTATATGTGGACCAGTGGGACTGGGAAAAGATCATTCTGCCGGAGGAACGCAATCTCCGGTATCTGAAGAAAATTGTCAATAAGATCTACTCAGTGATCAAGCGGACAGAGTTTATCGTGTACGAGCACTATCCGGAGATCATGCCGCTGCTGCCCGACGAGATCCATTTCATCCATTCGGAAGAACTGTATGCCCGTTATCCCGGCCTGGAGCCCGCGGAGCGGGAGAACCGGATTGCCGAAGCATACGGGGCCGTGTTCATCATCGGCATCGGGGCTGAGCTGCCCGGCGGCAGGCCACATGACGGCAGGGCCCCCGATTATGATGACTGGTCCACCGAAACGGAAAACGGGTTCAGGGGACTGAACGGAGATATTGTGATATGGAACCCGGTCCTGGAATGCGCATTTGAGCTGTCTTCCATGGGGATCAGGGTGGACCGTGCCGCACTCCTGAAACAACTGGATATCCAGGGAAAAAATGAAAGGAAGGAATTGCTTTTCCATAAGCGGCTGCTGAATGGTGAGTTCCCTGAATCGGTGGGGGGCGGAATCGGACAATCCAGGCTTTGCATGTATTTTCTGAGGAAAGCACATATCGGTGAGGTCCAGGCCAGTCTGTGGCCGGGTCAGATGCACGATCATTGCCGCAGATCGGGGATCATACTCATGTGATTTAAACATCCCCTGTATTGTTTTCATAAAAAACAATATGTACGTTTGGGGAGATGAAAAGATTTTCATGACGCCATGTTCCTGATCCTGCTCCTGCTCCTGAGTGTTCTTCTTATCATTGTTTCCACCAGCAGGTACCGCTTTCATCCATTTCTGGCCCTTCTTTTCGTAGCAGTGCTCTTCGGACTCTTTTCCGGGATGCCGCTCTCTGTCGTCGCGGAATCCATTAATAAGGGCTTCGGGGATACCATCGGGCATATCGGGATCGTCATCCTGGCCGGGGTGATCATCGGCACCTTTCTCGAACAATCGGGCGGGGCCTATTCCATGGCAAACAGGATCCTGAAGATCACGGGTAAGAAACAGGTGCCCCTGACCATGTCCATCATCGGTTATTTTGTCTCCATCCCCGTTTTTGCGGACTCCGGCTTCGTGATCCTTTCACCCCTGAACAAAGCGCTGGCCAAGGAAGCCAACATTTCACTCACAGGTCCCGCCGAAGCCCTGGCCCTCGGACTATCCGTCACCCACGTCCTGGTGCCTCCCACCCCGGGTCCCATTGCGGCGGCCGGTATACTGGGAGCGGACATCGGGCTGGTGATCATGCTGGGAATCATTGTCAGCATCCCGGTCCTGTTGGCCGGATGGCTTTACGCCACGAAGATCGCTTCCAGGATCTGGCTGGATCCCAATCCGGATGTTTCCAGGGAAGAAATCGAGGAAACCCTGAAAACCGCCCCGTCGGCAACCAAATCCTTTGTTCCCATCCTGGTTCCCATCTTCCTGATCGTTTTGAAATCCGTGTCAGATTTTCCAACCCGGCCGTTCGGAACAGGCACGGTCAGGGAGATCATGGGTTTCATCGGGGAACCTGTGATCGCCCTGCTGATAGGAGTTCTCCTCGCTTTCACGCTTCCCAGGAAGCTGGACAAAGAAATGCTGTCATCATCGGGATGGGTGGGGAAAGCGCTTCAGAATGCAGCCATTATCATCCTGATCACCGGCGCCGGCGGAGCCTTCGGTATGGTGCTCAGGAATTCCGAGATAGCCACAGTGCTGGGAGAAACCCTTTCCGATGCAAGGATCGGGATCTTCCTCCCGTTCCTGATTGCAGCGGGCATTAAAAGTGCACAGGGATCCTCCACCGTGGCGCTGATCACGGCAGCTTCGCTCATTGCCCCCATGATGGACCCGCTGGGATTCAATACGGATACGGCCAGGGCCCTGGTGGTGCTGGCCATCGGTGCCGGATCGCTGGTGGTTTCCCATGCCAATGACAGTTTTTTCTGGATCTTTACGCAGATGACGGGAATGGCAGTGAAGACCGGGTACAGGATCCATACAGTGGGCACCCTGATCCTCGGGATTTCTGCAGCGCTGGTCATCTGGGTCCTGGGTTTATTCCTGCTGTAGGCATATTGACTTATTGGTAAGAATCCATTAAATTTACTTAATCATGGAAAAAATGAAGACCATCTGGGCGCTGATCAATGAACCGGGCAATGCCATGGAATTTATCAGGTATACGGTCCGGCTGGCAAAAGATATTCATGCAGGTGTGCAACTGCTGTATGTCCAGAATCCTGCCGCTTTTCCCCTGGGTACACCCGATTCCATCGGGGATGAGGTGGTGGAGGTGCAGCAAAACCTGCTTGAGATCGCCGGGGCAGCAGAAAAGACCCTGGATAAGATGATCCGTGAAATAGAAGCAGAGATACCCCTGGATAATCCTGTGGAATTTCATTCCGAACTGGGGAATGCCGCTTCTGTGCTGGAAGATAAAGTTTCAAAGGGAGCGGCGGACATGGTGATGCTTCAGGGGCAGTCGGACGAGTCCTTCTGGGCGCGAACCTCCACCAATATGGATATAATCCGTAATGTACACTGTCCCATCTGGGTTGTGGCACCCCATACGGAATACAGGCCGCTGAAACAGATCATTTATGCAACCGATTACCAGGAAGAGGATATCCCCACCCTCAAAAGGCTGGTTGCCCTGACCGCACCATTTTCCCCCGAAATCACCGCTCTGCACATCGTGGATGATAAAGATTTTAAAGACAAGGTACAGGAAACAGGATTCGATGAGATCATCCGGCAGAAAACCGGATCGGACAAGATCGTGATGAAGACGATTCAAGAGAAGAAAGACCTGGATATGCCCGACATCATCAACGATCTGGCTGCCAGAATCGATGCTGACCTGGTAGTGGTGCTGAAAGAAAACAGGCATTTCCTGGAAAGGATTTTCAAGAGAAGCTTTACCAGGAAATTAATCAGGCAGGCAAAACTCTCCGTACTGGTCTTTCATGAAAAATAATACCAAACAAAAAAACCATTATGAGCTTAAAAAAAACGTATTCGGAAAAAAAACCGTCATGCAGGGTGACCTTTAAAGTGTCCAAAGCAGACGCCGGCTATGCCAGCCGGGTGAATCTGGCAGGTGATTTCAATGACTGGGACAGGGAAAGCATTCCGATGAAAATGCTGAAGAATGGTGATTTTTCTGTTTCCCTGGACCTGGAAAAGGGGAAGGAATACGAATTCAGATATCTTATTGACGGTTCCACCTGGATCAACGATAATGAAGCGGATACATACGTGCTGAATGAATTTCACAGTGAGAATTCAGTCGTGGCGGTTTAAATGATATGACACCAAAATACTGCGGCACTGCGAACAATGAACCTGTTTCTTCCGGGCTTGTTGTCCCTCACCCTGGCAGGCTGTAAATACCCAGAATAGGCTGAACACTATTTTACCGGAACGAAAGCCCGGCTGGCAGGGGAACTTTACGCTTGTTTCATTACCAGCGCGATAATCGTATGCCCTGCTTTGGGCAAAATCTCATCCTCTGAGGTAAAGGGTACCAGGTGTTTATTCTGGTTGATGAGGAATAGCGGGATCATCGATTGCCCTTGCCGGGCCCTGAAATCCTGAAAGCTGAATTCTCCGGTCAGCCGGGTGGACTTCACCACGGCCCCCTCGGAAAACTTCCGTGAGAGAGCGGTAAAGGTGATATCCTTGCCGAAAAGGAACCTGCCCCGCAGGTGCTGGGGGGAGAACTCCCGCTCATCCTCCTTGATATCCGGGCGAAGCTGATACAGATTCTCGTTGTCAAAGATTTCTGAAAACCGCAGTACACCCATCGCATTCACCTCATCATTCGAGGTGAGGGCCAGCAATTTGCCGATCCCCTCCAGGTTCAGTCTGTCGATCGCCTTCTCCGAAATAATACTTTCCTGGAAAGCCTGAATCCCCATCATTTTGGCCTGATTGACATGATACCTGTTGGTATCCACCACCACCACCCTGAAGTCCTTCTCCTGCAAGACAAGGGCAATCTCCAGGGCCCACTTATGAGCCCCTGCAATGATCACCCCCCTGGGATCAGACTGCGAAACTTTCAATACCCTGGCAAGGGGGGGGGAAGCAAACCCGTAAATGATCACTGTGCCGATGATCACCATGAAAGTAATGGGTACCAGGTATTCTATCTGAGGGAGCCCTCTTTCTGCAAGCTTCAGGGCAAAAACCGAAGATACGGCTGCAGCCACGATCCCCCGCGGCGCCACCGCGGAAATGAAAAATCTTTCGCGAAGCGTTAATTTGGATTGAATTGTGGAGATGAAAACCGACAGCGGGCGACCGATGAATACCAGGATCAACAGGAAAACGATCCCTGAATAGCTCATCAGCTGCATATCGCTTTTTGACAGGCGGGCGGACAGAAGAATAAACAATACGGGAATCATCAGTACAGTCAGGTTCTCTTTGAAATCCTTGATCTTCTTTACCGGGACGAATTTCTGATTGGCCATCACGATTCCCATGACCGTGGCCGAGAAAAGTCCCGATTCTTCCTGAATTTGATTCGAGATCAGGAACACTGCCACCACAAAGCTCAGGGTGGCAAACTCCTGGAGCATGTCCGGTATCAGATATTTTTTGATGAGCCAGGTGAGCAGCAAGGCAAATGCTCCCCCGATGATGGTGCCGAGTATGATGGTCCGCAGTACGCTTAATATCACCACGGTGGCTGCCTGCTGGATCCCGCTGACCAGGATCACCTCAAAAACCAGGATGGCGAGCAACGCACCGATGGGATCGATCAGGATGCCTTCCCACTTGAGTATACTGCCGACGGCTTGCCTGGGTCTGATACTTCGCAGGATGGGACCGATCACAGTGGGACCGGTGACCGTCAGCACAGCTCCCAGCAAAACCGCCACCTGCATGTTCAGGCCGAAAATGAAGTGGGATGCCAGCGCTACCACTGCCCAGGTAATGATCACCCCCACCGATATCAATAAAATGACAACTTTCCCGATCTTCCTGAATTCGTCGAGTTTCAGGGTGAGTCCCCCGTCAAAAAGTATAATGGCCACCGATATGGAAACAAAAGGGATCAGCACGTCACCCAGCATCTCGTCCGGATCCAGGTAACCCAGGACCGGTCCGGCCACAATGCCGAAAAGCAGCAACAACAAGATGGAAGGGATCCGCAGCCGCCAGGAGATCCATTGTGCGGCGAATCCGAGCAGGACGATGATCCCGAGACTGATTAAGACCTGTTCCGACATGATCCAGTACTTACGTCCATACCTTCCATTTTTTTCTTATTTTTATATACCTGAAAAGTAAGAATAATGCAAAGAAATATCAAACCCGCCGCAGCGATCATGCTTCTCATGATCCTCTTCTCCCTGTCCGCTTTCTCCCGGTTTCCCGGAACTACCGAATGGATCCTGACAGACGGGAACCGTTTTGTGAATGAGTCCGGCGAAACAGTCATTTTCCGGGGCGTCAATATCCGCGATCCCCACAACCTGGAAAGCGAGGGGCACTGGACCAGGGCGCATTTCGAAGAAGCAAGCAGGTGGGGAGCGAATGTGATCAGGCTTCCGGTGCATCCTGGTGCCTGGCGGGCCAGGGGCGCCGAAGCTTATCTTCAACTGGTGGACCAGGCGGTCCGGTGGGCACGCGAGCTCGGGCTTTACCTGATCATTGACTGGCATTCCATCGGGAACCTGAAAGAAGAAAAATTCCAGCATAGCATGTACGTGACCACATTCGGGGAAACGAAGGAGTTCTGGGATATCGTTTCCGGTCGCTATGCCGGGGAACCGGTTGTCGCCATGTATGAGCTGTTCAATGAACCGACCGTATCGGGAGAGCGGTTCGGGGAGATGACCTGGGCAGAATGGAAGGCGATGAATGAGGAAATGATCCGCATCATCAGGGAGAACCATCCCCGGTCGGTCATCCTGGTTGCGGGATTCGACTGGGCCTATGACCTCACCCCGGTAAAGGAGGATCCCATCGATAAGCAGGGCATTGCTTATGTGAGTCACCCTTACCCCCAGAAACGCAGCGCACCGTGGGAGGACAAATGGGAGCATGACTGGGGTTTTGTGGCGGACACCCACCCGGTGATCCTGACGGAGATCGGTTTTGCCCTCCCGGAAGAAAAAGGAGTGCATATGCCGGTCCAGGGAGACGAAACCTACGGGAAAGCCCTGGTGGATTATGCCTCGGACAGGGGCATCTCCTGGGTGGTATGGTGCTTCGACCCCGAATGGTCCCCTTACATGTTCACCGACTGGGATTATACCCCCACCCGGCAGGGCGCATTTTTCAAGAAAGTGATGACAGGCGTGGAATAGCGCCGCAATTAGAGCGACTTCCTCAGCTTTTCCAGTCCTTCCAGGTTTCGTTCCAGCACATCGCGGATGTCTTCCCCTTCCGTGTGGCCGATGATCCCCACGGGCCCCCTGTAACCGGATTCCCTGACGATCCGCATCATCTCCAGCTCCCGGTCACCCGCTCCCAGTGTGATGATCTTGGGCCCCTCCGCGCTCATTCCGTTGATGTTCACGGCCGAAAGGTACGGCAGCATCAGCGGGAAGAGCTGTCCGAACCGGTCCATGTGGTGATGGCCGTGGTGGAAGTTATAGACCATCTTTAACTTTCCGGAACCGATCGCCCCGATGATCCGCAACTGGTTGACCGGTTCTCCGAACCAGTCCCCGTGGTTATACAGCGACACAGTGCAACCGATTGCATCAGCCCTGCGGAGAACCTCTCCGACCAGATGGACGGCGGTCCGGATGTTATCCGCATCGGAACCATCGAAAACCCATGCAGGGAAACTTAGCCAGAGTTCTGTTTCCGTTCCCGTCCTTTCCAGGATCTTCAGCACGGTTTCGTTTGCGCTGTTCAGCAGGGTATCTCCAGCGGGCTCCACCCAGAGCCAGACCGCCTGCAATCTGATCCCGTGTTCCTTCAGCGTCCGGATCTCCTCCTCGAATGAGGCCAGGTGCCTGTCCCGGTAGTCGTATGCCAGTCTGGAAATGCCCAGTTCGTTCAGCATTTGCGCCCGCTGCTCCGGGGTCCTTTCCCTGGCATCGAAAGGCACGATGCACCACGCCACCAGGTTCTCCCTGTCCAACAGATCCTTATCCAATGGTTTCCCGGCGGACCGGCAGCCGGATACAGCGATCATCATCATTGCAGTCAGCAAAATCATGACTTGTTTCATGATTCTATCAGTCATCTTAAGAATAAATGGGTCCATGCTTTGCCGTGTTGGTTCCGTGGCAGCCGGTTGCGTTACCGGTCATCCGCATAATACCTTCCCAGCCGGCCGATGATGACCTTTCTCACCGCAAGGGGGTCAATGATCCCGGCATGCCTGTAGATCACCTCCCCGCCCGGGGCCACCAGCATGGTATAGGGGAGGTTCCCCTGCCACTCCGGGTCGATGAGCTCGATAAGCCCGTACCGGTCATCCGACCTGTACATGTAATTGTCAAATGCGGCATATTTTTCTTCCAAAAATGAACGCACTTTGTCCGCAAGGGAAGGATCATCCGTGGTGACGGTGAGCACCTCGAAATCCCGCTGACCGTACATGCGCTGAAGCATGACCAGTTCCGGGAATTCAATGATGCAGGGTCCGCACCAGGTAGCCCAGACATTGATCAGCCGCAGCTTGTTACCTGGGTTTCTGACCAGATCCTTCAATTCCTCCTCCCCGATCAGTTTCAACTCCACGGGCTTTTCTTTCCACTGCGCATCCAGCCTTTTGCGCCACTCCGCCTTGGAAGCCCACTTCATGGAACATCCGAAGGCTTTGGTGGTTTCCACGGGCACCGGCTTTCCGGCCAGCAGGGCATCGATGGCGTTCCGCGCATCCTGGCTTGCCGGCGTTTCATAAGGGTTTTCCATGTCATCGATCCGTCCCCTGTAGCGGAGCAGCCTTTCCTCATCGAAAATGAACACATGGGGTGTGGCGGTGGGGCCGTATGCCAGTGCCACCGCCTGGTCATCTCCGTCATACAGGTAAGGAAAATTGAATTCCAGGTCGGATGCCCGGACCTTCATTTCTTCAAAGCTGTCCCCCAGGTCCGAATAGCCCAGTTCCTCCGGGCAAACCGCTTCCGGATGGTTGGAGGAAATTGCCGCCACCTGCACCTGATCCGGCGGGTAGTCGAGACTCATCTGTTTGATCCTTTCCTCGTAGGCCTGGGCGGTGGGACAATGATTGGCTGTAAAAATGACAGCCAGGACTTTCGCCTCCCGGAAACTTTCCAGGGAGTACGTTCTGCCGTCAACTCCCTGAAGCTCGAAGCCCGGAGCTTCTTCTCCTATTTCCAGGATCCGCGGATCCTGGGCATCACTGAAAGCAACGGCAACCAGGAGCCCCAGGGCTCCCACGATCGTTCTCTTATTGAAAAATGCCATATATTTCTTTTTTATATGTAAACCTGCCAACTGTCTGCTTCAGTATGAACGACCCGGCGCCTGAATCTGTTCATTCCACGGTCTGATCAAACGGGATTCCCAGCTTTTCATAGAGACTTCTGCGGCCCGCCTTATCCCCTTCCAGTACCTTTTGTGCATATTCGGCCACCTCCACGGCAACTTTGCGGGGGACCACGATCACCCCGTCCCCGTCAGCCACCACCACATCCCCGGGGCATACCAGCACACCCCCGATGGATACGGGCCGGTTCACCGACTCCAGTTCATTCCTGCCGGGACGGATCCCCCTTCCCTTTTCACGGAGGTAGAGGGGGACTTTTTCCAGTGCCACTTCGTCGGTGTCACGGGATGAAGCATCGGTCACCACCCCCACGGCGCCGCGGTCCTTCCATCCCAGAATGTTGTTGGAACCAATGGAGCCGATGTCTTTCTCTTCCACATCGTCGATCACGATCACCACCCCCTGATGAATGAGCGGGACAAAAGCCTCCGAGGAATAATTCCCGTAAAAATCTCCCTCCCACTGACGGAAATCCGCACCCGGAACGGGACGGTCGGACCGCTGGGTGGGCACATAGCGGACCGTCAGGGCGATCCCGCGGAAGATGTGGGAAAGATCCTCATAATCCACCCATGAGGGATGGATGGCCGGATCCACCAGGCCTGTGTTGGGAAGTCCGGCCATGTCCATTCCGTCAGATACATCGGCCACCCTCAGTCCTTCGTAAAGCTCCAGCAGTGCGAGGTCCTCCGCCTCGGTGTACCAGGTGCTTTCAATGAAATTGTACCCGAACATCATTTCCGAAACTTCCGCCTGCTGTGCCTGGCAATGGAGGCCTGCAGCCGCGACGATCATTGTGATAATTTTTGTCTTCATTGGTTGTGGATTAAATACATAATTATAAGATGATCATTTTCTCCCTGCTGACCATGTCCCGGCCCATGATCACCAGCAGGTAGGTTCCCGCCGGTAATCCTGCCGTGTCAATAAGCACATTCCCGGTAAACTTTCTTTCCCGCACCAGTCTCCCGTCCAGGTCCAGCATCTTCAGATCGAAGGGCATGCCGGGATCGCACTCCACGTTCAGGATGTCTTTTCCCGGATTGGGATACACCCTGACCCCGGAGGGGTGCTGTCCGTGCCCGGTCCCGTTCTCCCCCGTGACGTTTATATTCCTGGAAAAAGAAACGGCCGGATTGTCCGAACTGAAGGCCGTCAGCCGGATCACACCTGCCTCCAGGGCCACCAGGTCCCCCGTGACGGGATCATACCGCACAGAACCGGTGTCCCCGGATACTTCAACAGAATACCGCCGGTCCTGTGCATTGGCCGGCGCCACCAGTACTGCTGTAGTGACGGTATCCCCCACGGTCATGGTGGTGATGTCCGGCGACAGGTAGATCCCCGAAACCTCAACGGTCCCACCGCTGAAAAAGGAAGGCGGCCTTTGGGCCGTCCGCATGAGGCTGTACGGGTGGTCCGCCATCATGTCGGCAGCATAGGGCGTGCGCCAATTCCCGAAGATCCCGTCCTGTGTGTGGTCAAAATTGGGCACGCAGTGCCCGTTGGCAACTCCTCCCCAGGACCAGGAGAGCCAGCCGATCTCATTCGTGCCGGTCACCTCCAGACCGGTCCCGTAATCCAGGATGGTGCAATCCGGGTATTTTGTGGGTGAGGGACCCTCCCCGATGATGACCGGGAGCCCCCCGTTCACCGATTCCGTGGCCACGCGGTTGTAGTTGTGGGTGTCCGGCCAGTAGGAATGGACCGAGAAAAGAATGTTGTGCAGGGGATCGTGCTCCAGGATCTCCTTCCAGGTGGCAAAGATCATGTCCACATCCTGTCCCCAGTTGCTGGCATCGATCACGAGGGGTACCGTGTAGCCCCATTCCCTCAGGGAATCGACAGCGTCCATGTACCCTGTTTTGAACTGTTCCCCGGTCACACTCCCGTCCCCCACCTCGTTCCCGATATTCAACAGGGTCCAGGTGCGGTTCCGCTGAATGCCCTCAAGGAGTGCCGGATGCTTCCAGAAGCTGACACAGGTCCCCAAATTGCTCCAGTCGCCGGTGGCAGAATGGCATTCGGGCATGGCGATCATTTTATGCGCGATGCACCTTTCCATCAGCTCCACCAGTGTGCTTTCATTCCCCGCTTCCGCGGTCCATACAAGCCTTACACAGTTGGCCCCCGTCTTTGCGATCTCCGGCAGCAGGCGACTGCCGTCCGGGTCATCCGACCACACGAACATCTCATTTACTCCGCGCAGTATGACCTTCTCCCCTTCCGAAGCATACAGGTATCTCCCTTCCACATACATGGTATCGCCCTTTGGTGGGGCCGGCGAGCCGTTGCACTGACCGGGATCCAGCGACGGGATGATCCCGATGCTGCCGCCCGCACATACGCCGCATGAATCGATGAATGCACCGCCGTTGACTTCACCGTGGCAATCCATGCCCGCGGTGACAAATTTGGAGAGCAGGCGGATGTACCGGACCTGGTACCCGCAGCTGTTCTCCGTGACCGACCAGGAATTAAGGGGCCAGCTGGTGTTGAAATCCTTGTAAGACTTCTGAGGGGGCTGGTCTTTGGGAGGGGATATGGATTCGGAAAAACACCTGGCATTGTTGGCCGAAGAGCCGCAACCCGAGGGACAGCAGCCATCCCAGTCATACTGCGGGTTCGGACCCCCCGTCAGGTAACCCGGCGGTGGCCCGTACAGCGAGGTTCCCACCCGGTCCCACAGGGTGCTCCCGTCCGTAAACCAGGAATGGTAGAATTCATTCACCCCGTGCTCCGCACCATGATCGTACATGTTGGAGAGGTAGACGAGATTCAGGGGATTCACCCCGTGGAGGTTATGCAGGTAAGCTTCGGCCGCTTCCACGGCCAGGGAGGTGATCCCCTGGTCCATGCCAAAGGTGACCAGGTTGTAGTTCATGCTGCCCTGGGAGGATTTCACCCCGTTGCTGCCCCAGGTATAGGTGGCCGTATGGGCCAGGTAGGGATCTTTCTTCCCGGTATAGGCCGCCAGGTTGTCCGCTCCGTTCACCACCGCATCCCTGTATACATCTTTGATATGGTCCTGCACCGAAGGTGTTCCCCCGGGCAATGTGGTGTAGTACAGCATCACTTCCTGGTTCAGCGCTTCAAAGGGATAAGCAAAGTGCCACTGGAAGAGATGTGCCTGCTGGTAATGGTTATCAAAGAAATCCCTGAACCCGGGATCACCGGTCTCCCCGAACAGATAACAGGCCGCTTCCATTTTTGCCATGAACCGCCCGTAATCATCCGTCTCCTGTCCCCCGGCTCCCAGTCCCCCTGAATTGTAAGCATCATCGTTGTTGTTGAACAGGGAATCGGGATAAAGCTGCGCCCAGTCCCATGCCCTCAGTGCACGGGCCAGAAGTGTGTCTGCATAATCCTGCTCTCCCAGGGTGCTGTACACCCCGGAAGCAATGGCAAATGCGGCGGCGGTGTTGAGTGCAGCCGAGGTGTTGGGCGGACCGTAATAACTGGGTCCGGTCGCCGAAGAGGGCGGGCTCCCGTGGGCTTCTCCCACGATGCTCAGCACACTCCCGTTTCCCTGCTGCATGCGAATCAGGTGGTCGATCCCCCACCTGGCTTCATCCAGGATGTCCGGGAACCCGTTGCCCGATTCGGGGATGTTGCAGTCATCCCCCCACGCATCGGGTTTTTCACAGTAAGCTTTCATCAGCTCCACAACGTAGCCGGCGGTCCAGCTGGTATACTTGTTGTAATCGCCCGCATCGTACCAGCCCCCGCTCAAATCCCTTTCCGTGTCGGGGTTGTCCTTGTCAAAAAAGGACCTGCAACCGGGATCCTGCATCGGTCCCAGGTGACTGGCCCCGTCGGCCCACGCCTCCCCTGCATATTGCGCATCTTTCGGGAATCCTGCCCGCTGGTAAAAGAAAGTGCGCATGGCCTGTTCCAGCACCTCGTTGTACACGTTATGAGCAATGAGAAATTCGTGGGAACGCACATTCCGCTCCTCATCCAGCACAAAATAGGTCCCGGGCTCCTCCACCGCCGTGAAATCAAAATGCCAGGCACGGTCTCCCGACGAAACATCGGTCTCTCCGTTCTTCCAGACGGTTCGCTCACCCCTGAACACTTTTTCACCCGATATGGCGTGGACCACCGCGTAGTAAGTACCCGGAGCGAAGGACTCCTCCGCATCGAATCCAACCTGAGGATCCCTGATCACTGCCACTTTCCCGGAGGATGGCAGGTATCCGAACTGGTCCACGGTGATGTATTTGGATACATCCTGGGCGGGGATGCTGCTGGATAACAAAAAATAGCAGATAATCAGAATTGTGTTTTTCATAGAAAAGTTAATGGAGTTAATAGAGTTAGTAGAGTTAATAGAGAGTCGTTAGTTAGTCGTTAGTCGTAAGAAGGGGGTTAAGTCCTAACTCCATTAACTCCCCTAACTCCCCTAACTCTTCCCTACATTTCCCATCCCGGACGGTACTCCCTGTAAAGGAACCGGTTGGCTTCCGGGAGATTGGTGATTTCCATCTTATCCCGGTCATACACGATCCTGCTCCCGGCCCTCAGTGCCACCGCGCCCAGCAGGATGGTCTCGGTGACCGCCTGCGCCCTGCCAAAATGTCCCGGTGAAGGTTCTCCGCTTCTGAATGCATCGATCCAGATGCGTTCATTGCGGGTTACCGTTGTCTCCGGCGGTTCGGCCGAGCCGGCGAATTCCACCATTCTTTTTTCCGGAAGGATCCTGGGCCTGTCTCCGTGAAAACTCCCCAGGATCTTCCCCCGATCACCCACGAACATCATCCCTTCACGGGGAAGCTCCTCACCGGTTGCTTCCAGCTCAGGGGGCGTGACCGGTTTCATGCCGCCGTCATACCAGAAGAGCCTGAACGGGGGCAGTTGTTCCTGTTCCGGGAATTCGTAGTTCACCATGCAGGAATGGGGGAAAGCCACATCATTTTGCACCCCCATGCTCACCCCGTCCTCGATCCTGCAGGTGGTCGTGCCGTATGCTGTGGCACTCAGGGGAGCCGTATGGATCCCGAATTCCAGGAAGAGTGGCCAGAGGCTGTAATGCCCCATGTCGGCGATGCTGCCCCCTCCGAAATCGTACCAGCCACGAAAAACGGCATGGGTATAGTTTGGATGGTAGGGACGGTCGGGGACAGGCCCCAGCCAGAGCGGCCAGTCGAATCCTTCCGGGACCGGTGGCGCTTCTTCCGGGTTGGAGTCCCATTGCGGCCAGACCGGGCGGTTGGACCAGTTGTGGATCTCTCTCAGCGTACCAATGGCGCCTTCCCTGATCCATGCAAGGGTGGTCATGAGGCCGCTCCGCTCACTCCAGGCCAGCAGGTGTGTGTTAACACCCGTCCTTTGTGCCGTGTCGATGGTCAGCCTGGCCTCATGCATCCGGTTGGCAATGGGCTTGTGGATCACCACATGTTTCCCCTTTTTCATGGCGGCGATGGAGACCGCTGCATGCAGGTGGTCCGGGGTCATCACTTTCACCGCATCGATCTTTGTCTCTTTTTCAAGCAGCTCCCTGAAATCGCTGTAAGCCGCACACCCCCTATAGCGGCCTGATGAACGTTCTCTGGCATAATATTTTTCCACCAGTTCCTGCCCCAGGTCCCTCCCGCCGGGTATGCCGTCCAGCCCGGCTCCCCAGTCAGGATCCTTCAGTGCTTCACGAACCGTGTTCCGGATGCCATGGCGCGACCAGTCCACATAATCGGTGGTGAACCTGTTCGGGTCACAGACGGAAGTGACCTGCACGTCGGGGAATTGCAATAAATCAGCCAGTTCACGGATGCCCTGTGTTCCGCATCCGATATAGGCAACGTTCAGCCTGTCACTGGGAGCGGTCCGGCCCGGTCTGCCGAGCACATGGCCGGGCACCATGGTGAATGCCGCAGCGGCTGCTGAGGTGCCGACAAACTCCCTGCGTGTGATCTGCTTTTTGGGTTTCATTGCTCGAGGATTTTATGAGAGATTAAGATAGGAAATATATCATTTGCCGGGCCGGTCTGGTAGCTAAAACCTCAAAAATAAAACGGTGACCGATATGCTTTCTATGGCATGCAACAGATTGCATAAGCGTGCAGCATGTGTTGCTGATCACGCAAGATGCTCTTGCCCTGCTATTTAAGTAAAATATATCCGTGCGGGCAGGTTTATATTCATTAAAAATATGACGCCGCGTATCAATCTTGCAGGTATTTTCCTCTTCTGCATTGAAAAAAATTTATATCTTGGTATTCAGCATTCTTTTCACATTTTATAACCTATGTTTAACTAAACTTATGATTATGAGGCTAAAACTACTACTTGTGACTTTGCTTGTATCCTCGGGCATGCTGATTGCCCAGGATACAATCAGAACGCTGATCATCTCGGAGGCAAGGTATGATCGTGCAGACATGGCATACCTTGAACTGACCAATGTGGGCTCCGAAGCTATCAACCTTGCTGAATTTGAGGTTTCCAGCATGGATCCCTGGACTACATTCCCCGATGATCGCAGATGGCCCACAGAACCACCCCACATAGACGGAAGGCATGTGATGTTGCCAGACCGCGTGCTGGAACCCGGTGAATCTTTTGTGATCTCCGCATTCCATGACTGGGTTGAGGAGGAATATGCAAGGGACATAGCCAAGCTGGGCTGGTCCGAAAAAGAAGCGCACAGGACCAAACCCGAGCTCAAGAAGTTAACCGATCTTCCGGTTCACAGGCCTGAATCTCCCACGGGAGATCCTACTGATAGTGTCTCCACCTTTAGATCTTTGCTGGAAAGCTGGGGAGGCAGGGATGCGATCTTTGTGAGGCATTATCCTCCGGGAGCAGACTCCTGCGTAATTGATCAGGTGGGCGGTCTCTTTACGGACGAGAACGGCTCAAACCCCGATGGTGGAAGGCATGATGTGGCCGGTGTTGCCCAGGCTACCAATGAATGCATCCTGGTGAGACGTTATGTTGTAGAAGAGGGAAACCTGACTTTTGTCAGGGGGAATGACCTGTCAGAGTCAGAGTGGATCCCGATCCCTATCCTGAGAGAAGGAGGTGATAAGTATGAGCCGTGGAGGGCAGTTTTCTGGACCGTAGGGAACCATGGTGATTTCAACCTGGATGAAACAACCCTCACTTCCTCCACCATTGACATCGACTGGACCAACCATGTACTGACTGTTCCCTGGGGCGTGAGGAACGATGATTCCATCATGTACCAATTTGACAGGGTTCCCGGCCTGGCATGGCACTACCAGTACAACACAGGTGAAACGGCAAGTGCAGACTCGGCTTACGCTTCCGTCCGAACCGGGGATTCACTGACCATTTATGCATGCGGGAATGACATGGATATGATCAAATGGCACATCGAGGCAGCCCCCCCCACAGTTGATGCCAACTGGGTGATCCCCATGAGAATAAGAAGCACCAATCCACCTTATGAATATGGGTTGAATACAGAGGTTTACGAAGTGAGCCATATGATGAAGGAAGGGATTTTGGATACGATCAGCGAGATCCCTTTTGCCACACGTACAGACTCGCTTCTCAAATACCTGGAAAAGGCACCCAATGCCAGCTGGGAATTCGTATGGGTGGATGGTAATGTCCGTACGGACCTGAAAGACGGGGACCTGCTGCGGGTTACCGCTGAGGATGGTTCGGTCAAGGACTATTATCTCAAGGTCTGGGAGTACCGCAACGATGACAACGCTTACTTATCGGCCATCACCTGGCCCGATATTCCGGAAGATTACAGGGATTTCTATGACTGGACCGGCGACACCATCCCGTTCTTTGACAGGGGTGTTTTTTCCTATAAAGTAATGGTCCCTCTGGATGTGGAAGGGATCCCTGCACTCGTTGCCAAGAACGAAGATGACAATGCCTCCCATCAGGTAACACGTGCCACCAACCTTTTTGGCAGCAAGGAGGACCGTACGGTAACATTTACCTCAACGGCGGAGGACGACTCAACTGTATATAAGTACAGCGTTTTGCTGGATAAAGAAAAGGATCCGGCTAATGTACAGCCCTGGGCCGGTGAACCCTTTATCTCTCAGTATACCTGGAAAACAGAATTTAACCATTCTCTTCTGGAAATTGTGAACCCGGGTAACCAGGTGCTGGACCTGAGTGACTATATGTTCTTCAATGCTTATGAGAATGATCCTGTCAATGCCATTGCTGGATGGGATGATTGGGCGCAAAGGTATATTAAGTACATCCCGGGGTACAAATGGCAGAGCGAAGCGGAATGGGGTGTCCAGCGTCATATTGCAGTCCAGGATATCAACACAAACACCTTCATCCAGCCGGGAGATGTATTTGTGATGTCAGAGGTCAATCTTGATCAGGCAGGTTTCGAAAATTACGTATTCTATAATCAGATTGATATAGACTTCCGCCATCTTCCCTGGGGCGAGGCATACACCGGAAATACAATTCCATTCAGTTCCTGGAATGGTGCAAACCTCTATATGTGGAAGATCCTGAATGACTCTATCAAGCTTGGTTTGAAACCGGCCACCGATCCCGATGACTTTCTCCTGATTGAAACATGGGGAATGGGTGACGGAAGCGCCTTTGCCCCGGTTGGTGATCCATCAGGACAGGTTAGCAGCTATACCCGGAAACCAGAGGTGTACCAGGGTAATCCAGAGTTTCAGGGCTCTTTCGGTGCTACCCCGGAAGAGAGTGAGTGGATCCTGGTCAACGAGAACACCCTTCAGACGCGTGGTTACCCGTGGCCACAATGGAGAACACTTGTTCCGGAAGGAACAGGAAGCCACTTCATGAATGATGTGACCATATACCGCTCCACAGTTGGCTCGCTGGTCTATAAAGTCAGCCTGGGATACAGTATGGAAGAGGATATCAGGGGAGTGATCACCGGTACCACTGTTGAAGAATTATTCGGGAATCTGATCCTTGCTGATCCCGGCCAGGCGCTTCAGGTGCTGTCATCTGTTGATGGAACGGCCATTGATTCCGCTGCAGCAGTTGTTAACGGTGATACACTGATGGTTACATCTGCGGATTCCACAAATGTTTCCAAGTACATACTGGAAGTGACAGATGATGGTCTCAGCGATGATGCCGTTCTTACCTCCGCGACCTATACGATCACTGTGGACGGGGAGACCGGGACTGTTGGCGGATATGACTACGGGGTCAGTGTAAAGAGTGTGCTGGAAGGAGTGGATGTGCCGGCCGGTGCCACACTTACCGTAGTGGATGAAAATGATGCCTACGTACCGTTGCAACGTGTGAATTTCGATACCACCTACGTAGATGTTATGGTCAATGATCATATATTCTTCGAGGTAATGGCCGAAGACGGCAAGACCAAGATTCTTTACCAGCTGACGCCAAACGCTTCTGAATCGGATGCGTTTGTCACGTCTGATGTGTATTTGGTAGACCAGGAAGCCGTGTTGATCAGCCTGGTACCGCAGGGCATCAGTGTCGAGTCATTCCTTGGTAACCTTGTCCCGGCTCCGGGTGCTACCTGGCAGCTGTATGACAAACTGGGTTATGAAAGGGATGAGGGAATTGTTGCCATGGACGACCGGTTGGTTGTCACAGCAGCCGACGGGGTAACCACCAATACGTATTACCTGATCTTATTGAATGAATTGGCCAATTACCTTGCTTATGTGGTTTCTGATGTTTACGTCGTGTCCCAGGAGGAATTGACCATTTCAGGGGTAAGGGCGTCTCATTCAGTTGCCGACTTTATGAACAATGTGGAGCCTGCTGAAGGTGCCACCCTGGAAGTTCAGACCTCAACCGGAACAACCAAGACGGATTCAGATATGATGGCCGAAGAGGACATACTGATAGTGACTGCCGGGAATGGTGTCAATACCGTGATATACGTCATCACGCTGGATTATACCGGTGTGGAAGACTATACCGGCGCAGGCATCAGTATTTATCCGAACCCGACGAGGGAAGCGCTCTATATAGCGGGGGCCGAAGTTGGAAGCAGGATTCGGGTATACAATGCTGTGGGCATGGTCATATGTGATGTGGCTGTTCATAATAACATTGAAAAGATCTCGCTGGATGACCAGTCCAGAGGACTCTTCTTTGTTACTGTCAGTCAGAATAATGTCGTGATTGGCCGGTACAAGGTCGTCAAGAATTAATTCTGCTGACTGAACCCTTTTAATGAGGGGATGTTTCGCAAGGAGCATCCCCTTATTTTTCTTTAAGCAATGAATTGATGAAAGTACATATCCTGAAAGGATTGATCGTATTGGGGTGTTGTGCCACAGGATTCCTGAAGGTTACCGCACAACTGAGTCCGCAGGATGCAGTTGCCCAGATGAAAAGGGGTATTAACCTGGGAAATACCCTCGAGCCTCCGTATGAGAACGCGTGGAACAATCCTCCTGCCGAAGAGATCTATTTTGATCTATATAAAGAAGCCGGTTTTGATGTGGTGCGAATCCCGGTTAAATGGGATACCCACACCGGTGAGAATTCCCCGTACAAGGTGGATGAAACATGGATGGACCGCGTGGAAGAAGTGGTGGACTGGGGGCTTTCCCGGGATCTTTTTGTGGTGATGAATGCCCACCATGAGGAGTGGATCAAAGAGGATTATGAGAATCCCGCCAAAAGGGACCGGTTCGACAGTATCTGGTCCCAGATCTCCACGAGATTCAGTAATAAGCCGGAGAAACTTATTTTTGAGATCATCAATGAACCCTACGGCTTGACCAGGATCCAGAATGATGAGCTGCATGAACGGGTGCTCTCCATCATCAGGAAGACCAATCCTGTCCGGAACGTGATCATCCAGGGTCACAACTGGGGTGGTTCGGAAGAGTTGATCCAAATGCGCATCCCGGAGGATAACCATCTGATCGGATCTTTTCATTCCTATGATCCCTGGCCTTTCGGACTTGAAGGAACGGGGAGCTTCGGATCAGACTACCAGCTGCAGGTACTGGACCAGAAATTTGCCGGGGTGAAAGCATGGTCCGGGGAACACTCCATCCCAATCTTCCTGGGAGAGTTTGGATGTAACAGATCTGCTGAATATAACTCCAGAATGAAACATTACAGGGCCTATGTAGACCTTTCGCTCTCCTATGGATTTACTTTCTGTGCCTGGGACGATGGAGGATCCTTTCGCATCCTGCTGCGATCTTTACGGGCATGGGATGAGGTAAAGGATATCCTGATCCACAGCGGACCGGATGCGCCCACGATCACCATGCTTTCAGTAGTGCAGGACACCCTGATCAGCATTCAATGGCATACAGGCGCGTACATACATGACAGTACTTCCGTAGAAAGGAGATCCATGACAGGGACTTTCACTCCCATTGCCGTACTGCCTGCCGACAGCAGCATTTACCTGGATCACACCGCCCTGCAGGGACAATATAACTACTATCGAATCATTTCCCATCTGCCGAATGGTGAAATGTGGCAGTCCCATCCTTTAAGGGTCTACTTAGCTGAATATCAGCCAAAAATAAGAGCTTATTTTCTGGGGGAACCGATCCATGTACCGGGTATTGTGGAAGCTGAGGATTTTGATAAAGGCGGAGAGGGACTGACCTACCACGATATGGATCCCCAGAACATCGCAGGTGCTTACAGACCCGATGAGGGGGTGGATATATATGAGCGCAACGGAACTGGATATCATGTAGGGAATGCGCTTCCCGGAGAGTGGTGCGAATACAGCCTCCAGGTGGAACAGGAGGGAATCTACACGCTGGATGTACAGGCCGCATCCATGGAAGGAGGGGGACAGCTTGCCATTCAGATCGGAGAAAATCCTCCGGATACCATCACCCTTCCGGCAACCTACAGCTGGCTTGAGACCGGTATCACTTCCCTGACCCTTTCCCTGAGTTCGGGAGAACAGATCATGAGAATTACCGTGGTGGACCTTCCCCTTTTTAACCTCGACAAAATTGTATTTACGTTGAACACCATGGAGATACCAGCCTCATCAGAGCGGATTCAGGACCTGTGTGTGATGCAGGACCCGTCAGGGGACCTGTTGGTCATGCATGCCCGCAGTTCCACATTCCGCCGGGTAGCATTGATCAGCATGTCTGGGTCCATTGTCGCCTCCTTCGCAAAGCCCGATGCAGTAGTCCGTATACCGTCGACTATGTTTTTCCCTGGCATTTACCTGGTCCGGGCCGAATGTGGTTCATTGATACACCATAAAAAAATAATGATCCACTAACTCCATGGTGGTCTTTATTCCTCAAAATATTGGATGTACCAGTTATTCTCGTCCATCAGCAGGTCGTAGATTGCCTCTCTCTGTCCGGACGGGAATTTCGCCGATACCCTGCTGGCCAGGTAGGATGGGTCGTTTCTTCGTTCTGCCACGCGCATAAGGTCATAAAACCTTTCCCCCTCAAAAGCGAGTTCACGCACCCTTTCCTCCAAGATAAGATCTTCCAGATATTTTTGCTTAGCCGGGAAATTTCCTGAATAATCTTTATATCCTGTGATCGCGTTGGTAAAAGGATGGTGTAGATAGATGATATTACCTACATAGATACCATCGCGTGTGCTGCCTAATCCAACGCGACCCCTCACTCCCTGCTGGGGCCTGCTGGGCAAAACTGAATAATTGGAGCCGTCATTGACCAGGTTAACAGCTTCGGCTGTGCTGGTTCTGACAAGCCCACCCCTGAGTGCTGCCCAGTATGTGTAAACCTCTGCCAGGTAGAGGTGAATCCCGGCAGCCCGGTAAAGGATATAAAATGCATCCTGATCAAACAGCTCCCGGCCGATGGAATATTTAAATATGATCGTATCCATTCCCTCCATGATCACCCTTGAACTGTGTTCGTCCCCTTTGGCTCTCAGGGTAAACATATTCTCATAATCCTCTTCTGTGATCGGAATCCCGTTCCGTACATAGAGATATGATGATCCAAAACCTCTATAGAAATCGGTCGGGGTGCCAGGAAATATCATCCTGGTTTTGCTGGGAAAGCTGAGGTCCTCGTCCATTACCTGTCCGCGCCAAACGGATTCCCAGTTAAATACAGCTTTATAGCTGGGTTTCAGCATATACTGATGCGGGGTCCATGGTTCAAAGAATTGCTGAAATTGGTTTTGTTGAAAGTCTGCCTTGTTGAACCATATGGTATAGATATGTTCCCTGCTGTCCACCGAAGTAAAAATATTTCGCCAGCCCATAGAACTGAAGCTGTTGTCAAGCTGATACCTGTAATTCTCTGTGGTATTGTAAATAATCTGTTCAAAATGTTCCGCCGCCCTGACCAGGTCACCCTGGGTCAGGTACATGTGTCCGAGCAATGCATGCCTGGCCCATTCACTCCAGATGGTTACCTCCCACGAAATATCATTGTTTTCTACATAATGATTCACTCCCACTGCTTTCAGATGCTCCATCTCGTAGGTGAATCGATCAACGACCATCTCCAGGTCGTAATACTGTTTTTCCAGTTCAATGGGCTTATTCTCAATGGTATCGTTATAATAACCGTCCTTGGCAAAATCGATGTAGATGCTATCCGTATACGTACCCGATGAGTTCACATAATCTTTAATCTCATCATAGGTGGCCAGGGATTCATGAATGTAAGGCACCTTTCCATAGATCCTTACCGCGTTAAAGTAGGTCCATGCCCTCATGCATACTGCCTCACCGTACAGCCTGTCATAGTTTGTAACCTGGCTCTCGGGATCAATTACCTCCGGATGCTCTCTTAAAATCACCCGGATAAAATTGTTACAGGCTGCAATGAGTTTAAACATATTGGTTGGATCAGCGTATTTGTTGGTCTTGGATACATTGAATTCATAAACCTCTATCATGTCCGTGCTGGCCCTGGGAGTTATGTTGACCAGATCCCCCCTCAGTTCACCAAGGATAAATAACTGTTCCACGAGCTTTTGCTGCAGGCCGTACAGTCCCATCTCCACAGATCGATACTCATACCAGTCATCGTACAGCTGTTCCTCGGTAATATATAGTTCCTGCTCCGGATTCAGGAACTTTTCACAGGAAGCAAACAGGAACAGGGAAATGATAGTTATCCCCAGACAAATGCTGTATTTCCTTCTCACTCTAAATCCATTTTTCACCATGATTATCCTTATAAACCAATTTTAATACCTGCAATGAACTGTCGTGGCTGCGGTGTTAACCCATAGTCTATCCCCAGAAAGAGTGGGGAGCTTGAATATGCAAATTCCGGGTCATAACCCAGGTAACTTTTTTGCGTAAATATATTGCTGACCGAAATATAGAATTCTGCACTTTTAAACAGGAGGAATTGATCGGGAACCCTGTAATAAAGCGAAATATTCTTCACCCTGAAATAGGATCCATCCTCGATCCATCTTGTAGAAAAATCGGCATTCCCCATGGGATCATTCCAGGAAGCCCTGGGTACATCTGTTTCCATGCCTTCATATTGCCACCTGTTCAACACATGAATGCTTTGATTGGACAGTCCCGACATTTCCTCATTTTTATATCGTAAATAATTGAATATTTCATTTCCAAAGGTATAATACAAAGTAGTACTCAGCGTCCACCTTTTAAAGGACCAGACATTGGTCAGTCCCCCGAAATGATCGGGTTCAGGGGACCCGATCACCGTCTTGTCATATTCGTTGATAAAACCGTCGGGAGTCCCGTATGGTCCTGAGAGGTCCTCATACATCGCATCACCCGCGCCATAGGGGATCCCCTTGTAATTTTTGAGATTTGCACCAGAGGCCTGTTCTGATGAAGAAAATACACCTTGATACACATAACCATAAAAACTGTTGGCCGGAAAACCTTCCTGGATGATCTTCTGCCCGCCAGGTACATCGTATATGAGTTTATTTCCCTTGACCTCAGCTACTTCATTGCTCATCTTAGTGAAGTTGGCCTGAATATCCCAGTGAAAAGAGGGATGATCGATGATACGCATAAAGGTACTCAGTTCAACTCCGTGGTTCAGGATCTGGCCCCCGTTCTCTATGATAAAATCATACCCGAAATAGGCATCTATGGGGGTGAATATGATCATGTTATCTGTTTTGGATGTAAAATAGTCCGCAGTAACCATGAACCGGTTACCCAGTAATGAAACATCGATACCCCCGTTAATTTGTCCAACGGTCTCGTAAGTAAGCTCATGATTGGTAAGGAGGGCGGGAAAAAGTCCGGTGGTCTGTCTGAACTTGACTACTTCATAATACTCTTTCGCACTGATTTCTCCAATATCATCATTCCCGGTTTTTCCTGCCGCGATCCTCAATTTCAGGTTTTCGATCCAGGGTAAATTTCTCAGGAATGGCTCATTGGACAACCTCCAGGCCAATCCGGCCGAATAAAACAGGCCGAACGGTTGGCCTCCGATCATGATCGTGCTGACCGCTTCATCTCCAAGCCTGGAAGAACCATCCAGGGACAGACTTGCCGATAGCAGGTATTTGTCCCTGAAGGAATAGGAAACGTTCTCATAAAAAGACACCCAGTTCCAGTTCCGGTTGTTGCCTCCAATTTCACGAAGGTTATTTTGTCCGTCCTGCAAGGCCCGGTATTCATCATTCTCATGTGCATTCTTGGTCAGGCCCCAGTCAAACTGATATTTGTTGGAGAGGATATTGACGCCTGTATTGGATGAGATGGAGTGGTCCGTCCCAAGCACCCTGCTGAAAAGCAGAGATGTATTGTTATACAGGGAATTCAGATCATTATTGGATGCCTTGGATACATTGAAAGCTTCCTGGTTATAATAGCGTTCCATACCCTTGTTCGGAAGAAACTGCAGCTCTTTCAGTACATCATAATTGAGGCTGAATTTACTGATCACTCTCATGTACCTGTTAATGGTCCCTTCAATCCCAAGGGTTGCGATAAAATTATAATTGGTATTGCTTGCAGTGTAGTTTTCTATCACAGCCAGAGGATTACTGATCCCGATATCATCAACCTCGGATAGTTCAGAAATCTCTTTACCCTCTATATCATATTGGTAAGGATTAAGGAGCGGGGATTTGGCAAGGCTCGCCAGAATGGGACTGGTTTCAGCCCCCAGGGCTGATTCTTTCAATGAAGCGGAATTGTAGTTAAGTGATACACCCGCATTCATTTTCAACCAGGTAAAAATATTCAGAAGACTGACAAACCGGAGGTTATATCCATTGAATCCGGTGTTCTGGATAATGCCGTCCCCACTCATGTATCCGAAGGAAAGTCCGTATCTTGCGATCTCATCCCCTCCTTTTACCTTCAGGTTCATACCATAGAATGAGGAATTTTGAAATATCAGCCTTTGCCAGTCCGTGTTATGCAGATAATCAATATAACGATCATCATCCTCTTCCAGGAAAAGACTGGGGTAATTTTCACGAATATCCTCCTCCCACATTCCCGAGGAAAAGAGTATCTCATTCATCAGTGTTTTATGCTGACTTGCATTCATCTGCGGGATCAGGTTATCTGGAGACAGGGAATATCCTGCCCTGGCATTCACTTCAATACTGGTCTGGGTGACGCTGGGATCCAGCGTTTCTATGAAGATGATCCCGTTGGAGCCCTTGGAGCCGTATGCTGCACCGTATACGGGATCTTTAATAATGTTTATACTGGAGATGTCAAAAGGATTGACAGACAGCAGGGGATTATATTCAAACCCGCTTAAGTTGGATTCAAACAATCCCGGCGAGCTGAGCGGTATTCCGTCGATGATGTACAGTGGCTGGTTGGTGGCGTAAATCGATCTGATCCCCCTCAGCTTGGTCACTGCCCCGCTTCCGATGTCACCAGACCGGTTAATCACTTCCATCCCCGGAACCCGGCCCTGCATATACTGGTCAATGGTAACGGCGGAGGAATGCGGAAAATTATCGCTATTCAATTCAGTATGAGATGTGACAAGGTCCCTCCTTATTCGCATGAGAGAGAGAATGATCAGCGGATCATCGCCTGAGACCATTTCCTGATTGGAGAGAAATATGGTAATCTCCTTTCTGTTATTCAGATAAATCCTTCTTTGTTTGTAATCCCCGGTGGGGGATATTAAAAGCCATGCCTTCCCTGAGGGGACAGTAAGGGTAAACTCTCCTGATACATCGGTAATGACCGGTGGCATGGTGGATCCGTCAATGGAAATGGAGACATTTTGTACAGGATCACCCCCGGAGGATTTGACAATCCCATGCAGATGAAGTGTATCCTGTCCATTCAGGCCGATCAGGGTTTGAATCAACAGGCACCCTGTAATCCACAGATATCTAGTGATTCTCATGCTGTTATTCATCATAAGGAATAAAGTCTATATAATCAATGACCAGGCCATTGGAGGTTACCTGCCCCGGTCCCACGTAAACAAATTTCACTGTCAGGTCTCCGTATTCGTTCTTGTTGTCAACCCAGCAATCCCATCGGTTAAAACTACCCTCCGGTCTGTATCTTATCCCTGTCACACTTCTCCAGAGCTCCCTGTTAATGACATAATCGAAGTAATCGATTTCAGCGACAAGTTCATTATTCACATACACCTCATAGATCCCTCCCACGTACATATGGGTTCTGACAACCATCAGGTATTTTCTTGGAAAGAGGGTTTTAATATTGAACTCCAGAGAGAAATTCCCATTGTATCCCTTTGTAAAGCTTACTCTCATCAGGGAATCATTGGAAGAAGTGGCTCCATACTCTTTCAGTGGTGCGAACGAAACGTCACTTGTCACGGTAACCTCCTCTCTCCAGGCATATCTGTTTATTCCAATTTCCTGGAGCAGCCATTCCCCTTCCATCCTGTTAGCACCTTTAAATAATGTATCAGGAACCACAAAATCCTCATAGTTATAAGCATATCCATTGCTGCAAAGGACTTTATCGGCAGGTGTATAATAAATGTACACGCTGTCTCCCAGGATATTCTTCATCTTCAGGGTATCAGGTAAGGGGGGTGGAATAAATACTTCCGGTTCAAGCATATTATCAAATACCCCGCGATCCAGCAAGTACGGTATAAGCACATCATATTGCCAGGTTAACGGAATATCCGAATAATCCTGATACAGACTCCCGAGAGACTGTGCCATATCAGTCAGCGCTGCATTGTAATCATCCTCTCTGGGGAAAACGATTGTTGCCGTCTTGTTCCGGAATTCCTTGCTTACCGGGAAAAATTCATACTCAAACATATTGAAGATCTCAGCAACCGTATCGTATATGGTGTTGCCAAATTCATCAAAACCTATCGCCCGGCTCAGCTCTTTGTCAATGATGACAGAATCGTGACTATCGATATAGGCGGTCAATATGGGATTTTCTGATGCAAAAAATTCGTAAAGATTGGGCCTGGGCACGGCTACCCGTTCCATTACATAATATTTGCCATTTTTGTAAAGCGGACTCTCCAGCGCAACAGGAATTCCGTCGAAGTAAATAGCTCCACCTGTATTTTCAAAAAGGGCATACTTTTCAGAAAGGGTCTGGACCATCTTTTTACCCGAAATGCTCCTGGACTGGATCAAGTGACGTGAAATTTGATAGCCTAAAATGAACGGTGACACTGATCCCGTATCCGTAAAATTAGTTATCGCCTGGTTATCCGGAATAAACAGCGTATAGGGGTCATCTTTCAGGAATAATGTATCATACCTGAACTCCTTCATGTATTGTACATAAAGTGATAGATCCGGATGCTGCTTTATCGCCTCCCAGATATTCATATCTACCGTTTCAGATTGTTTCTGGTAATGCTCATTCCACCTATCTTCGCAGGAGTAAAGGAAGAAAAGGAGCATTCCCACAGCTGAATATTTGATCAAATTCATAGCCAGTTATTCCTTATATGGTTCAAATCTGATGAGATCCCAGCTGAATTTTCCCGGGATCAACGATTTTATCTGAATGGTATGTCCTTCATACTGAAGAAAATTTATGACTCCCAGATTCTTCATCGCAAAAGGATTATTTGCGGACCCGCCCGAAGATAAATCCACCAGTCCGCCCACATATTTACCATCCAGTAAAACTTCTACCACCGCATTATTCTGGTCCAATGACTCAGCGCGCAAAAACATCGAATACAAACCCTGCACAATTTTTGGGATCCTGTATGTAATGGTGAAGTCCCCATCCAAATATAGGTAATCTCCGCCCCAGGCAGGATGCTCCGGATCCCCCGTTTCAATAAAATAGAGATCTGTTCCGCCCCACGTAAAATTATTCAGTGCCGCTGTATCTTCAATCAGATATTCTCCAGGTTCTTCACGATATTCATTGAGAAGGGGTTCATCGTAGAATTCATAGGTCAGAATTGCACGGGAAGGTGGTTGCTGACGGAGAACCTGGTTAATAAAATGTATTGCTCCGCTCTGGGTCAAAACATTGGAATGATCATAGTAAAATCCTATGAAATCGATGATTGTGGTATCCACACCGTTGATAATGGTGTCGAAGTTTTCCTTCCCTTTATTAATCATTATGTCCAGGCCTGTTCCATTTATATTCAAAGGAATATCCGAAAAAGTCGAATAATTGGTGGCCAGGTCCACAAAATCGTCCATAAATATGCTCCCCTCCAGCATATGGTAGCTCACATACTGGTAGAGTGGGTTGCTGGGTACCTCATAATTATCATCTTCCGGACTGACAGCGGAGACCAATGCATTAAATGAACCGATCCCACTTCTCTGATATACAGAATCAGGCTCGGCCAGCAGGGTAAATGGACGGGCATCCGTTACTTCCCTGAGATTTATATCCATTTGCTCGCTTAATCCCGTTGCATCTGCTGCAGATCTGAAAATAGAGAAACCGTCATTCGACTCGAGCCAGTCATAGGTGGTTCTGGTGACAGGCACAAGCGCATTCCCGATCAGGTGAATATAACCGTTTGAGACTTCAATGTTCGTGTAAATAACAGGAGCCTGGTTGTTGATTTTATAATAGGAGGAATCAGGTTCAATTGCAAAACTGACCGTAAGGATATCACCAGAAAGTGTTCGCTCGGGAAATGCTCCAAAGGGAAAATCATCTGTATGTATGGCCATATTCACCACATGGTACCTGCTCAGTGCGCGCACATACTCTGAGTCGTTCAACAAACCATCCAGGGAATTGAACTGATCGTTCCCCGCAATAAATTGATCGATTGCTTCATTGTCAGGCAAAAACAATGTGTACCCTATTCCATTGGGATTGTATGCACTGAGTGTCTTATCAATGCCCCCCTTTTCAAGAATGGCAAGAAAACTCGAGTATGCTGAATCGTTCTCTACAATGTAATCATAGATGGTCATATCGAGCATATCCTCGAAACCTGCATCAATAATATCATGATCACAGGAAAATAATCCGGCTGCCACTATCAGTAAAATACCTGCAATACCTGTGTATATTCTTTTCTTCATCTTCTTGCCTAATTATCATAATACGGGTTCTGGACCAAATTCTTGTTTCGTTCAATTTCCGATTCAGCGATGGGGAGATACCAGCCGAGCGGATTGGTGAGTTTGGCGGCCAGGATCCGTTTCTGTGTTGCCGGAACATTGCTTACAATGATCTCGATAAGTATGGTTTTCCTGGCATAATTGTTTCGTCTTCCCATCCTCACCAGATCAAACCATCGTTTCCCTTCAAAAGCAAGCTCGAGTGCCCGCTCCTGCATGATGGCATCCTCATATGCCGCTGCCGAAGCAGGCAGACTGAGCGGCGGAACATCGGCGCGGAAGCGGATCTCGTTGAGTATATCAAGGGCTTCCTGGAAACGGCCCAGCTGAGAGAGTGCTTCAGCTTTCATTAACATTACATCAGCGAGTCTGTATACCACCCAGTTACAACTTCGCTGTTCCGAACCAGGCCGGGTAGTGTTGCCATCCGGGGCCCGGCCCACATATTTCCAGATGGTGAAATCATTTTCACCGTGTTTTCTGACAGAGGCATCCTCACCCCGGTACAATTCCCTGGTAAACTCCTTGGCAAATACTTCAATGGCTTTCTGGCTGGGATCGTATTGATGGCTGTTATATTCGGTGGTCCCATACATCCCGTTAGGTTGGTTCAGACTTTCATCAAACTGAAATTCGAAGATCGACTCGAGGGAGTTTCCGGGATAATAGATCTCAAACCATTTTGCACTTGGCTGAAGTACAATATCCTCATTGCTTTCAATATTTGCCACATGTCTCAAAACAGCTTCATAATCAAACATCCAGAGCGCGATATCTGCCAGCAGTGCGTCTATTGCGGCCTTGGTCGCTCTTCCCTTGATTTCCTCCTGGGTCGGGTAACCATCTTTGGTGGCATATTTGCGATACGCTTCCAGATCTTCAATCAGGTATCCCAGAATTTCTTCCTCCTCAGTCTTGGCTGGATAAAAATCGGCATTATCAGTTTCGGTAGGTTCAGTGATATAAGGAACATCTTTGAAGATACGCACCAGGTAGAAATAACTGAGACTCCTGAGAAAATAGGCTTCTGAAAGATACCTCTGAAGCAGATAATCTGAGAATGTATCATCTTTGTCCTGCACAATAGGCGCATTCTTTATCACTTCATTGCAATAATTGATAATTTCATAAAAACTTGACCAGTTACACATATAGTTATCAGAGTAAATATTGCCCTCGGCAATCCTTTGTTCCTGCCAGTCTTGACTGTAATCCCCGGTCACCATATCAGCCCGGATCTCCCCGTATTTAAATAGCATCTCATCCATCTCGGCGAATGTTTCATAGGCTCCCATGATCACTGCATGAACATCTTCTTTTGTTTGCCAGAATTCTTCTCTGATCAATCCCTGCGGGGGGATAAGCTCCATCCACTGCTCACAGGAAAAAGGTACAGTCAGGATCAAACACACAAGGAAATATTTCATCGCCATTCTCATACCGTATGTCATTTCATCAGTTTAAAAACCCACTAAAACACTGAGTGTCAACATTTTTGGAGGAGGAGTATTGGCCCGGTCCACACCGATCCAGAATGGATTACTGGCATCCTGTCCCACTTCAGGATCCTGACCGCTGTACCTGGTAAAGGTAAACAGTTTCCTGGCGCTGACTGCAAAGCTCATGGATCTTACCCTCAACCTCTCACACAGGTCCCTCCGCAACCTGTATCCCAGTTTCATATTGATCAACCTTAAATAATCACCCGGTTCAACGTAGCGGTCAGACCCCAGGTTATTGGCGGGATGGTTTAGGTAGGCTCTGGGCAACATGCCTTCCTCGTCCTGTCCCTGCACCCGCCAGCGGCTCAAAACTGCCTTACTCTGGTTGTTCCTGTCGAGCATCCCCTCGGTTTCGATGGCCACACCGTTGATGATATCGAATCCAAGCCGGTAATGGAATGCCACCGAGAAATCAAAGTCCTTGTAGTCAAACTGTGTCCCGAATCCGCCTGTTAGATCGGGGTTCGAATCACCAATATATACCACATCGTTCAGATCAATGATCCCGTCCTTGTTAATATCCTCATAGATGGCATCACCACCTCTGAAGATATAGGTACCCTCATAGGTCATAGGGATAGGGACACCATTCTCATCTAAAATCAAATTCCCATTGGCATCCCTGGCCAGGGCATCTTTATCGGTAGGATAAACTCCCAGGTACCTGAATCCAAAAAAGGACCCGATAGGCTCGCCCTCGATGACACGCTGGGGGTACTCGCCATTGTTGATGGAAGTCGATCTTTCCGTATTGAAGTTGTCGGGAAGGTCCACAAATGAGTTCACATTCTGCGCAGTGTTGAAATTGACTGACCATTTGAAATTGTCCCGCTGCAGCACCTCGTAATCCAACATTAATTCCCATCCTTTGTTCTGCAGAGCACCTCCATTGAAGTACCTGAGCGTACCATACCCGGACGATGTGGGTATATTATAATTATCAAAAAGCAGATCCGAGGTGGTCTTCAGGTATACATCGGCTTCCACATAAAGGGAATAATCAAACAGATTCAATTCAATACCCACATCGTAGGATTCGATATTTTCCCATTGCAGATTATTGAGCTGTATCTGCCTGGGAATAATGGCCGGATTTTTTATATAGTTCCCGTCATTGGACGATTCATAGGTAGCAAAACGGGCGTAAGTATCTGAGGGTTGCCTCCCCGCCACTCCCCAGCTTGCCCTGAGCATGCTTTCACCGAGCACCTGAAACCTTTGCATGAAGGATTCACTCGAGAATCTCCACCCCAGTGATACCCCTTTGAATAATCCCCACCGGTTGTTGATCCCAAATGCAGAATGAGCGTCTGCCCGCAGTATGGTCTGGACCATGTAGCGATCCTTAAATTTATAGTTAATATTGGCCAGGGCTCCGAGAGAGCGCGTTTCGCCCGAGCCTGTTCCTATCCAGTTGATCTGTGCGTTGATTGACGGATCCTGGACATCTGTGCTGGGCACCTTATTGCTCTGAATATTCATCCACTCGTAACTGGACTGATTCGTAATCCAGCTGATGGCTCCGGTAAGGACATGCTTCTCATCCTTAAAGGGGGAATTAAATGCCAACTGGCTTTCCGTTCTTATCTGCATGTCAAAATTATTCCCTTCATCTGCCTTGTTGACATTCCACGCCAACCAATCGGCGCCAAAAGCGTTGTAAGGGAGAAAGGCTGATTCCTTTCTCCCCTGGTACTGGACGGATATTGTTTCCCTCAGGGTAAGCCACTCAAGAAGATTATACCTCAAGCGAAAGGTGTTTTGTAACTGGTTGCTGACCTGATCGTTTCTCCCCAGGTTCGAAATAGCTACGGGATTGTAGTAAGTGCTCCCTGACCCCTGGTAACTGTTGATCGGAGTAAAATACTCCCCAGTGAGTTCTCCCTTGTTGTCATACTCCCATATACTCATATTGGGGGCTTTGATATAAGCCATGTTCCTTATATTTCTTCCGGCCAGTGATAGATTCCCCTCCGTATTATTCCTCGAATAACTGAACTGAATGCTAAATAGCAGTTTCCTTGAGAGATAATAGTCCAGATTTACTCTGGTCGAAAATCTTTTCGAACTTGTGTTGATGGTGGTCCCTCCTTCGTCTATATAACTGAATGAGGTGAAATACCTGGTTTTCTGCCCTCCTCCGGAAATTTTAAAATAATGGTCGTTCGTCATTGAATTCTGAGTGATAGCTCCTAACCAATCTGTGTTCGCCGAATAGTTATAGAAATCGCTATAATCCCTGTCATATGCTATCTCGGGGGGTATTTCGAAAATACCCCTGGCATTATGCCACTCCTCAAGCTGCAACATGATATATTCATCACCATTGAGCATGGGGATAGCCGGCGGCTGGAAATTCAGACTGTTCTTATACTGATAATCAAATTGAACTTTCCCCAGTTTCCCGGAATGAGTCTCGATCAATAGAACTCCGTCGGCTCCTCTTGATCCATATACAGCAGTGGATCCCGCATCCTTCAGTATTTCAATTGACTTAATATCCTGAACAGCAATATTTATCAGTTCACTGATGTCTTCGCTATCTGCTGAACTCAGGTCAAAATCCTGGGATACACGAAATTGAGGAATACCGTCGACAACAATAAGAGGCTGGTTGTTCCCCATTGAGCTAAGCCCCCTGATCACCAGCTGAGAACCTGATCCCGGATCACCGGAGGCAGAGATGATGTCCAATCCACTCACTTTACCCTGAAGCGCATCGGCAGCAGAGAGAGCCCCTGCTTCCTGCATCTCTATCAGGTCCACCTTTACAGAGGATGAAGCTTTATCCCTTTCGTCAATGTTGGTCAGGTTGAAATTGGACTTGGCCACTGCGGTTACAGTTACTTCCTCCAGCTCCACATTGGAAGTTTCAAGCTCAATCATCAGGGGTCCCGAAACCCTGTGGTCTATTTCTTTGGTGTTATACCCAATGACACTGATCCTGATCACATTTTCAACATTCCTCATCTCCAGGATAAAATCGCCGTTCACATCGGAGATGGTCCCGTTGATAATGCGGTTTTCTTTATCAAATTCAATGATATTGGCGCCAATGACCGGTGTATTTTCATTCTTATCCATGACTCTTCCCCTGATGATTTTGCTTTGCTGAGAGAAAGCCGGGAACGCACATCCCAGCGCCAACAGTAAGATAAACGCTTTTTTCCCCATGTTCATGTATGAATGATTATTTGGAATCAAGTTGTTCAATGTCAAGTACCCTGTCCGTTTGGTGAATCACGCTGTTAATAATGACAACCGGAAAGACTTCCGTCCCTTCGCCTAAATTACGCCCGGTCATCAGGTTGGTAGTTTCCGCTTCCTCAACATTTAAGAATGCGTTCCCCGCCCTGTCGGGGATCGTGATGATATCTATTCCGGGATTGATATAGATGCTGGAGAATACCACAGAGAATTCTGTGGAAGATTCATCAATCCTTGTTGTCTTATAATATCCCGGGCTTGTACTCCCGTCGGTAAAAATAAGATTGCCCTGAACAAAATGAAGCATCAGCAGATTGCGCAGGTCTGCGATTGAAAGTGTATCGGCACGATAGGCAGTCATGACCGAATCGTTTGGCACAAAAACCGTGTAATTTTCTGTTTCGGACAAGAACGTATAACGGTTCTGTGAATCAATTGTCAGACCTGCCTTCCTGAGTAAATTGTGAAATACGGGATAATTACTTGAAATCTGGACGAAGAGATTTGAAGCAGAGAAACTTAACCAGTTCCTGATCCTGTAGGTGATCCCGTTATCTGCATCTGTGCTGATCTGCTCAGGAAATTCGGGTACAACACTCTCTCCCCGGTACCCTTCAGTGGTGGGTGCCGTTCCAGCAACTTCGCCAGTTAAATTATTCACAACCAAATAGTTTCCCGCCAGATTCTGAATGAATTCTTTCCGGGCTATCCCGAAGGGAGTCCTTTTGCCGACATGATTCAGGATCAGCGTCCGTAATTCGTTGACATTTAAATTATAACGTTGTGATGTTGCCGCATGGCCCTGGTACAGATGAAAACTCTCCGTGGAATAATCATACCAGAGCGAAGAGTCTTGCTGACAATCAACGTCATTCTCGACAAACAGCATGTACTGTTCATTTTCTCTCTTAAGGGCAGGCAGCAACCCTGATTTTTCAATTGCATACATGGAATATGAATATCCCCTGAGAAGATATACAGGACCGGATACGCTACTGAAGGCTCTTGGTATCAGGGCTTTGCCAAGACCAATGAACGTGGCATTGCTTCCATATTGTTTGTCCAGTATGTCATCCTGATCAATGTAGACCCTGTCATCCTCCCCGTTGATAAATCCTTCCGTAAAATCTGAGGGATAGATCGGATTCGTTGAAAGATGCGTGTTGGCAATGATTCGTTTGATATGCAGGGGAGCACTCTCCAGGTTACCCCATCGGCCCGTACCTGCAAGAAAATCGTTTATTAGCTGATTAAGTGCCTGATCAGCAGGAGCAGCAACTCCATGATGGTACCTGATGGATACATTTCCCGGTAAACCGAAAGTACCCCTGGGAGCAGTGGTTCTCTCGTTCAGGATGTCAAAGGCCAGATCAGGATAAGTAACATCAAACAGCGAATCCACAACATAACCTTCCCTGGCCCCGGGCTGATCGAACGTAGCCTCTTCATTATAACGAAATTCCGGAAACCTGTTGAGAAGACCAAGGAATGCAGCATAAGATTGACCGTTTCGGTCCGACTCCAGGATCTCGTATGCATTATCCAGTGGGTCAACCACCCTGTCGATGTTGTAAACAAATCCATTTTCAGCGAAGATCTCATCTCCCACGATCCTGGCGCCTGCATAATATATATCCTTTGAACTCTCGAATGGACGATCAAAATAAAAAGTGTAGTCGTCTGAGTTGAGATCGTAAATTTCAAAGTAATCCCTGAAAAATACAGGAGCATACTTTCGGGAGTCAGTAAGGTGAACCCTGTACAAATTGGACTGAAGCGTATCAACAATCCGAATGGATTTATCCACTTCACTGTAACCTATACCGAGTTTCCGGTTCTTATTAAGAAGCAGAGTCTCCCTTTTATACCCCCGTGGCTTGTCATTGTTAATGTCAAGGGTATCGATCCACCCCCAGACATCAAGTTGCTGAAGCTGGCTCTTACTCCATGGATTCTGGACAATATGGTATTTTACAAGCCGCTGAAGTGCGTCATCGGGTAAATCCTCAGGGCTGTTATAAAGGGGATGCTGCTGGAACCAATTGCTAAATGCTTCATTGTTGGGTGCAAAAACTGTGTAACTGCCCGATCTGTTTATGATCGTATCATACCCGGATAACTCAACGCATCTAGTAAAGGTTGAAAGATCCGGCTGATCCAGCAATTGCGTGTAGACCTTGCCTGCAAGCCAATCCGGACGGCTGTACTTATCCTCACCTTTCCAATCGGGGTTACAACCTCTGAAGATCAAAAACCCCAGGCCCATTAACATGATTATCCTTGCCTTAGTCATTACAGCGGTTATCTTAAACAGTTATTATATTTGTCAATCCACATTCTAAAATTCAAGTCGCTCACCAATCCATCAACTTCCCCAAATGCATTCGATTGTCTATCTTTGATCTACGCATTTTTTAAAGCCTGGCCATTGGCTAAATTTAAAAAAAAAAATAATTATCTCTGCTATGATGGTTGTTTGGTGTTTTTTTACAGCAATATTTGCTTTCCTTCTTCATCCTTATGTTTTCATTGGCTATTATTGTTCAATCAATTATGATAGACCAATGCATCAACCACACATGTTCCCGGTTGCATCGATTGTTGCTTTTTTTCTTTTTCTGAATGCGTGCCAATACGATACATCCCGTTCTCAGTTCTACCATCCAGCTGAGTTTGAATCTTGCGAATCGACCGGTTTTGTATGGTCTGAAGACTACTATGAGATAGTACCAAAACTAATAGGAATCATATCAAAAAAGGACAAAGTAACCCTTTTTGTAGGCAATATAAAGAAGGATACGATCCACATCAGGAATGTTTTGGATAATTACGGTTCCCTGCCCCAAAACGTCCGGTTCGTAATCATGGATATGCCGCTGGATAATATATGGATCAGAGATTACGGTCCTGCTTTCCTCGTCAATCGGTCAGGTGAGAAGAAGATGGTTCAATTCACATACTTTTGGACCGATCCTGAATTTATTAAAAATTATTCCACCATTACAGGGATCCCTGTGATAGTGAGCGCGTTTCAAAGCACTGGTGGTTCCAGGGAAGTAAATGGGAAAGGAACAATGATATTGTGTGAAGCACATGAAATGGAGGTAAACCAAAACAGATCCAAAAATGAGATTGAACAGGAGATGTTCAGTAAACTTGGCCAAAAAAAGATCATCTGGTTAAAAAAGGGAATTCCACAGGATGATAATTTTCGTTCCGGTCCCATTTATGACCAGATTTATCCAAAAGGGGTAAACGGTCATGTGGATGAATTCTGCCGGTTCGCTAATGCAAACACCATATTCATCAGTAGTGTTTCGGAAGTTGAAGCAAACCGTCACCCAATACTTGCAGAAGCAAAGCAGAGAATGGATGAAAATCTGGAAATTCTGAATCATAGTACAGATCAGGATGGTAATAAATTTAAAGTGATCGAGGTGCCTTTTGCCCCGTTGATCATTTCTGACCGAAGGTCAGGGCCAGAGGGAAAACTCGTCACCCTGGTTACCAGTTACATGAATTTTATAATTACCGATTCACTGATCATATTGCCATCCTATGTTTCGGATACCTCAGAAGACAAAGTTCTGATAAATAAAGAACAAAAAGTACTGGATATATTTAAACAGACCTTTCCGGAAAGGCAGATTATCAAAGTACGGGCTGATACGCTCAACTATTACAGCGGGGGATTCCATTGCATCAGCATCCATGAACCATCGGCCGGTTCGGCAATAAAATAAGTCTTTGTCCATCCAGACATTTGAATAGATGAATTTCAACTATTGATTTTTATTATTAAATTGTGAGGCGATAACTGATCCTTGTGAAACGTGCGATAACTTTCCACAAAACGAAATCTAACTAAATTCTTAGGTATTATGAGCAAAGAAAACGGAAGCGGTATTTCCAGAAGAAGATTTCTCGGAACCACGGCCGCTGCAACTGCAGGATTCACCATCATCCCAAGTCACGTTGTCAGCGGACTGGGATACACTCCTCCCAGTGATAAGCTGAACATCGCCGGGGTCGGCGTCGGGGGAATGGGACGCAGCAATCTCAGGGCCATCAGGGACCAGAACATTGTAGCCCTGTGTGACGTGGACTGGAAATACGCCAAAACCTGTTTTGATGATTACCCGAATGCAAAAAAGTACTGGGACTGGAGGAAGATGTATGACGAAATGGGTAAATCCATCGATGCCGTGGTGGTGGCTACGGCCGACCATACCCATGCACTCGTGGCATCCCACGGGATGACCATGGGCATGCACATGTATGTGCAGAAGCCCCTCACCCACTCGGTTTACGAATCCAGGCTGCTGACCAGGCTGGCCGATAAATACCAGGTGGCCACTTCCATGGGCAACCAGGGTTCTTCCGGGGAAGGGGTCAACCTGATCGTGGAATGGATCCTGAACGGTGAGATCGGCGAAGTGAGGAAGGTGGAAGCATTCACCGACCGTCCCATCTGGCCGCAGGGACTGAATGTGCCCAAGGAGAAAATGAAGGTGCCCAAAACCCTGGACTGGGACCTGTTTACCGGTCCCGCCGTCATGAACGACTACCATGAGATTTATACCCCCTGGAACTGGCGCGGATGGTGGGATTACGGAACCGGGGCACTCGGCGACATGGCCTGTCATATTCTGCACCCCGTTTTCGTAGGGCTGCAGCTGAAGTATCCCACCAAAGTACAGGGAAGCTCCACGCTGCTGCTGACCAAATGCGCACCCAATGCACAGATGGTCAGACTGACTTACCCCGAACGCAAGCCTGCTCCCAGGGTGAAGTTCCCCGAAGTGGAGGTCACATGGTATGACGGCGGACTGCAGCCTATGAAGCCCAAGTGGTGGCCCGAAGGAAGGGATATGAATGATGCCGGCGGCGGTGTGCTTTTCCACGGATCCAAAGACACCCTTATCTGCGGATGTTACGGGAAAGACCCGTGGCTGCTTTCAGGCAGGGTCCCCGATGCCCCGAAGGTAAGGCGCCGCGTGGAAACCAGTCATGAGATGGACTGGGTCAGGGCCTGCAAGGAGAGTCCCGAAAACCGGGTCCAGACGGCATCTCCCTTCAGTGAAGCGGGACCTTTCAATGAAATGGTGGTGATGGGGGTCAACGCGGTCCGTCTCCAGGGCCTGAACAAGGAACTGGAATGGGACGGCGAGAAGATGGAGTTCACCAATATCTCCGGCAGTGAAGAATTGCGCGTCTGCGTGGAGGATGGATTCTACATTGAAGATGGTAATCCCACCTTCGATAAAACCTGGACCGAGCCTTTTTCGGCCAAAGCATTCGCCGAGGAACTGGTCAGGCATACACCGAGAGAAGGCAACTGGGAACTTCCCGGCATGCCTGCCTGATGGGACCGCAAAAAAAGTTGAACCTTAAATACGCATGAAAATGAAGCAAAAGAATATTCTGATTTTTATCTCAGCACTGCTGATCGGCGGTCTTGCCGCCTGTACTTCTTCGGGAAAAAAGGACAGTGAAGCCGAATCGGCCGAAGAGGTGAAGGCAACTCCCAATACCCTGAGCGACCAGGAAAAGGAAGAGGGCTGGATGTTGCTTTTCGACGGGGAAACCACCGAAGGCTGGCGGGGTTATAACATGGAAGCATTTCCCGACACAGGCTGGGCCATCGAGAACGGGGCCATCAAGTGCTCTGAGTCGGGCATGGGGGAAGCCGGATTCGGAGGTGATATCATCTATGACAAAAAGTTTACCAATTTCCATCTGAAACTTGACTGGATGATCTCGGAGGGTGGCAACTCGGGCATTTTTTTCCTGGTGCAGGAGATCCCGGACAAAAATATCTGGTACACCGCCCCGGAGTACCAGATCCTGGACAACTGCAGCAACCACATTGACAATACGCTGGGTGTGAACGGTAACCGGAGGGCCGGCAGCCTGTATGACCTGATCCCGCCGGAGCCCCAGAATGCAAAATGTGCCGATGAGTGGAACCAATCGGAGATCATCGTTTACGAAGGAACCGTCGTTTTCCGGATGAATGGTGAAAATACCATGGAGTTCCACCTCTGGACCGACGAGTGGAACAAGATGATCGAAGAAAGTAAGTTCCCGGATTTCAACCCAGATTTTGCCCGTGTGGCCAAAACCGGCTACATCGGCCTCCAGGACCACGGGCATGCCGTGTGGTTCCAAAACATCAAGATCAAGGAGCTCTGACAAGGGATTGCGGTTCGGGAAACCATAACTCCCGGAGGCATCTCCAACCGCTGCTGAAATTCTTTTCTGCGAAAATAATTGTAGGCAGCTTATCGGAGATGCCTCCGGAAGCAATATCCTGACGCAGATGCGGGCATCGCTGCCTGAACTGGTGCGAAGCAGCAGGTTTCGCAGCGATACCGTATACTGCGGAAGGCACGGCCACCAGGACATGAACGGCTTTCAGGTCGGGACCATATAACTCCTTTCAGTCCGTGATATAGTGTCCCTTCCCCTGAAATCCGTTCCTGTAGAATCCATCCGCAATGAAAGGTACAGGCCCATCTGAGAGGGGTTTATCCTGTGCGGAACCGGGAATAAGCCGCCTGACGGGCCGGACCGAAGGGAGGTTCGTAGCGGCGGTTACCGGTTCCGTCAGGAACAATACCAGCTCAGAGGACCACGCCTTCCATGGACTTCTCCAGTGCACGCGCGTGGGTAAGGAATTCTTCCAGGGTCATCTCTTTGTAGAAAAGCAGCCCGTGGGTGGTCCTGACGCGGGGACTTTCATGTTGGTAGAAATAGTTCTTGCCCAGGAGCAGCTGCATCATTTTCAGCTGTTCCACCCAGATCCTTTTGGTAAGATCGCTGAATTTCCCGTCATGCTGGTAACTGGGGAAGGAAGCATCCACCTGGCTCAGGTAACTGTTTGTGAAAGCATCGTCCATCACTCCCATGGCATTCAGTGATACCGGTACAATGCGGTTGGCCTCTGCCGGATGGAACCGGTACCATACATTCCTGTAGCCCCAGATCCTCAGGCCTGAGAGATCTTTTTCCCTGCTCCACAGCTTCAGGGCCTCGGCAATGACCTGGAGGACTTTGTAATGGGTATCCGGACCGCTGCCTTCCGGGTCAAAAGCCAGGCTGACAATGGTGGGACTGATCTCGCGCAGCTGTGCCAGAATGGGCTGCACATCCCTTTCACGGTTCGGCTGCTCCGTAAAAACATCTCCCGTATAGAAACCCAGACGCATGTGGTGCACATTGCGGGACTGGATCCCGAAGCAGGCCCATACCAGTTCTTCCTCGAATTCACGCACCATGCCTTTCAGCTTCTGGATATCAGGCAGGTTGATCTCGCCGTCATAGCTTTTTTTCAGGATCATCAGGATGTTGTTGATCTCATCCCTCAGCTGGTCCGCATTCTTCACCCCGTACAGGCCGACAATATCGCGCACCAGCCTGTGGGCCAGGCCGCGCCTGAGCTCATAATCCTCCCCCGAGGCCACTTTGAGAAGGTAATGGTTTACATCTTTGTCCCGTTTATACTTGTACCCGGTTTCAAAAAAATCCGGGTACCGGGTCATCTGGATCAGTCCCACATCCAGAAAATGCCTGGTATCTTCCAGGGCTTCGATGATGAATTTGTTGGTCACCGCCGTAAATCCCGAAGTGAGGATCGAGAAAAAATTCGCGTTGGTCTCATTCCGCATGAGCCGGTGGATATGCGGAAGCAGCCCCAGCATGATGTCGTCATGGTGGGGCCCCGTGTGGTAAAGAACCTGGCTTGTTTCGGTAAACATACCCTTCTCGAACCTTTCAATAGCGGACCGGATCACGGAAGGAACCGTATGCTCATCCAGTCCGGGGATCATCCTGCAGTACCGGTCCTCTTTCAAATCGCTCATGGTCAGATGGTGGCCGTATTTGGCCAGCTTCACACACAGATCGATGACAGCCCGGTCTGTTTTTTCCTGGGACCATTCTCCCTGGCTGTAGTAAGCATCCACGGATGACTGAAGGGATGAAGCGGCACCGGTGGTCAGGTAAAACCTTGCATGATCCAGCTTTGAAAGCGCACTGGCAGGATACAGGTTGGAAGGATTTTTCTCCAGCGCATCCCTCACCATGGGCGCCTTGGCCTCACCTGCAGCAAAAATAATGGCCACGGCTTCCGGATTGCAGGTAATGGTCTCCAGCCCGATGGTGATCACCAGCCTGTTCCTGGAAACCTCGATGCCCCCCAGATCGGAGGCAGCCACCGCCTGGGTCTCGAAATTGGTCTCCGTCAACCTGGTGGTTGAAAAATGATCCGATCCCCGGACATTGAAGGCAATATGGCCATCGGGACCAATGCCGCCCAGAAAAAAACCGATCCCTCCAAGCTCCCTGATCTTTTTCTCGTAATCGACACACCAGTTATCGATGGAAAAGATGGAAGCCTGTTGCACTTTCTCAAACTGGCTTTTGGGCTCCCTGTACCTGAGGGTGAGGTCCACCCGGTTATCGGGGAACACCTCGGTAAAGTGACGGCCTTCAGCCAGGGGGATCTCATCTGAATTGATCAACAGTGCCCTTCGGGGATCCAGCCCGAACCCCCTGATATAATATTTCATCACGTAATTGCAGAAACTGTTGTGCTGGCGGGAACTGATGGGATAAAATTCATCGATCTGTACAAACCGGAGCTTTCCCAGGGAAGGCTTGCCCATCCGGCCAATCCCGTATTTGCTCCTCAGATCCCTGATCTTTCGGCTATCCCAGTGCTCCATCAGATAGGATGTCCATTTGATGAAATATTCGGGTGTTTTTCCGGTGGGCAGACTGATGATCCCTTCGGGATGCTCCCTGACCCACTCAAGGAACCTCAGGGCGGTAAAAAGTCCCAGCAGCGGAAAATTCTCCACCACGATGTAAGGAATGCGGGTGTGCATAGCCTGTGAACCGGAAGTTTTATAGAACGCTGATTCTACTTTTGATATGAATTGCATACGGCGGGTTTGTATCTGATCTGTTCACATATAAAGCTCATCCAATTCTGTCATGGCAAGTTCCACCATCAGATCGGCAAGCTTGGCGGTCACCTCCTCAAAACATTTCCGGCCCTTTTCCCCGGTAGCCTTTCGGGGATCTCCGACCCCTGTATCATTCGTAGTACTGCTCCACTTCCTCTCGGCCCATGCCCAGGACTCATTCAGTGCCCGGACCCTGAATTTTTTCGCGGCTCCGCTCCCAGCCTCGGAAAGAGGCCGTACCAGGTCGGGCCGGATATGGAGCATCAGGCTGGTTTCCATTTCATCGGCATGGTCTCCTTCATGCTCGAACCACTCCTGCTTGTTCACCGACCGGAACCAGTTGCAGGTGGAGATGAACATCTCCGGGAACAGTCTCCCCACTTCCCTGATCATCTGCCTGAAATCATTGCCCCCGTGTCCGTTCACCACCAGCAGTTTATCAATGCCGTGACCGGCCAGGCTTTCCGCCAGATCGCCCAGGATGGCCATCTGCGTGCTCGGGTAAAGGTTCAGGGTCATTGCGATATCGGTCTGACCGGTGTTCACCCCCACCGGTATGGTGGGAAGGACAACCACCTTTGCGCCCCGCTCCCAGGCCACTTTTGCAGATTCGTACACAATGGCCTCCGATTCATAATTATCGGTGCCATACGGAAGGTGATAATTATGCGCCTCGGTGGCCCCCCAGGGCAGGACCGCAAGCCGGTAATGCTCATCTTTTACTGTTTGCCAGCTGGTTTCAGCAAGAATATAAGGCCTCATTTTTCTCGTGGAGTATGATAATCCGGTGAATAACGGGTAAAATTAAAAAAAAACGGCACAAATAATGGGAAGACCGCCGGAGAATCAATCCTGACGGAGGATCCGGCAGCGGGCATGGTATCTGTCCAGGATCTCCAGGGTCTCCCCTACGGGCAGGGCATCCATGCTTCTTCCGGACCGGCCCTCCATCGGGCCGGCCATGAACAGGGAATTGTAAATCGCTTCTTCGGTGGCTTCCACCACGGCCAGGAAGAGGGGTGACATGCGGTCGTTGCGGAGCCGCGGTCCCGACTGCTCGGCCTCACCCGACTGGTGGGGGATCCGCAACGCAGGATGGGTACTGAACGCTATGGCATAATCGCCGCTCCCGTTGGAGGAAAATCCTCCGACCCTCCCGAAGGCCAGGAACGAGCGATCGCCCAGTCTTTCCAGGTTCCGGGATGAGAGCGGCGCATCGGTGGCGATGACGATCATGCATGAGCCGTCCACCTGGTATGGCACCCGTCCGGCCATGTAGTGATTTCCAAGCTCCTCTCCCACCGGTGCACCGTTGATGGTCAGGATCCCCCCGAAATTGGTCTGCACCAGCACCCCCACCGTATACCCTCCCATTTCCCCGGGCAGCACCCTGGACGCGGTCCCTATCCCCCCTTTGAATCCCATACAGATCGTGCCTGTCCCTGCGCCCACGCAACCTTCAGTCACCGGTCCGGATCCGGCCGATGCAATGGCTTCGCGCACATGGGAAATGCGCACATGTCCCCCGCGAATATCATGCAACCACCCGTCGTTGGTCTCTCCTGCCAAAGGGTTGACCGACCGGACCTCTTCATTTCCGGGCAATGCAAGCATATACTGCACGAGTCCCTCTGCTGCCGTGAACACATCCAGTGTATTGGTCAGTGCAACCGGGGTTTCCAGGTTGCCCAGTTCCTTCACCTGGGTGAATCCGACAGCTTTCCCGAAACCATTTCCCACACTTACAGCCGCCGGCACCTTCTCCTGGAACAGGTTGCCATCGTGTGGGATGATCACAGTCACCCCCGTCCTGACCGAATCACCTTCGATCAATGTCCGGTGACCCACCCTGACTCCCGCCACATCCGTAATGGCATTCCACTGACCGGGGGTTAGGATCCCCGGCTCGATCCCCAGTTCCCTGGCTCGTTGCCGGTCCTGGGAGAAGCATGTCAGGCTGCCAACCAGAAGGACCGGCCAGAAAACGGCCAGGAATGGATGCATGTACATTTTTTCAGTTTTCAGGTTTCAGTTTTGAAGGATCGATACTGCGGATCAGTGCCCTGGCAAGGACCCTGGTCGGGTCGATAACCATCAGGCTTCCGGCTTCCTCCGCACTCACCGCCATGGGGATCTCGGTACATCCCAGAATCACCGCCTCCGCCCCATGCTTTTCGAGGTAAGCGATCCCGCTGAGAAGATTTTCCCTGGCCCTGGGGTGGACGGGATCCGGGCAGGATTTGATCCCGTATTCCGGATCGTATATGGCGGGATGGATCAATCTTTCCTGCAACTCAGGAGCAGGCAGAACGACCTGGTATCCCATATTCTCCAGTGCTTTCGCGTACACCCCGCTCCGATAGGTCCCGGTAGTGGAAAGCACACCGATGCTGGAAAGCCCGGGGTAAGTTTTTGCCAGGTAAACAATGGTTTCGTCGATCATATGAAGCAGCCTGATGCGGCTGGCGCTTGCCTGCAGCCTGTCAAGGATCACCCCGAAGATCTTTTCTGCATGTGCGGTGTTGCAGGGGATGCCCGCAACCGTTGCACCGGCCGCTTCCAACCGGATCAGTACCTCTGCAATGACCACACCGGGATTTACCCCGGTCTTTCCCAGCAAATATGCGGTACGGTCCGGGATCCCGGAAGGCAGGGAGAAAAGCAGGGTGTCCAGATGCTCCTGGTCGTTTCCCGCCACGGTATTGTCAAGCACTTTGCGCAACAGGTCAAGTCCGGCATAAGGCCCTGTGCCCCCCACAATCCCGATCATCATCCAGCAACAGGTAAGGGTTTTTTCTTCATGGAGGATTCCCTGACGACCAGCTGATGATCCAGTACAATGGTTTTTGTCAGTACCGGATAGTCCTGGCCGAGTATTTCGATGAGCGTGGATGCGGCCACCTCCCCCATTTCCCTGCCGGGGTAGTGGATGGTTGTCAGCCCGGGTTCGATCACCCTGGAGAGATGCACATTGTTGAACCCGACCACGGCGATATCCTCCGGGACCCGGATCCCGTGCTGTTTCAGTTCACATATCACGGAAACAGCCGAAGAATCATTGGCGGCAAATATCCCGTCCGGTGGAGAATCCATCTTCAGTATCTTTTCTACCGCAAACGTGCCGGTCTCCTCGTTCAGGATATCGATGAATGTCAGCTGTTTATCATCGGAGATCCCGTGTTCTGCTAGCGCTTTCCTGTAACCCGCGAACCGTTCCTTGTACACATTACAGACCAGGTTCCCCCCGATGAACATGATCCTGCGGCATCCCTGTTCGATGAGGTGTGATGTCGCATCATATCCCGCTTTTTTGTTATCGATCACCACACTTGTGCATTTGTAATGAGAATCCACCTTGACCCGGTCAAACAGGACCACCGGGATCCCTTTCCCGAAAAACATGTCCAGGTGGTTCAGATCCCTGGTATCACAGGCCAGGGAGATCAGCAGTCCCTCCACCCGGCTGTTGTACATGGTGGATATGTTGACCTTTTCTTTTTCCACAGATTCATGCGACTGACTGATGATCAGGTTATAGCCCTTCTGATTCACTTTCTTTTCAATACCGGCCACGACCGAAGACTGGAAGCTGCTGTCAAGCCTGGGCAGGATCACTCCCAGCGTGTTGGACCTGTTCTTTCTCAGGTTCCGGGCAAAGGTATTCTGCTGATACCCCATGGCCCGGGCCTTATCGATGATCTTCCTGGTGGTCTCTTTGCGGATGGCGGGATGATTTCTCAATCCCCTGCTCACCGTGGAAGCTGAAAGGTTCAGTGCCTTGGCAATATCATATATGGTAACCTCTTTTTTCTGGTTCATGGGATAAAATCCCGGTTAACCGGATTGTGGTATTAAATGTAAAAAAAATCCGCCATTTTCATTGCAATCGGTTGCAATTTTTCTACATTTATGATGAAAAAATTGACAAGTGACCGAAGCTCAATGGAATAAACTCCGGGATGTCATTGACGGAAAAGCATTTAATCCCATTCCCACCGGATTCATCGTGGACAGTCCCTGGTTGCCCAACTGGTACGGAGTAAATATTCTCGATTATTTTACAAATGACGAAATCTGGCTGAATGCAAACCTGCATGTGGCGGATACATTCCCCGGTGTCATGTTCCTTCCCGGTTTCTGGTCTGAATTCGGAATGTGTACGGAACCATCGGCATTCGGTTCAAAATGCGCCCTCCCGAAGAATGAGTTTCCCAACACACACAGGGTGATCCATTCCATGGAAGAAATACCGAAAATGAAAAAGCCGGATCCCAAGACGGACGGTTTTGCCCCCTTCATGCTCAACCGCCTGCTGCTTAACAGGCAAAAAATCGAGGACAGCGGTCACCGGATCTGCTTTTCGGTATCCAGGGGTCCGCTCAATATCGCCTCTTTCCTGATGGGGATGACCGAATTCATGACCGCGATGATCACGAATCCGGAAGAGGTCCATCAGCTCCTCGATCTGATCAATGAATACCTGCTCGAATGGCATGAACTGCAGGCAGCGTCCATCCCCACCATCGACGGAATCTTCGTCCTGGATGACATCATCGGCTTTATCGGGGAAGAAGAATTCAGGGAATTCGGTTTGCCCTATTTCAAAAAGCTTTTCAGCAGGGAGGCATCGGTGAAGTTCCTGCATAACGATGCCACCTGCAAGTCTTCCATCAAATACATGAACGAGATGGGCGTCAACCTTTTCAATATGGGTTTTGAATCAGATCTCAATGAATTGAAAACGCTCACGATGGACCGTGTCACCATGATGGGGAACATCCCTCCCAGGGATGTACTGGCCAACGGCACCGGCGAAGAGATTGAAAAAGCGGTGAAGGCTCTGATCGGGGGACTGAAGCAGAAAAGCAGGGTCATCATGTCCTGCGGCGGAGGAATGCCCCCGGATGTGACCTCGGAACAGATCCGGGCTTTCACGGACGCGGTCGCAAAGTACAGCTGAAACAGATGATATAATATATATATGGTATGAAACGAACACTAACAATCACACTGCTGCTGGTCGCCCTGCAAATATCAGCCCAGGAAATCGCAAGTTTGAATGTTTCTGCAGGTGACGTTGGCCGCCTGGATTGCCCGGTTTGCGTAAACCTGGACCAGATCAACCATAATGAGGACAGCGGCAGCCTGCTGCTCTTTGAGGTTGTCGGTAACAAGCAAGTTCCTGTTCCCTGTCAGCTGGAGACCGGACACTCCACCAGGCTGTGGTTTATACTTGCCGGCGAAACCGCCAAAGGGGAAAGCCGGCGGTTCGTTCTTCTCAGGCAGGAGGGGAACCCGGCATCCACTCCTGTCAGGTTGCATAAAAAGCATCAGAGCCTCAACCTGAGTTACCAGGATCATCCTGTACTGGATTACCAGTTCGAAACGATGTACCCGCCCGAGGGAGTTCCGGTCCTGTTCAAGCGTTCAGGCTTCATTCATCCCCTGTGGTCCCCCGACGGACAGGTCCTTTCGAGGATCCAGGCACCGGACCACTATCACCATTACGGGATCTGGGGTCCCTGGACGAAAACCCATATCAACGGCCGGGAGGTGGACTTTTGGAACCTGATGAAAGGAGAAGGAACCGTCAGATTCAGCGGTTTCCTCTCTGAAATAGAAGGACCTGTCTACAGCGGTTTTAAAGCCTTACAGGAGCATATTGATTTCGGCGGACGGGGAGAAGACCGGGTGGCCATGAACGAGGTGCTGGACGTCCGGGCCTGGAATGTGGGGAAAGGCGATGCATGGCTGATCGATTACACCACCACGCTGAATACCCCGCTCGATTCAGGGATCATGCTGGATGCCTACCGGTATGGCGGCGGGATCGGATACCGGGCCACCGGGGACTGGCACAAGGATAACTGCACCGTCCTCACCTCCGAAGGCAAAGACAGGTTGACTGCGGACGGCAGCAAAGCGAAGTGGTGCATTGTGGAAGGAGCGTCTGTCTCGGAAAAAGGCAGAAGCGGCATCCTGTTCATGGGGCACACTTCCAACCGGGATTTCCCGGAACCCATGCGGGTATGGCCCGTGGACCAGAACCGGGGTCGGGGGGACATGTACTTCGAGTTCTGCCCCATCCGGCACAAGGACTGGAAACTGGATGAGGGCAGGGATTATACCCTGAAGTACCGCCTGCTGGTGTTCGACGGAAATGTTTCCGCGGAAGAGGCGGAGATGTACTGGCAGGGATTCGCCAATCCTCCCAGGGTTGAGATCCTGGGACCTGACAAATAACACATTGCACAGATGATGAATAGAAAGAGCGCATTGTATATCATCCCGGTGCTTTGCCTGATCGCAATACAGGGCCCGGCACAGAAGAAAGTAACAGCCGAAAAGCTGGGCGATAAGATCGAGATCAGGATCAACGGGGACCTGCTGACAAATTACATCCTTTCCACATACGAGAAATATCCTTTCTTTTTCCCGGTGAACGGTCCCTCGAAGGCAAGTGTAACCTCCATGAGGAATGCCAATTACCCCCATCACAGTTCCCTTTTCTTCGGGTGTGACCGGGTAAACGGGGGCAATTACTGGCAGGAGGGACTGGACGAGGGACAGATCATTCCCCTGAGGGCCGATATCCTGGAATCGGGAAGTGACAGGGTGGTCATTGAGAATGAAAATATCTGGAAACGGCCAGGGGCCATGGCACCCATCAGGGATGTGCGGACCATCAAGGTTACTGCTCCTTCCGATGCGATGTACCAGATCGACTTTGAGATCATCATGGAAATGTTGATGGATGTGACCATCGAAAAAACGAACCACTCGCTCCTGAGCGTAAGGATGGACCCTGACCTGGCCGTCACCAACGGGGGAACCATGGTGAATGCGGAAGGCGAGACCGGGGAGAAGGACACCTTCGGGAAACGCTCTCCGTGGATGGACTATCACGGAGCCCGGATGGGTACCAAAGAAGGCATTGCCATTCTTCAGCACCCGTCCAATGAATGGTTCCCGGCACCCTGGTTCACCCGGGATTACGGTTTTTTTTCTCCCACACCCATGTACTGGCCTGAAAACGGGAAGAATACGGTACTGCAAAAAGGCCGGCTGCTGAAACTGCGGTACAGGGTCCTGGTACATACCGGCGATCATCAGGAAGCCGGCATTGCGGCCCAGTTTGAAAAGTACAGCGGCGAATAGGCCGGATCATCATGAATGCATGTTCAATCCTATAAAAACCATAAACCCATGAAACGAAGAAATTTCTTAAAAACCACATCTGCGGCAGCAGCCAGTGCCATGGTAATACCCACCGTGGTACCCTCGTCGGTATTCGGTAAAAGCGCACCCAGCAACAAGATCCAGATCGGACAGATCGGGTGCGGCCGGATCGCCAGGGGCCATGACCTTCCAGGAACGATGCGATGGGATGTCTCCCGGGTGATTGCCGTAAGTGATGTGGACAAAAACCGCATGCTGGACGGCAAAAAGTTCGTGGAAAACTTTTATGCCAGGAAAGAGAACAGCGACAATGCCATCGAGGTAAAAATGTATGATGATTACAAGGAGATGTTGCTGAACCCGGCAATCGATGCGGTGATCATCAGTACACCCGACCACTGGCATTCACAACCGGCCATTGAAGCCTGCCTGGCAGGGAAGGACATTTACCTGCAGAAGCCTACTTCACTGACGATCACCGAGGGCCGGTTGCTGAGTGACATCGCCAGGAGACAGGGGACCATCCTGCAGCTGGGCACACAACAGCGCTCTTCCGAACAGTTCAGGATCGCCGCAGAACTGGTCAGGAACGGCAGGATCGGCAAACTGCATACGGTGAAAGTTGGTTTGCCGGGTGATCCGGCAGGTCCGGAAGCAGGTCCGGAGCCCATCCCTGACAACCTCAATTACGATATGTGGCTGGGTTCCACCCCTTATGTGTATTATACGGAAATGGGCGTGCACCCGAAAGAGGGATACGACCGGCCGGGATGGTTGCGGAGGGAACAGTTCGGCGCCGGGATGATCACCGGCTGGGGCCAGCATCATTTCGATTCAGCCGCATGGGGAATGGACACGGAATTTACCGGTCCGGTATCCCTCGAGGCGGTCGCTGAATTCCCCAAATCCGGATTGTGGGATGTCCATGGTGATTTCATGGTGAAGGCCGAATACGAGAACGGCATCACCATGTATACCAGCGGCGGCTTCCCCAACGGGATCAGGTATGAAGGGTCGGACGGATGGATATTTGTATCCAGGGGAAATTACCAGGCCACGGCCAGTGATCCGGTATCCCAGGAGAGAAGCAGCAGGGCCTTGAATGCCAGCGATCCTGAGATCCTGAAATCGGTGATCGGGGAGGATGAGATCCATCTTTACAGGAGCGAGGAGCAGCATAAGAACTGGCTGGATTGCATCATCAGCAGGAAAGAGCCGATTTCCCCCGCAGAGATCGGTCACCGTACCTGCAGCGTCTGCCTGCTGAGCCATATCGCCATGAAACTGCCCAGGAAACTTTACTGGGACCCTGTGGTGGAGAGATTCCTCAATGATGAGGAGGCCAATGCCATGCTGAGCAGGCCGCAACGCGCACCATACGGTACAAACTACATCAGAATCTAAATTTATGAAGTTATCTCTTGGCCAATTAAAAAGTTTTTGTAACTTGTTGCAACCGATTGCATAAGCAAATCAAATAAACCAACCCAATTTACCTAACTAATCTAAAACTAATTCTATGAAAAAAAATCTTCTATTCTTTTTCTTCGGAATCACCTGCAGCCTATTCTGCATGCAATCATTTGCGCAGGTAAGGACTGTGACAGGTGTGGTCACAGATGCTGCCACCGGAGAGCCCCTCATCGGGGTGAACATCGTGGTCGAAGGGACCACCATCGGAACGATCTCGGATTTGAGTGGAAACTATTCAATCTCTGTGCCGTCGGCCGAATCGATCCTTGATTTCTCTTTTGTGGGTTACACCACCCAGCAGGTTCCGGTGGGAAACCAGACTGAGATCAACGTGGCGCTTGAACCCGGGGCCGTCGGCCTGGACGAGCTGGTGGTTATCGGATACGGTACCCAGCGCAGGGGAAGCATCACAGGGTCCGTTAGCTCGGTATCTTCCGACGACATCCAGGAGCGGCCCGTTCTGAATGCGGGCCAGGCGCTCCAGGGAAGGGCTCCCGGCGTGGTTGCCCTGTCTAACGGGGGAAGCACACCCGGAACCGATGTGACCATCCGGATCCGTGGCCGCAGATCGCTGACCGCCACCAACGAACCGCTGTACGTAGTGGACGGAATTCCGTGGCAGGGAAGCATTACAGGGCTCAACCCCAGGGATATCAAATCCATGGAGGTCCTGAAAGATGCTTCAGCCACCGCCATCTACGGATCCAGGGGCGCCAACGGGGTGATATTGATCACCACCTACCGGGGCGGGAACATGCCCACCACCGTATCCTATTCGGGACACTATGGCGTCTCCAGTGTGCTGGCTGTGCCCGATCTGATGAACGGTGAAGAGTACTACAGGCTGAAAGAGGTGGGAGGACGCGCTTTCACCCAGGCAGAACTGGATGCCTATGCAGCCGGAGTATCCACCGACTGGGTGGACCTGGTGCTGGGTAACGGCTACCAGACCAACAACCAGCTGAGCATCCGGGGAGGCAATGAAAATACTGCCTATGCCATGTCGGCAAACTTTTTCAAAGAGGGCGGTGTGATCGAATTGCAGGACTACACCCGGAAAACCTTCCGCGTGAACCTGGACCACCAGGCCAACAAGTGGCTCAAAGTGGGGACATCCACCCAGGTGCTGAAAGGACTGCAGAATGTAGGCCCCAACACCTACGGGGGCGCCTGCAACATTTCACCGCTGGCCGAACCCTATGATGCCGAAGGGAACCTGATCTTCCGTCCGGGTGCCGACCCGCTGCTCTGGAACCCGCTGGCCGATTACGAAGAGAACATCAGCCTCGATGAACGGGAATCTTTCAGGGTGTTCAGCAATATCTTCGCTGAGGCCGACATCCTGAAGAACCTGAGTTACAGGATGAACTTCGGACCCAGTCTCCGGGAGTACAGGAGGGGCGTTTTCCGGGGGAGCAATTCCAGCTCCCGCCAGGGAGGAACCCCACTGGTCCGCAAGGAACACCAGCGGATTTACGAGTACACATTCGAGAACATCCTGACCTACGACCTGGTAACGGACAATCACAACCTGAATTTCACCGGTCTTTACAGTATCCAGGAGTCCAATGCGGAAGAGACATTCATAGAAGTGGAGAACATCCCCTATGAAACACAGCAGTACCACAACCTGGGAACGGCCGAGACGGTGAACGATATGGGAAGTGACCTTTCCGAGTGGGGGATCATGTCTGTCATGGGCCGTGTGAACTACGAGCTGATGGGCAAGTATATGCTGACCCTGACCGGCCGCTGGGACGGTTCGTCCAGGCTGGCAGAAGGCAACAAATGGGGATTCTTCCCCTCCGTGGCCGCCATGTGGCGGATCAGCAGCGAAAGTTTCATGTCAGGACAGGACCTGTTCAACGACCTGCGCCTGAGGGCCAGTTACGGGATCACCGGTAATACGGGGATCGACCCCTACCAGACCCGGGGATCACTCAGCAGGAGTTTTTACAATTTCGGCGACAATGCGGGACTGGGCTTCAGGCCGGGAACCCTGGCCAACCCCGATCTGCGCTGGGAATCCTCTGCCACGACCAACATCGGACTGGATTTCGGGCTGATGCAGGGCCGCATCGTGGGTACCTTCGAGGTATACAACACCCATACATCCGACCTGCTGCTGGAAAGGCAGCTGCCCATCACTTCCGGCTTTAACTCGGTGTTCGAGAATGTCGGTGAGACCCGCAACAGGGGCTGGGAACTGGGCCTGACCACCCGGAACATTGCCACCGGTGATTTCAGCTGGGAGACCAACCTGAACCTGTTCGGCAACAAGGAAGAGATCCTGGAGCTGTACGGAACGGGAGAGGATGATGTCGGCAACGAGTGGTTCATCGGTGAGCCGCTTACAGTCTGGTATGATTACGAGAAAATAGGGATCTGGCAGCTCGGTGAAGAAGATGCTGCTTCCGTCTATGCACAGTATCCGGGTGAGATCAAGATCAAGGACCAGGATGACAACGGTGTCCTGAACCAGGACGACAGGATCATCCTCGGCTCGGACATGCCCAGCCTGACCGTCAGTCTGGGATCCCGCCTGGAGTATAAGGGAGTCGACTTTTCTTTCATGCTGCTGGGTGTTTTCGGCCATACGGTGTACAACCGTTACCTCAGAGACAGGAGCACGCTGCAGGGAAGGTACAACAACCTGAATGTGGACTACTGGACCGAGACCAATCCCACCAATGAGCATCCCAAACCCGATGGTTCAAGGGAATACCCGCTTTACGAGACCACAAGGTGTTATTACCCGGGCGACTTCTTCAAGATCAAGAATGTGCAGCTGGGTTACAATATTCCGCGCACCGTGCTGTCCAATGTGGGTGTCAAGAAGCTGAGACTCTATCTGAACCTGGATACATTCTTCATCTGGTCGCACCTGCAGAAGGGACTGGACCCGGAGAAATACGGAGGTGACATATCAGCCGATGTTCCATCGACCCGCATGTATTCATTCGGGCTAATGGTTGATTTTTAATTGATAACGGATGCTAAAACATGAGAAAAATGAAAAAAATTAAATATCTAATTTTAGTAGTTTCCGTCGCATTGGTGTCCGGTGTCTCCTGTGATGTCCTGGAAGAAGAGATCATTTCGGGAATCACCGTGGATACCCATTACAGCACACCGGATGGATTCGAAGATGCGGTGAATGCCGCTTATGAAAGGTTCCGGTATTTCTACGGCAATGAAGACGGAGGAGAGATCACGGTATTCGGAACCGATGAATACACCAACGGAGGACATGGCGGGGCCCAGTTCATCAACAAGTATATCGCGGGCCTTGACGGGTCATCCGGTACTTTCTGGAATCCCTGGCAACACTTCTACATCGGGATCAACACCTGCAATGCGGTGATCGGCCGCGCCCCGGATGCAGATATTCCGGAAGCGGAAAAGGCCGTCATGGTGGGCGAGGTTAAATTCCTCAGGGCCCAGTATTACTTTCACCTGGTCCAGTTCTGGGGCCCGGTCCACCTGACCCTGGAAGAGACGATCGGGGTGGAGACCGAGGCCCGAAGGGACCCCGAAAGCGATATCTATGATGCCATCATTGCGGACCTGGAGGATGCCATTGATGTGCTTCCCATGAAACAGGCTGAATGGGGCAGGATCACCAAACCGGCAGCACAGCACGCGCTTGCACATGTGTACCTGACCAGGGCCTACCAGCCTTTCGGAGAGGGAACGCAGGATTTCAGCCGGGCAGCCGACCTGGCCGTGGATGTGATCAATAATTCGGACCGTGAACTGCTGGATGATTTCCAGCGGGTCTACAATTCGGATGACGGCAGCGGGGGACTGGTCCACAATGCCGAGAGTGAACAGAACAACGAGATCATCTGGTCCATCCAGTTTTCCAGTGATATGATGCTGAACGGTGACGGGAACCAGTCCCATCTCCACTTCAGACCTTGGTACGAGACATTCAATGACGGACTGGACCGGGCCCTGGGTCACGGCTACGGCCGTCCCTGGATCCGTTTCAGGCCGACCCCCTGGATGCTGGAAAATTTCAGGCCGCTGGATGTGGATTCCAGGTTCGAGAAATCTTTCCAGATCGTATGGCTGTACAACACGGAAAATAACATTCCGGAAGGTGCTTCGGTAGGAGACACCGCCATCTGGATCACGGACAAGACCGCGGCCGAGTTTGACACAGCCGCCGTCCGTGCACGCCTTCCCGGTGTCAACCTGTTCACCTGGAACCTGGAGGAAATTGACCGCGACTGGTGCCTCTGGAGAACCGATGTTTCTGTGAACGCGCCCCACATCAACATCTTCCCGTGCCCCTGGAAGATCGATGACAACCTGCGGCCTTCGCTGAATGAGCAGAGAGGTTCACGCGACTACATCGTTTACAGGCTGGGCGAAACCTACCTGATTGCCGCCGAGGCCATGCTGGGCAGGGATGGCAACGGGAGCGCTGCCATGCAGTACATCAATGCCCTCAGGGAAAGAGCTGCCTATCCGGGCAAAGAAGCCCAGATGCATGTTGGTGCAGGAGACATTGACCTGGATTTCATCCTGGACGAGTGGTCCAGGGAGTGCTTCGGGGAACAGAGCAGATGGCTTGATCTCAAACGGACAGGGAAACTGCTGGAGCGCGTCCGGGCATACAATCCCGATGCGGCACCCAACATCAAGGATTTCCACGTGTTGCGTCCAATCCCTGAGAATCAGATTACCCGGACTACCAACGATTACGGACAGAATCCGGGATACTAGTGAGGTTTTAGGTTAGAGCAATGCTGCCTTCCGGGAATATGAGGTGCCCCGGAAGGCAGCTTTTTCATTTCTTCTCCCTCCGGCCGAAGGAGGGATCGATCCTCAAAAAGGGGACGATGATGAAACCGGGGATGGTGCAGAGAACGACCCAGATAAAGAAATGCCGGTAACCCAACATCTCCTGGAGCCATCCGCTGATCATTCCAGGCAGCATCATGCCCAGCGCCATGAATCCGGTGGTGATGGCAAAATGGGCGGTTTTGTGTCTCCCTTCCGATACATAGATCATGTAGAGCATGTAGGCCGTGAAACCGAAACCGTATCCGAACTGTTCCACGGCCACGGAAGCCCCCACGATCCAGAGCGATGAAGGCATGGTGAATGAAAGGAAGACATAGACCAGGTTGGGCAGGTTCATGGCAATGACCATCCACCAGAGCCAGTACTTCAGTCCCTTCCTGGACGCCGCGATCCCCCCGATGATCCCCCCCAGCGTAAGGGCGATGATCCCGATGGTCCCGTAAACCAGGCCCAGGTCACCCGTGGTCAGCCCCAGTCCCCCGTCTTCATTCGAATCCAGCAGGAAAGGTGATGCAAGTTTCACGAGCTGCGATTCTCCCAGCCGGTAGACCAGCAGGAAGAGCAGGATCACGGCAATGTGTTTTTTTCTGAAAAATTCCGCGAAGGTGGTGATGAATTCCCTGAAAAATCCAGTTTCACCGCTTTCACCGGGTTTGTCCTCCTCCGGCCTTGGCAGGATGAAGCGGTGATAGAGAAAAAAACCGGCAAAGATGAGGGCGATGATGGCAAACACGATGGACCAGGCCAACCGGATGTTGCCGCTGAGGCCTGTAAAGGTGGCTTCGGTGGAACGATCCAGCTTCGGATCCAGCTGGAAGAGTGCAAATGCGGGAAGGTTCCAGTTCATTTCGGTGAATTCGAACCGGTAACTTTTCACCAGTCCGATGCTTTTATCTCCCCTTTCAAAACTGAAATTAAGCACGATGCGTTCCCCTTCTTCCGGTTTTTTGCCCGGGCGAAACCAGGCCAATCCCATATTCCCTGTCCTGCCCCCGATATCCGGCTGCAGGGAAGGCTCATCCGCCCCCGAATAAAACAGGTGTTGCCTGTTCCATGCCTCCACGCGGGCCACCAGTTGTTTAGCCGAATCGACCGGGATCAGGTCCGTTCCGATCTCCACCGCTCCCACTGTGAAGAATGCGTTGACCGCCGTATCGGCTCCCGTAACGATCTTCCCCGGATCAAAGGAGGGGATCCCTGTCTGTCCGGATGCGGTGACCGTCACCTCCACCGGGGGGAGACCGGTCCTCGCTTCAAAATGACCGGCCAGGATCACCAGCAATCCCTGTCCGGTGAGCATGGCAATGCGATAGAACGTGCTGCGGATGCCCACGAAAAAAGCCTGGTCATGCCTGGAAAGCCCCAGCATGTAGAACCCGTCCGCTGCAATATCATGGGTTGCCGAGCTGAATGCCACCAGCCAGAAAAAGGCCAGCGTATACTGGAAAAACCTGGAAGCGGGGATGGTCAGTGCCACACCTGCCAGTCCCGCCCCCACGCAGAGCTGCATGACCAGGATCCAGAACCGCTTGGTCTTCAGCAGATCCACCACGGGACTCCAGAGCGGTTTGATCACCCAGGGCAGATAGAGCCAGCTGGTGTACAATGCAATATCGGCATTGGAAATGCCCATTCGTTTGTAGAAGATCACAGACAGGGTCATCACAAGCACATACGGGATCCCCTCCGCAAAATAGAGGGAGGGCACCCACAGCCAGGATCGTGCCCTGCCGGTTCCGGGTTTCTGTGTTTCGGGGGGATTATTCATAACATTTCCGGATGGTTGCATTCCTGTAATAATGCAGGAGGATCTGGTGGTAGGTATACCCCCTGTCTGCCATCACCGCCGCACCGATCTGGCACAGTCCCACCCCGTGCCCCCAGCCGGCCCCGTGCAAGATGAATTTTCCAGGCACTCCCTCCCTGAATCCTTCCTTTTGCACCGTGAATGCCGCACTGTAAAGGTGTGACCGGCTCAGCCAACGCCTGATCTCCAGTTCCTTCCCGATGGTGATGGTCTGCTGGGTTCCCACGATCTTCAACCGGACCAGCCTGGCCGATGCACCACGTTCCACCGGCACAAGGTCCAGGATCTTCCCGAAATCCCGCCCCGATTTCTCCCGGACCAGCGCTGCAAGTTCCTCCTGGCTGTAAGACACCTGCCAGCGAAAAAAATCCTTCGAAGCCAGGTCATAATCGTTGAGCACCATTCCGAGCAATTCCCTGTCGGATGTATTGCAGAATGCTTCCGGCCTGCTGCGGATGTATGCAACCGCGTTCCTTTCGACACGCAGGTCCGGGATCGCTCCTCCCGCGGTCTCCGGTCTGTCCGGCACGGGCTGCAGGTATGGATGCGGCACCTCCTCCCAGCAATGCTCATACCGTTCGGTGATTCCACCGCAGCATTTGGAAAACCGGGCATCGCAGATCTCATCCCCGTAAAACAGCACTTCCCCGGCAGTGCTTTGCACCGCCCCGGCCACTTCGGGATGGTGTGCACGGGTAATCCCCTGGTAGCGCTGACAATGGTCATCGGCACACACATCGAATGTATCATGATCCTCCCGGTCGTACCACCGGATCAGCTCCTCCCCGGTTTCACGCATACTTTGCTTCCGGGGCCCGTTCCCGTCCAGGGCATTCTTTCTTTCCATCTGGGCCAGCAGCCAGCTCCGGGAAATGACCGCATGGGCTTTCAGAAATTCGGGCGGACTGCCGGCATTCATTTCCGAAGAAATGACACTGGCCAGGTAGCTTTCCACGGGGATCTCGTTGATCACCTGGATAAGGCCATCCAGGATCTCCAGCACCAGGGTCCCCCGAAATCTCTGGTCCTCCCTCCGCTCCCAGTGGAATCCGATCCCGATCACCACATCGAAGAGCTCAAAATACGCGGAATCCGGCTCACGGGGCTCGAACAGGATGGTTCCGGAAGGGGCGGCGCCACCGGGAGAAGCAGCGCCACCAGCAGTGGCAACACCGGGGGAGGTGATCCCGGGGGAGGTGATCAGCCGCGTTTCCTGCATGACCTCCACGCGGCCGTTCCGGATGCCTGCCTCGCCGCTTCCCGACCATGGTTCGCCGCTCCCCGGTGTCAGGTATTGCCCGTTCAGCTGAAAACGGATGCTTGCGGCCCTGAGGATCCCCACCCGGACGCGGGGTGACCTGTCTCCCGTTATATGTCCTTCACCCCTAATCATTTTTTATGGCTCCATGCGGATACAAGGTGGTCGAGCAATGCCCCGAAGCGGTCCTCACGCATGGAAACCTGTGCGAAGATGTCCCTGATGTCATCCCCGGAGATCTGATTGAAATCCTTCTCAAGGGGCGTGATCAGCAGGCCTCCCAGGTCCACTGCGGCCGGACTGAGCAATATGTTCTTTTCTCCCTTTTCGAAAAATTGGCGGGGACGGTGCCTGTCCCGCGGAAAGACAAAAATCTGCCACCGGTCGCTGTAATATGCCAGGATATTGAGCATGGATTCGCCTCCCTCCCGAAGCTGCTTTGTAAAATCATCAATGGGGATGAATGCATCCTTGATCCGTTCCTTCACATCCGATTCCAGCAGGATCATGCGCCTCAAGCCGTCATCCATGGCCACGGCTGTAAATCCCGGGGATTCTGCCACCGGTTTGCCATATCTTTTTACCAGGACCGGCAATTCCTCCTCGATGGGAAGGATCCCCCTGCTGCCCGCCTGGAAATGCATGTGGTCCGGTGCGGATGCCCCGCAATCCGGTCCGTTGTAAAATACCACCAGTCCGGGCAGGGCCCTGCTCAACTCAAGCAGCCATGTGACTTCGGTTCCGATGACCTGCGGGGTATGCACGGTCCTGGCGATGGTGAGATGTTCCCTGAAAATGGGGAAGGGATTGCAGAGGATCTCGTAGGCATTGCCGAATTTCAGGGACTTTTGCTGCGGGGGACGGTTTTCGGCGCAGAGGAAACACTTCCTGTGTTTCACGGATACGGGATCGACCTTTGCCGCAGAAGAGGTGATCCGCGCGGGATTGAATTGCACCCGCATGGTGAAATCCCCGAATTGAATGGTCCTCAGGCGCACGTCCTCCAGCTTTGCATGGTTATACCCGAGCAGCGGCCAGGCCCTCAATTGCGATTCATAAAATGCATTGACTCTTTCCTGGTATTCCATCACCATTGCGCGCCTTTCTGATTGATCCGGATCCTTGCGTTCAGCTCGATGGTACGCAGGCGGTCCTTGTACGCATCGTGCCTGTTCCTCGCTTCCGCGCTGAGGGTAGCATCCGTGTTATCTTCCCACCGCCTGCACAGGTACATGGGCCGGTAGATCCTTCCGATGCGGTAGTATCTGCTGATGGCCAGCGCCACCCCGTAATCCTCCCCGTAACTTACATTGGGGATGTTGATCTGTCGCAGCACCGGTGTGAAAAAAGCCCGCGGAGCACCCAGTCCGTTGATGCGGAGTGCATTGTTCCTGCCGTTTTCCGGCGTCCACTCCCTGTGGTCCACGATCCCCGGCGGGATCTCCTCCAGGTCGAAGCTGGTCACCCTGTAAGACCCGATCACCATGGCACACCGCTCCTCATAAAACGTCCGGACGATCTGTTCCAGGACCGAATCATCGTTGTACAGGTCATCGCTGTCCAGCTGGACCGCGAACCTGCCGCATGCGGCATGATGCACCGCTTCATTCCAGCAGCCCCCGATCCCCAGGTCCTTTCTCCCGGGAATGAGATGGACCAGGTTCGCATATTTTTCCCCGGCCTTTCTGACGATCTCCGTGGTCCGGTCGGTGGAGTGATTGTCCACAACGATCAGGTTGTATGCAAAGCCGGCCTTCTGGCGCATGACCGATCCGATGGCATCGCCAATGGTCCTTTCCCGGTTCAGAACGGGAATGATCACGGAAGCTTCCGCTTCAAAGCTGCCTTCATCGAGGGACACCTCCCGGAAACGGGGTGACAGGTATGCCCCGGCATCCTGCAGATGGAGGGTGACGGCCCGCTCCATTTCCTGCTGTATTTCCCTGCCGGCAGGATCCAGGTAATCGAAGATACTTTTCCCCGGATCTGCGACATCCGGCCGGTCCACCGTGTACAGATATTCCGGGATGCGTACCACCGGGCAATGGCGACTGATCTTCAGGCGCAGCATGTAGAGCCCTGCATGCCTGAAAGACTCGGGTATCCCTTCGGCGGCTTTTCGCAGCGCCGGGCTGCTGAAGAACAGGATGGGGCCGAAATCAAAATCATCCCGCAGACTTCCCTGCTGGTAATCGATCACCGGATGGGGCGAAAGTTTCCCACCGGACAGGTCCAGGTGATCCGCATACACGATCCCCGCATCCATGTCCCCCGCCACCGACAGGAACCGCTCGATGGCGAACTGTCCCAGCCGGATGGCAACCTGCCTGGTCACCACCATCGCATGGTCTGCCCCGGATGCATACCGGCTGATGGTACGGATGGTTTCCGTACCGAACAGTCCGTCTGTCCGGACAAACGTGCATTTTTCAACGGAAGGTCCCGTCTCTTCCTGTCCCAGCAGGAAAATCCGGCGTACATGGGGATGGGCCGAGAGCTCCTGCAGGAAGTCCGTCCGGGCCTCCGGTCCCTGCGCGGGTATGAAACAGTGAATTGTGCTCATCGATTTTTCAGTTCAGCAGGTACTCCAGGATCCTGGCCATGATCATATCCCGCTCCCCGGGATCGATAATGGTCTCGAACGGGAACCCGAAGGCCACCACGTTCCAGGCTCCTTTCCAGGCCACCGCGGCGCTCATGTTATTCTCCGCATACCTTGCCAGGGTAAAGGCAGTGGAATCGGCAGGCTCCAGTGCATCGGCGCCTTCCACCACATAGATATCAGGATGATATGCCGTGTTGAAACTGTACCGGGTCTGCACCTCCGAAAAACCGGGGTCCATAAAATAGAACTTTCCCAGCCGGGAGGCGTTGCCGGTCCTCCATTTGTATTTCAGCAGCACTGCCACCAGGGAATCCTGCCCGAGGGAATGGGGATCGGATGCAATATGGGCCCCTGAAATGAACATGTTCCCGCCCCCCTCAAGGTATTTCGAAATGACCGTGAGAAGCGTGCCGGGAAAGACCTGAAACCAACCGACGGTGTCATTTTTGGGCATATGGGTGGTCTTCTCCTCGCCGGCGATAAAATCCACCGCGTCATACACTCCCAGTTCCGCCTCACCATCTTCCACCGTTTCATCGCTGACCGATACGAAGGAGTAGCCGGCTGCCCTGACGGAAACCCCGTGCACGTAGCAGAAGTCAAAACTGTTCCCGGGATACACATCCTGTTCAAGATCCGCGTACGAAGCTCCGTGTCCGGGTGAATCATCATCCAGCCAGGGTGAGCGCTCGCTGAAATCGAACTGGGCACCCACCGTATGGAGATCTTCCTGAAAAGGAACACCCTGATCCACCATATGCAGGAACCCCGAATGCGCCTCGTCGTCGAACCAGGCCGGACCGCCGGTCCTGTCAAATGCGCTGATAAGCAGGATGGTCCTGTCCGATCCGGTCCTTTTGCACACGGAAAGGACCTCTGAAGGAAAGCTTTCACCTCCCCTGTTCAGGGCGGTGACCCTGAAGGAGTAAATGGAATCGGGAGCGCACTGCGGCAATGAAAAGGTGGTTCCCTCCACGCTGATCCCCTGGTCCCACCCTTCCCCGTTGATCCTGGTGTACACCCGGTAGCTATCCGGATCCGCTGTGGGCTCAAGGGGATCGGCCCGGGGCTTCCAGTGCAGGTTGATCCCTCCCTGCCCGCTGAATTCAGAGCGAAAGGAGCGGACCGGAAGCGGCTGCACCACGGTCTCGAAATCGTACAGCTCAGCCAGGAACCGCAACATTCCCTTGTAGATCGCCCGGCATACATCAAACCTGAAAGCGGGTTCACTGCCGAAACGCATATCCATGAGGTTCTGGTGGGAAAGCAGCTCAAGCAGCATGGAGGGGACATTGGGCCGGTAAGCCTCGCTGTAATCCCGGTCCCACATAGCCCTCCTTACCCAGTCAGGGTCATATTTGGCCCGGATATCCTCCACGATCTGGGTCTGGATCAGATCGGTCATATCCCGGGAAGCCATTCTGGAGAGCCCGCCAGGAAAAAATCCCCGGTTCGACCGGGTGCTGTAGATCCCCAGGGTACCGATGACCGTATCGCTGCCGCTGATCCCCGCATCCGTATGAAAGGCAAAAGAAAGATCGATGGGGATGCCCAGTCCCGTTACACCCCTCCCCTTCGCAGGACCCGATAAATTGCCTGCCAGGTAATTGACCCACTCACCCCGGCTCTGGTAATCGTCTGTATAATCGTTCACGGGTGTATTGAGCCTCCACACCAGGCTGTCTGGAAAACCTGCATATTGCAGGTAATAACGGGCCGATTCCTGGTAACGGGGACGGTTGCTGGTGAGTCCGTTCCTGGAAATATTGCCCGTACCTCCGCCGAACCTCACCGCATCGGCGGAAATGCTTGCGTTGCGGCGACTGCTTTTATTGGTAAGTACCACCTGGCCTTTCCCGGCATGGATCCCCCCGGGGAACCGGAACCTCCCCAGGTATACCCAGGTTCCCCCGCCCATCTGCTGATTCACGGAGAATTCCGTCCTCCCCCCTGCGTGATACACCGTATAACGTACATCGTCCGCATTGGCGGGGGATGCATGGTAGGACACGTAGACCGCGTAATACCCCTCTGCCGGAATATCGGGGATCCAGGTCACCATCCCGGTACCGTTCCGGTCCGAACCCATCTCCTGGTAACTCCCCAGTGTGAATGGATTTTCATCCACATAGGGGGGATGCCCGATACCGAAACCCGTTCCGGGGACGGACTGTATGGCATTTTCCGTACTGAAGCAGATACTGTTCCCTGTGCTCCCGTCATTGTCCACCACCACCTCGTTCACCTGCCAGTCACGTTCCCGCGGAAGGAATACATTCGCTCCCGCATTTTCAAGCATGGGGACCAGCAACTGGAGGTTAAAAGCCATGGGAAACAGGTCCTCCACAGTCTGGAAGATCCTGGCACGCTGCCATTCCCAGCGGTGCAGCGAAGGTTCGTAATACCAGCCGTGGCTGTGCCACAGTGCGATGTTCGTATGGTAGAGGGATGCATCGGAGAGATAAGGCCTGGAAAGGTTTTGCACCAGCGGCGGGGATTTCCTTTTCAGTCGCCCCACCACGCGGTCCCTGTCCTTGTCTCTTCTGTCCGTCCTGTAATAATTGGGTATGTACTCCCGGATGTTCCTCCTGCAGGACCAGATCTCCAGGTCATATGTATTGAAAGGAAACGGAAGGTCTTCTTTCAGGCCATCTTCAAAAAACTGGATGGTCCGCTCCCTGAGCGGGGCATAGGCCAGTCTCGCATCCAGGTGAACCCGGATGTTACTTTTTCTTGCGTCAATGAGCACGTTATCGATCCGGATCGAGTCCTTTTGCTGATAACCGGTCAATTCGACGAACAGCCGTCCGTTGAAATATTTCTGCACATTCCTTTCCAGCTGCTCCATGACCAGGGAATCCCCGGATGCATATATCGCACGGGCACCGAGGAATGGGGAGAGCATAAAAGAAAACAGCAGGGTGAAAACCCATCTTCGGAAAATAAACATATCAGGATATCAACTTTACTTTACAGCACTACCATTCACACAGCATAAAACTAACATATATTCGGGTACCCTGTAATTTTTTTACCGACAGGGGTAAAGATAATATTTCCGGGCCTTCTTCATGAAATCCTCCCTTTCCCTGCTGTCGCCCCGCCAGATCTCCAGCGCTTTTTCAATATCCCCTTCCATGATCGATTGCCTTACCCGGTCTGTTCCGCACACCCGGTCGAACGAACCGTACTGCGCTTCCCTGCCCAAAAATACATCGAAGGCTGGGGCAACTTTCACCGCATCCTGGAGGAAACGGAACTGGATTTCGGTGAGTACAGCCTGCTGAAGGTCGGTCAGGTAGATCTGCACCCCCTGCAGCGCTTCTCCCTTTTTTGCCATATAATAGGGCTTCAGGTAAATTGGACGAAAAATAACGCCTTCCAGGCCCCTGTGGTTCATGGTATCCGCCAGGGCTTCCGCATCCATTTGAGCGGTGACAAGTGTCTGAAAAGGAAGGGTATAACCGATCCCGACCATGTTTGGATCCAGTTCCCCCAGAATGCCTGTGGCCGCATTGTAAAACACGGTCCGCTCATCCGGAATGTGGGGAGAAGTGGGCACCCACAGCAGCCCGGTCCTGTCAAAGGTCATCTCCCTTTCCCACCCTTCCATGGGCACCACCTGCAGGCTGCACCGCCTGCCTCCCTCGAGCATCCCCTCCCCGTTCAGCATCAGCGCCAGCTCACCGCAGGTCATTCCGTACAGATAAGGGATGGCGTACCGGCTTACAAAGGAACGGAATCCCTCCTCCGCCAGGCACCCCTCCACCCTGTATCCTCCCATGGGATTGGGCCGGTCAAGGATGACCACCTCCTTGTGGTGGTCTGCCGCGGCCTCCATCACCATTCCCATGGTGCTGATGTAGGTATAGGAACGGACACCGATGTCCTGGATATCGTACACAATCACATCCACGCGGTCCATGGCCCGGCTGTCCGGTTTCCGGTTCTTGCCGTAAAGCGAATAGACCGGGACCCCGGTCCGGGCATCCACCCTGTCCCCCACATGATCGCCCGCCGCAAAATCGCCGCGCACCCCGTGCTCCGGGCCGAACAGGGCGGTCAGGTTCGTATGGGCATGCAGGATGTCAATGGTGCTACGCAGGTTACGGTCCACCCCGGTGGGATTGGTCACCAGTCCCACCCGCTTCCCAGCCAGCAACCCAAACCCGGAGTCCTGCAATACGTCGATCCCGGTCCTGACCTGAGCGGAAACATGGAAAGCCGTGCCGGTGCACAACAGCAGCAGCAAACAAATCCTCTTTTTCATACTCCGGTAAGCGATGGGGGTCATGCTTTGAATTTTTTATAACGCTCCTTCAAATCTTTGAAATCATTCCTTTCTTTGATCGAATCCCTGGCAGAATTGTACAGCATTTCCACATGTTTTTCAACGGTTTTTCTGTGCTTCGGAAGGGTGGCAGATTCATGAATGGTGATACAGGATTCCATCAGCCTGATGATTATCGCGGGAGTATTTTCCCCGTACTGTCTGATCTGGTTGAACGCTGCATCCATCATCCCTTCAAAGGTAAGCGGTTTTGTGATGACCCGCAGGTGTTTTTGATCATCATACCTGTAAGCCGAAGGAAACCTGGAGCGTGTCAGGTAGCACAAGGTGGCTGTAAGATAATCGATGCATGTGATCGCGGTATAGGGA
>DSEO01000152.1 GCA_011056635.1 Bacteroides sp.
ACCAGGATCACCGATTTGATCATCCTGGATGGCATTCCCGACGAGGAGGCCTGGCAAACCATCCAGCCCCTGCCCATGGTCATGTTTACACCCGATTTCGGGGAAGAACCCACAGATCCGTCGCTTGTAAGGATCGCCTACGATGATGAATATTTTTATGTTTCCGCCCTGCTAAATTGCCTGGACCCGGCTGATATACGCGCAATCAGCAAGAAAAGAGATTACAGCTCGGCTTCCTCTGATTTTTTCGGATTCATCATGGATACATTTAACGACAGGGAGAACGCCGTGTCCTTCCATACCAATCCAAACGGACTTCGCACCGACGCAACGGTGAAAAACGATGCGGTGGATCCGAATGAAGATCTCAGCTTCAGCTGGAACACTTTCTGGGATGTCAGCACAGCGCTGACAGAAGAAGGCTGGTCAGCGGAATTCAGGATCCCCTTTTCCAGCCTCCGGTTCCAGTCCCGGGAAGGTAAAACGGTCATGGGCTTATCCATCATGAGATATTGTGCTGCCAAATATGAATGTTCCACATGGCCGGTCAGTTCCCCAGAGTTCCCTGCTCCTTACTGGAAACCTTCACTCTCTGCCCCGGTCGAATTTGAAGGAATCGAACCCAAACGTCCGGTCTATATTGCTCCCTATGTCACCGCCGGGATCGGACAGGAGAGCGAACTCAATGAAGCCGGCAGCGGATACACCCTGCATTCAACTCTGAAATATGACGCTGGCCTGGATGTGAAATACAGCCTCACTCCCAACCTGACTGCCGATCTGACCATCAACACGGATTTTGCCCAGGTGGAGGCCGATGATCAGAAAATCAACCTTACCCGGTATTCCCTCTATTTTCCTGAAAAACGGATCTTCTTCCTGGAAAAATCTGACGTATTTGACTTCTCCTTCCTGGGGGGCAACAATCTTTTTTACAGCCGGCGGATCGGCCTATATGAAGGGAACCCGGTCAGGATATACGGCGGAGTAAGAATGACCGGAAGGGTGGGAAAATGGGACATCGGTATGCTGGATATGCAAACGGCCCCCTTCGCGGAAAATCCAAGTGAGAATTTCGGGGTTTTAAGGACCAAGAGAAAAGTCCTCAACGATTATTCTTATGTGGGAGGGATGGTCACCAGCAGGGTGGGAACCAACGGTCACTATAATGCAGCCTATGGCCTTGACGCGCTTTTCAGGGTAACCGGCGACGAATACCTGACCGTGAAATGGGCCCAGACATATGAAACCGATTCGGCCAACCAGTTCATGGATATGGCTCCTTCACGCTTCCTGATCCAGTGGCAGCGACGCAAAATGAACGGGTTCGTTTACGATGTTCTGTATACCTGGTCGGGGAAAAGATTTAACCCGGGAGTGGGTTTTGAGGTAAAAGATAATTACCACGGCCCCAGGGTAATTCTCCAGTACGGATGGTTGCCTGGAAGTGATAAACTACTGCGCCAGCACAGCATTTCCATCACAGGCTACAACTTCATGAATACACTCACCAACCTGCATGAAACCACCGTTGGCATGCTGCAATGGACCTTTGAGGCGAAGAAGGGATATTCCGGGAATATTGCAGTGAACTGGTACCTGGAGAACATCCAGGAAGACCTGACCCTGGGAAATGACCAGGCAACCGTGCCACCCGGAAGGTATTCCTTCGCCTATCTGAGTGCCAGTTACTATACCGCTTACATGAGAGCTTTATCGGCATACTTCACAACCGAAGCAGGCATGTTTTACGACGGACTGAAATTCACACTTGAAGCCAATCCGATGGTAAAAGTAGGTACCGGGTTCGACCTGGGACTTACCTACCGGATGGACCGTGTTGTGTTTTCATCCAGATCGGTGGATTTCACCAACCACATCGCCGGTTTCAAAGGAGTGATGACCCTGACAACTAAAATGTCACTGTCGGCATTTGTGCAGTACAATACTGCCATCAGCAAGGTGATCGCCAACATGCGGTTCAGGTATAATCCACGGGAGGGTAATGATTTCTACATCGTGTATGATGATATGCAGAATACACTCCTGACCAGGGAATTCCCGGCACTTCCCCATACCCAGGGCAGGACCCTCCTGCTGAAATACACCCATACCTTCAGGTGGTAAAATACAGGGGTGTTCATAAAACAGGCAACCCTTCCGATAAACATGTTAAACTTTTAAGTAAAATTAAAGTCTGATGTGAAAAGAGTTATAGGCTCTCCAATTGCCATGGAATCACAGTCAGCCGATGTTTATATGCACAGGAAGTTCTTCTGTTAAAACCCGTCAAAATGAGTCGTCGATGCAGTTACAGGATCCTTCCGGACTACAACCTGATCGTGAGTCGCTATGAAGGAGAAATTTCGGAAAGTGAAATCATCTCGCTGAAGGAAGCGATCACACGAGATGACAGCTTCAATATCAGATATAACACGCTGGATGATTTTTCTGACACGACTTTTCACATGACAGGAGAAAGCAATGTGCTTGTATATAACTGGCTCCGGGATCATTATTCCTGGAGACGGAATTCTGCCGTCCTGACCAGCACCCCGGAGCAGGTGGTGAATATCACCCTGTTCACCCATATCCAGAAATACGAGCTTCCCATGAAGATAAAGATCTTCAGCACCCTGGAAGCTGCCCTACAATGGGTCCGCCTGTCAACCGAAGATATTCCTGCCATCAGGTCGGTGCTCAATGAAATCAAGCGCATGCCAATAGCTACCTGATCGATTTCCCGCTTATTCCGATGCGTCCGGCTTTGCCTTTGTTAGTGTCAGGTCAAAGGACTGGCCCATCTGGGTGAAGGTCCCTTCCACGGTATGATCCTCCTTCAGTGTCCCCTTGTATACAATGCCCAGATTTGTGACCGTGATCGTTAATTCCCGGTCCTCGAATTCAGTGGAGGTAACCGGGATCCCGAATGCCCCCTGGTCGGGACTGTCCATGGTGGATGTATACCCGTCGTCCATGGTGGTGATATGGAAATCCACCCGGAGCTGTCCGCCGGGGATCACCAGGACCCCGTTCCAGGTGCCGGTAATGTCCTGACCGGACAGGCAGATACCTGCCAGGAGCAGGATGATTGCGGAAACTGTAATTTTTTTCATGTGAAATCCTTTAGCGCATCAAAAGTACAGAATAAAAAAAAGGGATTTCGAGTCCGTGATCCGGGCAAAGAAATCTAACCCATGAACTCATTCCCCACCTTGCGGGCCCTTTCCGGTTTATCCAGGTCGATACCGATGGCGAGACCGATCTCCACCAGCAGGTTCCAGCCGGCACAGAGGAATACATAGGGATTCATTTCTCCTGCTGCGGGTGTGCGGATGGTGGTGAAAGGTGTATCCCGGTCGGCAATGGCAACCACCTTCAGTCCGACTCCCTTTTCCAGCACCTCCTGGAATTTTTCAATTTCCTCGTCAATGGGATCCACCACAAACACAATATCATGCTGCTCCATCACCTCTTCAATTCCGTGCACGGCATAGGTTCCTTCCAGAAAATCGGATTTCTTTCGTGTGATCTCATTGGTCTTCAAGGTCAATTCCTCCGCGACACCGTCATTATACCCGGCAAAATATATGGTGGAGGCCCTGGAAGCAAGGGTTATCACATCCTGACTGATGCGCATGGTCAAAGCCTCCTCAATGAAAGCCGGTAATTTTGCAAGGTCACTGGCTTTATCCATTCCCTGCAGGTGCCACAGAATGGATTCGTAAAAAAGGGTTTGCTCGATCACACTTTTTGTGGCTGCCACCGCCTGTTCCCATCCGCAGTTGAGCACAAACGTCTTGCTGCATTCTTTTTCCAGAATGGTATCATTGTTTGCGGTCAGTGCATACCGTTTCTCATTACCTATGGCAGCCAGTTTCTTTGCCAGCAGCACCACTTCCTTGGTCCGCCCGGAATTGGAAGCGCAGAACACGGCAAATCCGGACAGATCATATTGCGCGGACTGGCGGGACCCGTCCGTGAAAATGCCCAGGTCCATGCCCCGGGTCAGTGCTTTCCGGATGGCATTTTTTGCAGGAAAGATCCGGCTGGAACCTTCTCCTGTAAGGAACAGCCTGCCAGCGGATTGTATTTCCTCAGCCACATCTTTGGTCAGGTTGGGATCGAATTTCTTCACCACCCCGGGAGTGTCCATCATTTCCTGCACCAGGGCATAATCTGAATACCTGTTATCTTTTAAGTTCATAGGATTTTGCTTTTGTCTGATTGTGATTGAATTTATTGAAAGACGGAATCTCAGCCCCGCTTTTTTATTTTTCCGATCATGTTTTTAAATGCGGCTGTCTCCTGCCTTACCTGGATAATAAAGTTGTTCTCCTCAATGGTCCCGATGGCCGACGTCATTTCATCCATGTTTCTGTAGGTCGCCTGCCGGAATGGATTTTCATAGTCTTTTTTCCGTGTCCGGTACACCTGGTCACAAATAAATTCCTGAATTTGCACCGCCCTTTCCAGGGCTGACTTCCAGTGTGTTGCTGAAAGGCTCTCTGTCCCGTACAGTTCGCAGAGGGTTGCATATGCATGTTTTTGCTTATCCAGCGTATACCGGGCCCAGAGTTCATCGTACCTGCCATGTATCTCTTTCCAGGTCTTCAACTTTCCCGTACCAATATCCGCTCGAAGCAAATCCAAATCCTTTTCCTGCATGATCTGTCCTCCCAGATTTACCCATGCTTTCTGTCTTTCACCGCCCAGCTTTTTACACATGCTGGAAAAGGTTGCCCTCGGATGGGCATTCATATATTCAAGAAGGTTCTTCATGGCGTAATAGTGCAACATATCGCCATAGGCATGGTATCCCTTGTGTGGCTTTATTATCAGTGCTTTTCTTTTGGTATTTTCCATTCCTTCACCCAGCACTTCCAGGCCACTGATCACTTCTGAATCGCCAGAGAGCAGCTCCTGTCCCAGCCTGGCCAGATCATCATCGCTCATGGCTTCGGCCGACTCACCCTTACTCCTCAGGCTGGCCTTGGCCGTCCATATTTCAAGTAACCTGCGCCCGTTGAATATCTCTTCACCCGTGTCCGGGGCAAATGTATCAAACTCAACGTGCTGCATTTTATTCTCCCGTTTGTCCCGGCTGAGGAATTTCCAGGAATTCCGGATCAGCGCATACATATTATACATCCACCAGAACGCGGGCATCACCTCCAGCCGGTACTTCGACACGTTATTATTCAGCAGGGAAAAAGGAAGCTGAATATCCAGCTCAGCCGGATAATCTCCCTTGGAAAGCAATACGAATGATGCAAATCGGCTCGAATGTTTCAGGCTGGTGCACAATCCCGGCCAGAATCCCCTCCCGGCCTGAATTTCATTATCATTGGCCCGGCTGTTGTGATTGGAACCAATGGTTGCGCCGGCTGCAATATTGCTCTGTCCCAGCACGACCGAGGCCACCAGGAATGAATTATTATGATGTTGCTCATGCGCGGGAAAGATCAGGTTATTCAGTACCTCACAACAGGAGATGGTTGAATTATCGCCCAGGAAAGAGTTGATCAGCCTGGCGCCGTATTTCAGGTTGGAATGATCGCCCAGGATAAACTTCACAGCCTTGCATCCATAGAAAATATGACAGCCGTAACCAATGATCCCGTTCACCAGTTCCACTCCTTCACCAATCTGTGTGGGTTCTTTTTCTGAAGATTTGATGGTCAGGTTTTTAATTTTATTGGCTCCCTTGATATAACAGTTCGAACCAATTTTCACATCCTTCAGGATCAGGGAATTTTTAATCACACAGTCATTCCCGGTTGTGCCATAGTATCCGCGATGATGATCCATGCTTTCCTGCGTGATCTTCTTAAGCCTGGCCTGTAAAGGTTTATCATCCACATATTTTGCCCACAGGTAAGCATCGGCGGCAATCATTTCGTCAAAGGGGAGTACCTGGCGGCAGCCTGTTTCGTTCATCAGGTCCAGCCAGGTGCGGACCTTTTCCGGTTCACCCTCCTTGAGAATGCCATTGCCGAATTTCGCGTGGTCTGTGGTATGCATCTCCTGGATGTTGAACAGGATACACCGGTCACCAATGATGTAATGGGCCAGGTAATGTACGTTATGAATGGCCACATCATCACCGATATCACAGGAAATGATGAGGCTGTTGGAAATCCCGCAGGGCATTCGCAGGTCGTGATGCTGAAGGATCACGTTTCTCAGTCTCCCGAGCCTGACAAGCCCGTAAAATCTGGTATTTTTTATCAGTCTCGGATTGAATTCATCGGTCACCAGCAGATCATCCCAGTCATCTGCGGTATTATCGTTTTTTACCAGCCTTTCGATTTCATCGGATTGCAGGTGTCTCCATCCCGATTTGGGAGGTGCGATCTGTTTGTTGCGCTGGAAGTATTCATCCTTACCTTTGGGAAGGTATTCTGCCGGAATAAAATTCCTTCCCATATTCTCTTGGGGTACAATTGTCAATTCATCCATAATTTTGCCCACTTTCACAAATTAATGAAATAATATTAGCATTCTACGCCATCGGATAAGAGTTTGTTTCACTGTGCAGACTGCAATATAACGCGGGTGACCCAAATCTCACATCCGGGTGACCTGCTCCAAAATGTCAGAAGTTACATAAATGATTGTAATTTTGCCTGTATCAATAAAGCGGAATTATGGCTGTAAAAATAAAAATCATCCGGTCCATCGATTATCTGAGCGTATCGGACAATGATACCGTGGATTTTGAAGAAAGTATCTCAAACCTGGTTGAACTGGCCAAACCGAATCAGCCTCCGGCGAACTACGACTTGCTTCTTGATTTTCGCAGGACACAATGGATTCTTTCCACGGCAGAAATATTCCATCTGATACAGGCTATTCTGGAGGACCGGGAAATTTTTGGTGAAAGAATTGCCCTGCTGGTGTTGCCCGGAGTCAATTTCGACAAAGACGAATTTTATGAACTCTGCGGGAAAGACCAGAAAAGAAGAATAGGCACTTTTACCAATTATGAAGATGCCGTGCACTGGTTTTATAACGAGTAGCACAACACATCACCAGGCCTGATCAATCTGTTCAGTGAAACGGGACGCTGCCCCGCTCTATATCTTATCATAGATGAGGGTTGCCGATCGTGTCCCCCGCTGGGAGGATGAAGTGGACTCGATGGTCAGGACCTTGCCACCTTTATCCAGGGACCAGATCTCCTTTCTGCTCATTGTGAAGGTTTCACCCTGTCGCTGGAATTCTGTTTCTGTCTCAATGATCAGGGAAGTGTTATCATCCGACCAGGTGGCTCTGTAAGTGGATTTGCCATATTCCTGCTCATCCACATTTTCTTTTCCGTCCAGGGTGATTGTCTCGCTGGTGGTACGCACCTGACCGTCCCTCCCTGCCCGGGTGCGTTCTATGGTGATGGCTTTCCCGTCCTGTGTGACCGACATTTCTTCTGCAGCGAAAAACCTGCCTTCGCCCATCGTGCTTTCCGTTTCATTGAATTTCCATTTCCCGGTGAAGTCCGGATTTTTCGCGGCAAGAGAACTGGCGGATAATGTCAGGAATGAACAGACCACTCCCAGTGTAAAAAGCTGAAATAAATGTTTTTGTTTCATGGCAGTTTGGTTTTAAGTGTTGACATGGATGTGCATTTTTGACGATTCTAACAGACAAAGGTTTAATCAAACCCGGATTCCAACAGTTTTTTTGGCGAATCAGGTAAAACAATTGACAGAATGATTTGTAACTTACTTATCTTTAAGGTATTCTTATAGTGTAATTGACTGGCTCCAAAAACAACAGCTGTCCTGAATATGGTCTGCACCTTTAGGTCTCATGTGAGATATTGTCTGGCAATCATGGCAATCTGCATTCCTGCATCCGCGCTCTGTCAGGTAATGATTTTTTCATCAGACAGCATGAACCTGGCGGACTGGAATTACAGTCAGCGGAAAATCATCCGGGGTCCGGATCCCTGCATCATCGTTGAATCGGGTTATAGGATATTCCTTTCCCGGAATCTGGGCGAGGTGGAAGAAATACTGGCTGGAAGATCTGCTTCGCTTGCTGTAGATCCACTTTCCCGTGTATATATTGTTTATGAGAACCAGGGTATCCGGATAACTTCTGAAAAAGAACCGGGCATATGGCCTGCCGGTGGACTGATCTCGGACACCGGGGAATCGGCTTCATACCCGGTAGCGGACTGCGATGGGGCAGGGAATATCCATGTGGTTTACGGGGTTGTGGATACAACGGTCCGCGGCGACAGCTATCTTTCAACCCTGAAATATGCACGCCTGAGCCGGGATTCTGTTCTTCATGGATCAGTCATTTACAGAATGGATCCCTGGATGCAGCCGGATACACTGGAGCAATACAGTATAGCCACGCATCTGACATACGCTGATGAAGCTGTATTTGTGGCGTATCAGTTATCCAATGATTCAGTGTACCTGACATATTCAATTGACAGTGGAGTGAGCTGGCGGGATGCGGTTTCCTTTCCGGGGACCCATCCTTCCCTGACGATCGGACCCGGATACTATCCCCCGGACATCATTGAAAGTGAGATATTCCCGGTGGTCCTTTTCATCGATCCGGAAGGCAGCATGGCGAACAGCCTGGCCTATTACTCGGTGGGTCATTTTGACTGGATGGGGATTCGGACAATTCATCCCGGTCCGGTTGAAAGTGCATGTGCGGATGACCTCATTTCACCTTTTCAGTACAACCTGATCTTCCGGCAAAAGGGAGTCCTGTATCACGCTTACACCGAATTCTTCGGTAATTGCCAGGTACTGGACACGGTTTCTGACCGGGCGCTGGCATCCTCGATCGCCTATAAACAATTCAACCAGGATAAGGTCGATATTGTATGGATTGAAAACAATGGTGGAATCTATGAGCTGTATTACAATTGGTTCAGTAAGATCCCCACGGGCTCCGGGGATAAATCCCATGGATCCGCTCTGCTCGAACTGGAATCAAGCCCCAATCCATTCAACAGGAACATCACTTTCAACATCCATGCTCCGGGCTATGAAGCGATGCTTCTGATTCACATTTATGACCTGTACGGCAGGGAGATCAAGGTCCTTCGGGTAAATGACCATTTCAATCAGTCCGAAATCAGCTGGAACGCAGCCACAGAAGATGGAGATCCGTTAAACAGCGGGATCTACATTGCGAGGATCCAACGTGGCGGGCAAGCTGCAATAAGAAAAATTATTCATACGGCAGGGTGGCGATGATATCCCTCAGGAAATCATTCAGGCTGAAATTGGCCAGGCTGTATCCCATACGCACAACCACCAGCTTTTTCGACGGGATGATGTAGACCCGCTGTCCCAGGAAACCATCTGCAAAGTAAACCTCCTCCCGGATATCCTTCAGGATATTGAGCGGATCCGGTTCTTTGAGCCAGAAGGTGGCGGCATAGGTCCCTTCGGAGGCGGGGGCCGGGGTTTGCATGTACTCCACCCATGCCGGTGAGACCACCGTGTCCCCCTCAAAGACCCCTTTGTTCAGCAGGAGAAGCCCGAACCGGGCCCAGTCCCTCGTGGTTCCGTAACAGTAGGAAGAAGCCACGAAGAGCCCGCTTGCATCGGTTTCAATCACCGTGTTCAGCATCCCGATCCTGTGCAGCAGCATGGTGTAGGGGTACCGGAGGTATGTTTCGTCATTTTCCAGCGTCTTGCGGATCATGCTGGAAAGCAGATTGATATCCCCGGACGAATAATTCCAAAACGTACCAGGGTCATGGGCTGCCTCGCAGTTGACCACAAAAGAAAACATATCACTGCTCCGCATGAGCATCAGTGTGGCTTCCGAAATGGTGAAGTAATTTTCCAGCCAGTCGAGACCGCTGCTCATGTGAAGGATATGCTCCACGGTAATGTTCTTTCGGACATCGTTCGACCATTCGGGGATCCCGGTGGGTGCCCCCACATCCATTTTCCCCTCATCCACCAGGATACCTATAAGTGTCCCGGCAATGCTTTTGGTCATGGACCATCCATGGAATTTGGTATGAAGATCATATCCGTCTTTATACTTCTCAGCAATCAGATGGTTGTCGTAGACCACCGCCACCCCCAGGGTTTTTTTCAACGGATCGGTGCCGTCGGGATCAATCGCATTCTGTATGACTGAATCGAGTTTCACATAATCCACGCCCTCCGGTTTTTCAGCGGGCAGCATGTCTCCTTTCGGCCAGGGGAGGGTGTCCTGGCTGTAACCAGGATCTGGAATTGTAAAGGATGCTTCCTTCAGTGCTTCTTCCGGTATATCCAGGACCAGCACCGCTCCCAGTCCCTCCCTGTATACCGCTTTCCGTTTTGCCAGTCCCAGGACCCTGGAGGTCACGGTTTTCTCATCGTAATCAATTTTGCACCTTGCGAGGCTGATCGGGAAAAAGGAAAGATCCTCCTCATATACCCTGGCCGGGTCCTTGTCTGCCAGAAATACACTGGAGCACATTCCCTTTGCCGCATAGGCCGTGATGATGGGTGCGCGTGGCCAGGCATACCAGATCACAAAAAAAACAACAGCCAGCAGGAGCAGCCATAATAGCCGCTTAACAGATCTTTTCATGCAAAATATTTATTAAAGCGGATTGGCAATCACGGTTGTTCTGATACCCAGATCGATGGTGATCTCGACACCCTTCTGGGTGCATTCCCCTTCTGCTCTGATCGTAAATTGCTTTTTCCTGTTCACGATAAGTTCTACCTTCTCATAATTATCTGTGCCCAGTTCCCCCAGTGTAAGCGACGTTCCCTGCACAATGGGCCAGTCCTCCTGAACAGTAAAAGTGGCAGTATCAGCTTCGTCCAGGATTTGGAAAAAAGTGCCGCTTTTGAATACAACATCATTTTTATTGACGCCTACAACGGTGGCCAGAATCGTATTTACGTTTATTTCTTCGATATTGTCATAATATTCTGCAATATCTTCATCATCAAGAGGATCAATATCAGTCTCGGAAGTAAATTCATGATATTCCGCAGATTTGAGGGAGGATTCAGGGATCTCGATATCAAGTTCCCCGCTGAAGGTTGTATCAAAATCCACATCAAAGAGTCCTTTGACCTTTTCACAGGAGGAAACACTGGCAATCAGTGCCAGCACGAATCCAATTTTCATCAGGTTTTTCATAGGTTTATCGATTGTTAGTAATAGTAGCTGAACTTGAGATTGTAAATCCTCCAGAGCGGATCGGGAACACAACTGGTTTCCCCGAAAATCTCCAGGTACAACATGATCTCCCTGCCGTATATGTTCATATAGGTAGGAGAATCGGAAGGGTACCAGGACACTTCAGCCCTGAAATTGTTGCCATCTCCACCCCAGCTGATTCCTCCCATATTTTCATGATCGCGGTTTGCGATCCATGCCCGGTGGGATGGCAACTTGCCCACAAGATCACATCCTCCGATCACGAAGGAGTTGATATAGAGCATGGCAGCCTCTGCATCGGCAGGTATGGTAAAAGGCTCCTTCAGTACAAGCTTGTCCCCCCTTTCAAGTACATAAAATCCATCAGAAGTATTCCCTTTATAATCCCAATCATCGATCTCAGACATATATGAATCCTCGATGATTGTCCTTTTGATCTTGATTCTTGCATCATAGGATTTTTCCGGACCCTGCATGAGGAAATCATATGTGATGGAATCGTGCAGAAAAACACTCTCAGAAGCTTCATTCCTGATCAGCAGCGTCCTGTTACCAGACGGCACCTGCGCGATCTCATAATAACCCTGCCGATCAGTATATCCTGCCAGCTGGCTATCTGTGTTATCCGGATTCAATAAAACCACCTTCAGCCCTTCGAAGGCCTGTTGATCGATCGTCTGAATAAAACCGGAGATCCGTCCGGTTCCAACGGGACTGGTCATGGAAACATGAAAAGTGGATTTTGGGTTATCGACGTACACGGTGGACTCAAACCTGTCGAATCCTTCTTTGGTGGCCACCACCTGTTCGTTCCCCTCCTTCAGGTGCTGGATCAAATAGTAGCCTTTCGCATCGGAAAGGGCAGAAAATTTACCGATCCGGACCTCCACACCCGGGACCGGGATGGTCGTCCCTGCGAAATAAGTATACCCGGACATGATCAGTCCCTCGCTCACCTGTATGGTCCTGGTCTTGGTGACCAGTTCTTTTCCATCTGAAACAGTCAGCGTGATGTGCTCATAGCTCAAAGGCTCGGCGAGTGTGCTGAGTTCCCAGCTGGTTGAGAGCTGTGAGGGTTCAGCAATGATTCCTGCCTCTGATTCCCAGAAGAACTCCAGATGATCCCCGTCTTTGTCCTCCACAATGGCTGAGATTTGTATATCAGACCCCGGGGTGAAGTTGCCAGGGGGATCCAGAACGACCGACTCAATGACGGGCGGACTGTTCCCCAGCTCGCCGAAACAGGAAACCATTAAAACCAGCAGCACGATCGTTAGTTGCGAAATCCGTTTCATCTTCTACCTTTTCCCGTGTGATCACTGAACAGTTTATATAACATACGCAATATACAGGTTTATAAACAATTGAAGCATTACCACGCAATGTTTTATAATCTCTTTTTGATGAAAGTCACATTATCCTGATTGAAGCTTGCGCATGTTGCATGCGTTCATTCATCCCTTTCTATTTGAACTTGACAAATAGTTGGAGTATATTTATCTAATAAAACCCTGATTTAACCCGCATGCCGGGCAGTCCCAACAAACTCATCCGGTTCTTCCGGGAAATCGTCCGCAGGAAAGTGCTGCATTTCCTGATCGTCTACGTGACAGCCTGTTTTGCCATCATTGAATTCTTTGATATCACATCAGGAAGGTTCACCATCCCGGAAAAAACTTTTGACCTTCTCTACATCCTTGCGGCCGCCGGCATACCGGTTGTGATCATCCTTCCCTGGTACATTTACAGGAAACAGAAAGATACCAGTGAGATTGAACCGGCTCCAGCATTGAAATCCCCTCCGGGGAAAGAAAAGATTCTTCTCCATAATCTCCCGGTACAGCTGACCAGTTTCATTGGCCGGGAACAGGAAATGGAGACGATCAGGGAGCTTATCAGTGAACACCGGCTGGTGACTCTTACCGGTGCAGGCGGATGCGGAAAAACACGGCTGGCCTGCGAGGTGGCTGCCCAACTGGTTCCTGGTTTTAAAGAGGGTGTCTGGTTTGTTGACCTGGCTCCCATATCGGATGGTAACCTGGTCGGGAAAGAGATTTTGGAGGTACTGGGTATCCCGGAAGTACCCAATCAGCCAATCATTAAAACCCTGGTGGACCAGATCAGGGATCATCAGATGCTGATCATCCTGGATAACTGTGAACACCTTGTCCGGCCCAGTGCAGAGACAACCACGAAACTGCTGCAATCCGTTCCGGGACTCAGGATGCTTGTCACAAGCCGCGAGGCTCTGAATAACAAGGGAGAGCATGTATGGAGGATTCCTTCCCTGACTTTGATTGACCCGGAAAAAGTGGTGGGTGTGGAAAGTGCGAGGGACTCGGAAGCAGTGCTGCTTTTTACAGACCGGGCCCGGATGAAAAATCCGAATTTCAAACTTGAGAAAGAAAACGTTACTGACATCGTATCCATCTGCAATAAACTGGATGGCATTCCACTTGCCGTGGAACTTGTGGCCAGCCGGACCATGCATATGGATCCCGGTATGATCCTGGAAAGGTTTGCTGACCGTTTCGACCGTTTGTCCTCACACGATCCGGAAATCTCAACACGTCAGAAGACCTTGCAGGCGACCATCGAATGGAGTTACAACCTGCTTTCTGACCATGAAAAAATATTATTTGCCAGGCTGGCTGTTTTTAACGGAGGTTTCGGACTGAAAGCAGCCGAAAAAGTCTGCTCCGATGAGCGGCTGCCGGAAGAAACCGTCCTGGATACACTGTCCAGGCTTGTGGACAGGTCACTTGTATTTACTTTCGAAGCAGCTGATCATTCCATGCGGTACAACATGCTGGAGACGATCCGGCAATTTGCCCTGAATTCCTTACAATCTAACAAGGAGGACGAGCAGACAAGGAAATCGCATTTGCTATATTTTCTGGGCATCGCAGAAGAAGCATATGATCAACAATTTGATAAGCAACTGATGTGGGCGAAAAAGCTAAATGCGGAACATGATAATATCCTGGCTGCCCTGAACTGGGCAGAAATTCACTCACCGGAAAAATTTGTAAAATTATCGGGCACCCTTTACTGGTTCTGGCGGCATAACGCACACCTTATTGTGGGAAAGGAATATCTGGAAAAGGCCCGTTCAAAAGGGACCGACGGATCGGAAGATGATGCCCGGGTGGTGCTGGGTCTGGGAATGCTCAACTGGGTTTCAGGTAATGGTGCAACGGCCATTAGACTGATGGAAGAAAGTCTGGTTATCTGGCGCAGATTAAATAACCTGAAGGAAGAAGCGGTGGCGCTCAGTGAAATCAGTGAACCATTGCTACATAGCGGGGATATTAAAACCAGCCTGAAATACAGCGAAAGGGGTCTGGAGATCGCGAGGAAACTTGGAGATCCGGGCCTGATCAATCACTGCCTGATATACCTGTGTACCATGTTCGTCCATACCAAGCAGTATGAGCAGGGCCAGCCCCTGGTGGAAGAGTTGCTGGATTCTTCAGAAAAACTGCAGAACTTATATGGAATAGAAAGCGCAATACATTTACTGGGCGATTGTACCCTTGGACTGAACAATTACAGGGAAGCGGAGAAAAGATATGCACTTGGTATTCAGACGGGATTGAAGTACGGTAATATGATCTATACGGTTTTCGATCTCCAGGGTGTGGCTTTTGCACTTTCCGGCCAGTCAAGATGGGCAAAATCCATCCGGCTGGATACTGCAGCCCGTGAAAAAATGAAAATGATCGGAATGACAGTGGACGGGATGGTGGGATTCTGGGATGAGTGGATCGCCAGGTATATCGAAGGGGCCAAAAAGGAGGTGGGTGAGGAACTCACCCGGAAATACCAGGAAGAAGGCATCGCCATGGGATTTGAGAAGGCGGTGGAATACGCACTGGATTTTGAGAAGGATTAAAATTCATCGAAAGTTCAATATGACAATCCTCGCATGATGCCACGTGATCCAAATAAACTGAACCGCATCTGGCAGGAGCTGAAACGGCGCAACGTGGTAAGGGTCATCACCGTGTATGCCGCGGCGGCGTTCGTGATCCTGGAGCTGGTCTCCATCATCGTGGAGCCTTTGAGGCTTCCCGAATGGACCCTGCCGCTTATCATCGTCCTGCTGTGTATCGGATTCATCATTGCGGTAATTCTTTCCTGGATCTATGATGTGACCCCCGAAGGCATTGAAAGGACAGACCAGGTGAAAGAGCCACGGGAGGAAATCCCCGGACAACCATCCCGGCTGGTGGGCTGGAAAATTGCCACTTATTTAAGTCTTCTGGTGATCGCCGGAATGGTAACTTTTCATCTGATCAGCAGGAGCAAGCAAAATGAATCCAAACTGGAAACATCCATAGCGGTACTTCCCTTCGAAAACTGGAGCAGTGATGCAGCATATTTCTACCTGGGGGATGCCATCACGGACGAGATCATCCTCCAGTTATGGCAGGCCAATGTTTTTGATCGCGTGCTCTCCCGGTCGTCCACGATGCAGTACAGAGAAAGCAGGACATCCATACCTGCAATCGCCGGGCAGCTGGGCGTGAACTATATCATTGAGGGAAGTATTCAGAGGCAAGCGGATCATGTCAGCATCCGGGTACAGGTGATCCGGGCCAGAAACGAAGACCACATCTGGGCGCATGAATACAACGGGGAATGGAAAGATATCCACAGCATTCAGGATAACATAGCAAAAGAGATCGCAGAAAAATTGAAGGTGGTCCTGACCCCCGTTCAGCTGGTGCAGATAGAACAAATTCCCACCAGTGATTTCGATGCATATGAATATTATCTTCTGGGAAAATACCTGCGCAGCCAGCGTACGCCGGAATCGCTGCTGAAGGCAAAAGGTCATTTTGAAAAAGCCATTGAAATTGATCCCGGATTTGCCAGGGCATACACAGAGCTGGCCCGTTGTTACGGGAACCTTGCGTTTTATGGCAGTCTCAGGCCCGGGGAAGCCTATCCTCCGGCTCTGGAACTGGCCAAAAAGGCGCTGGAAATAGACAGCCTGTTCGGTGAAGCCTATACTGTCATTGCCGTCAATGATCTGTTCTTCAGTTATGATTTCGCTGGTGCAGAAAAAAATCTCCAGCGTGCCCTGGAACTGGATCCAAATAATCTTGAGGTCTATAAATCCCTGTCTGAACTATATTTCTTCAGCGGACAATTCAATGAATCTGTGAAGATGGATCAGCGGGCCCTGATCCTTCACCCGGCATATCCCCTCCAAGATGCCTTGTTCGGAATCCATTTATACTTTGCTCATTATAAGGATTCAGCCATTTCTGTAATTAAAGAAAAAATTCGGCGCGATACAGGTTGTACAATTTGTCATACCTATTTGGGTGTGATTTACCTGCATGAAGGCGAATATAACAAATCAATCACTGAATTTGAAAAAAGCCTTTCAAGTTTCTCCCCTTTTGCATTTACTCAACTGGGACTGGCATACAGTAAATCCGGAAATTTAAATGCAACTCGCAGCATACTGGATACGCTTGAATCCAGGGCGAAAGACGAATATATTCCTTACAGCATGCGAGGAGCCCTGCTGGCTGAACTGGGCAGGGATCAGGAAGCGCTGGATTATCTCAGAAGAGGATATGAAGAAAGAGAGGAGTACCTGTTACTCATGTTACACATTGACACCATTTCATACGGTGACCTGAGGGCCGATCCAAGATTCATTGAAATCTACAAAAAAGTCTGGTCTGAAGGTTAATAAATATCATTTGCGCCTCCGCAGCTTCCGCACCTGGTTCCAGGTGGTGAACTTGCGAAGCAGGTCCCAGACCAGGGTGACGTAGAAGATCAGTGTCGAAAACCAGATGATGACCAGGTTAAACCAGAAAGTATCTATGGAAAGGGAGCCCAGTCGTTTGTCAGGTGCATAGAAATGAGCCCTACCATAATTTGACAGGGGTTCCATATAGATGAGGTCCATTTTACGGTACAGCCGGCTGTTCCATTCAATGATCCCCTCCATCTGCCGCTTGTTGGTCAGGATCTCTTCCAGTCTTTCATTGGTATGGCGATCCTTCATCCTGAGGAATGCCTCCTTCCCGCCCCACCGCTGCAGCAGCTCTTCAGATTTTGCATCTTTGCTCCGGCTGGCCGCGTTCATGGCGGCAACAAAATGTTCCCTGACCACCTCCAGGGAGTCGGTTATGGTCCTGTAGAGATCGTGATTGAATTGACCGGGGTCAAGCAAAGATGTGTTCCCGAAGGATTCAATGATCCCCAGCTCTCCCAGTTCCTGAAGCTCGTTCCTGATAAGCTCAAGTTCACCGGCAGACCCCTGCACATCCTTTCCTGCGGTCATTTGATAGTCAATTTCGTTCAGCCTGGTCTGCAGTTCAGGAATGAGGAAATTGCTGTAATATGCTGCATTGTTTTTACGCTGTTCGATGGGGAATAGCTCCCGGTTGAACCGGTTGTCCTTGAACTGGTGTACTGCCATGGCTTCATAAGCCCACCGGGAGGTCATTATTTCCCCGATCACCGGTACATAGGACGGATGATGAAAAAGGTTATTCAGCTTATCGAAATTGATCAGTACCCCGCTGAACAGGAGCTGGGGCACTACAATAAATGGGATAATGATGTATGTGGTCACTACGGAATCGAGACCGGAGGAGATATTCAAACCGATCATGTTGGCCAGGCAGGAAACAGTAAAGAGCATGGCCCAGTGCTGAAACAGCATGCCTTTTATCTCCAGGATGCTATTCCCAACGATCACGAATGAGAAGGCCTGAATGGCCGAGATCAGGAATAGTACCAGGATTTTGGAATGGAGGTAGCTTATCCTGCTCAGGCGCAGGAACGATTCCCGTTCCAGGATCTTGCGGTCGCGGATGATCTCCTCCGCACTGACCATCAGGCCCATGAATAGCGATACGATCACGGCCATGAACAGATAAGCCGGAAGGTTCACATTTTCCCTGAGCAGGTAGGAGGCGGAAGTTCCCGTCCCGCTGGAATATTTTGTAAAAAAGCCAATGATCAATGCCAGCAGCGGGGCTTCCAGGAAATTGATCAGCATGTACTGCCGGTTGGCCAGCTTGGAAAGGATGTTCCTGAGACTGAAGATCCTGAACTGTTCAAACAAATTCGGGATCTTGAAATCGATGGAAGGAAGCGTAGCATTTACCGGTTTTATCCTGTGTTTCGATTCAATTTTCTCCCGGTAAATACCGTACCACTCTTCCGGGGCCACTTTCCTTTCCCTGGTAATCCTCCCGAATTCGTCCACTTCTTTGGCCTCCACGATCTTGAGGATCTCCTCCGGCATCACATTGCCACAGGAAGGGCAGTGTCCCACATCAGCATTCACATAATTGCTGAGTGATTTAAAATAGGTAATGGCATCAATGGGATTTCCCTTATAGATGACATGCCCCTCCTTGTCCAGGATCAGGAATTTGTCAAAGAGTTTGAATATATCGGAATAGGGCTGGTGTATATTCACGATGACCAGCCGTCCCTTCAGGGCCTGCTCCTTGAGCAGCAGCATCACTTTTTCCGAACCCATGGAAGAAAGACCGGATGTGGGTTCGTCCACAAACAGGACAGCCGGCTCCCTGATCAGTTCCAGTGCAATATTCAGCCTTTTCCGCTGCCCGCCGCTGATATACTTCTTCAGTGGATTCCCTACCTTCAGGTACTTGATATCCTCCAGGTCCAGGTCCGTCAGGATCTGGTTGATCTTTCTCAGTATCTCGGTTTCGGAATAATTACTCAGGCACAGTTTGGCATTCAGGTAAAGATTTCTGAAGACACTCAGCTCTTCGATCAGCAGGTCATCCTGGGGCACAAAACCGATGATCCCTTCCACCCTGGACTCTTCCTCATATATATCGATCCCATTGATGGTAATGCGGCCATGCTGGGGCTTCAGCTTGCCGCTGAGCATGTTGAGCAGGGTGGATTTCCCTGCACCACTGCCTCCCATGATCCCGATCAGGTTTCCCGACTCCTTGCTGAAACTGAACTTTTTGATCCCCTTGTTGCTGTTCTTGAATCTGTATTCGATTTCCTCGGCCACAAAGTAGATCCTGGTGGCTTCTTCCTTATGGTGAAATTTCCTCGAAATATCACTGTGGTATACAGGACTGATCCGGGTGCCCGTGATCAGCGAACCCTGGTCCATCAGCTCAATTCGGTCCGGGATGATGGGTTGTCCGTTCAGGAACAGGTTCATGTTCCCCGTGTAACGAAAGATGAAAGTATCCGTGCTTTCATGATGCAGAATGGTTATCCGGCCCCCCAGCTCATTTTCACGGATATGCCTGACTCCTTCCAGAAACGGGGTTTCCTGGTTATCAATGATCAGCAGCTTGTCCTTTTCGATCTCCCCACAGGTGTTCAGGACAAATGCCCTGGTATTGTGATGTTCCGACCTGGAGATGTTCAGTGAATCGGCCACTGTCCTGATAAAGGCCAGTTCCTTGTGGGTCATCACCTCGTCTTCGTTAATGAATTCGACCAAACGGAGGAAGACAACGAATTTTTCACGTTGAATGAGGCTCCTGTTGATCTCTGCAGTGATTCGCTGAAGTTTGGCGGAATCTGTAAGTGTCTCTCCGGAATCAACGATACCTCCTCCGAAAAGGTAGGGATGGTGTATCTCCAGGTATTGATCGAAAAGAAGCAGGTACCTGTTGATCAGGTTGGTCTTGAGGTGCTGCCGGAGGAAATTTTTGACAATGGACCTCGCTTTGAAGGAGACGCCATCCTCTGATACATTGGCGATGATTGCAAATAATTGCAGCAGGGCGTTAAGTACAGTTTCCTTCATAAAGAAGCATCCTCCTGTGCTCTATGCATACAACATGCATGAACAGGCAGGATCTCACTCAGGAAGGGAAGTGTTGTCAGACGATACTGCTGCGCAGGATCTCTATGCTGTCTGCGACCTGTTCCAACTGCTCGGTGGTCATGGATTCACCCACCTCCTCATATATTGCCTGAAGATCATACAATCCCTTGATGATGTCCGAGATCTCCTCGCGATCCTTCACCGGTTCAAGCAGGGCTAAAAGTTTGTTCAGTGATGTCTTCTGATTGGCCAGGATCTCAAGAAAATCTGAATTGTCCCTTGAGGTCTGCGCAATGTTTGCAGTGATGTAAATCCCCTCGATCCAGCTGCCGCTGACCACCAGCCGCGCCAGGATATCCTGCCTGTTCTGCACCAGGTATTCCCAGGTATCGTAAAAAGAATCGGAGACAATGTATATCAAAGAGTCCCTGTTGTCCAGATTATTTTCAATTCTGTTTACATAGTTGACATTGAACCTGGTGGAAATTCCCAGCTCATCGATCAGGGTCCTTGTTGCTTCAAGGAACTGCAGGGTTGCCTGCTTCATCATGTATGTGGAGGCATAACAAAGATCCGTGCCGTACACCCCCAGATTCAAGGCCTTTTCCTTCTGGGTAATATAATTCCCCGCCTGGTCCGGAACATTGGAAAGGGTCAGTATATAAGGAGCCCCGGCTTCCTGGATCAGTTTGGTAATTTCAAAGGAAGTAGGCAGCGGATAGCCTGACAGTTCCTCAATGATCGCTTCTTTCTGAGAGGTATCCTCTGTAACTTCAGCGGTGCTTTCCTGCTTTTTCTGGGATGTGTTGCACGCCGTTAATACCATAAACAGTCCTGCAATGAAAGCAGACAGGACGCTGAAAGAAATATTCGGTGATGTTTTTTTCATTTTTCCGGGTTTATGATTTGGTTCATTATCATTGAATGATCGCACAATAAATCAAAGATCGCACAATTTTATGAAAATCCGGGAATAATTAAAAATTAATATGAAATATCCGACAGGGATGATACAGATCTTTTCGTGAGGCGCTGTGTTAAAATATTTTCCGTTAAAGTCCTTGACTTTAAACATTTGAAGCACTAACTTGGTTATTTGAACCAATCCATGCATTCCCCATGAAAAAAATCATTCCATTGTTGTTCGTGCTGGCCATTCTTGCCATGGGATGCCCGCAGCAGGAACCTGAAGTTCAACAGGTGGAAATTGGACTCTACACCCCCTATTGGTTGTTTCCCGATATACTCAGCGGAAAAGTGAAGATGGTAGTTGAGAGAAATTACCTGGCCGTTGAGAAGGACGGAGAATATGTGAAGGGTGAACGGTTAACGGTCGCTGCAAGGGATTCGATCAACTGGACCAATGACCTCAGTATGACATTCGATGACAACGGCAACCTGCTGCAATGCGACCTGATCGATGAGAACGATGAACTGATCGACCGGACGAAACTTACCCTGAAGGACGGTCAAATCATCCGGGGAGATTATATCAGGGACGACACCCTTCGCAGTTATATGAAGATGACGTACGATGAGGCCGGTCACCTGACCGGGATTGACCAGTTCAGGATGCCCGGGGACACACTGATGCGGAGCACACTTTTTACCTCGGATGAAAACGGGAATTTCCTGGAGTGGCAATTCTTCAACCCGGAAAACGAACCCACCGGAAAATATATTTTCACGGTGAACCAGGAGGGAAGGAGGACCGGTTACCAGTACTATAACGCAGAAGGTGATATCACGTTTGAACAGGAATTCACTTACAATGAAAAGGGATGCCTGGAGAAACAGGTGATGAGGTACGGTGAAGGTGAAGAGGATGTCTCTGAATACAGTTATGAATACGATGAAATGGGTAACTGGGTGAAGGTAACAGGGACCTCGGATCTTCATGGGCCCATCATCACTGAACGTACCATCACTTATTTCGGGGAATAAAATTTTTTCTGCCGCACAAGCCCTTCAGGTCATCCCCTGAAGGGTAATTCATATATCCAGAAAGATATATGGGATGACCTTTTGTTTATGTTCGGGTGAATTTTTACTTTTATCTCCTCTAAAAGAATCCCATGAGAAGAAACCATATCATGCTGGCTGTTGCTCTGATCACGCTTTTCAGCTGCATCCGGATTGAGGAAGAGCCGATCCTGACCATCAATCCCACTGCGGATATTTCTGCACATATCAAAAACCAGAAAGTCTTCGCCACGGTACAGATCAATGTGAATCCGCAGATCCTCAGCGTGGGTAACGTCCCGCTCTATTATGAATACGGGGGAGAACTGGCCATATACAATACGGTCACCGGGACCATCATTGATGTGAATGCTTTTACCGGCGGGGGCCTCTCACAGGTCTATACCGTTTCTGCCGACACCACCTCACATAAACGGTTTGTGGTCATTGCTTCCGGCACCATCAATGCTTATGCCGATATCGGGGATGACGATGATCCGGCAAACGACAGGCTCCTCACCACCGGTGGTTTTTACAGCGAACAGCAGATCATTCCGGCTGAAATCCTGCCCGGGTTGGATGATTAGTCTTCACGCGATGTTCCCATCTTTAAAAAATTGGTAACTTTCAGGCTGTATACAGGAAATGAATCAATGATGCACAGGGAGTTTTTACTCAGAGGAACGGTAACCGGGTTGGTCCTGTTTGGCCTGTATACCTTCGCGCTGGCTCAGCAGGTGCCCTCCAAACCGTTGTCAAATCCTGTCTACACCCCCATTGTCCTGAATCCGGCATACGCGGGAAGCAAAGATTACACACAGTTCAGCCTTACCTCAAAAGTCCTGAAATCACCGGACAGCCAGTTGCTCAATTTTCACAGGCGGCTCACCAAAAAAAATGGAAGTTTTACACCGTTTGGCCTGGGAGCCTATGCATTCCGGGACCAGCTCGGGGATTCATGGAACGCCGGTCTCGCCGTTGCCGGTACTTACCATATTTCCCTGGACAGGGCCAACGTACACATCCTTTCTCTGGGTGCCGCTCTGAAAGGGATCATGAACCTCCCCGCAACCGGTACCGAAGCAGGGACGGATTCTTTGAGCAATCAGCTTAATCCCAATATGGACCTGGGAATTTTTTATTACGGGCCCACCGCGTTCGCGGGAATTTCCACCACTTCGCTGCTCGGCACCTGGATGAAAGACGGGATTACCGAAAATTCGGAAGCCCATGTACCCCGTGAATATCATTTTTATGGCGGATATAAATTTGTATTAAGCAGGAAAAGCGCCGTGGTACTTGAACCTTCATTGCTGATTTCACTCAATGATTCGACCCTGTCGCAACCCCACCGGCACCTGGTCCCCTATCTGAAACTATATCTGCAGAATTTCTATATCGGATCTTACTTTAAGTCTGTGGACCAGGTGGCCCTGTTCTTTCAATACCAGTTCCCGAGATTCTTTGCCGGGGTTTTCCTGGAGTTCCCCAGGGTGGGATTCCTGAACGATGAGAACATCATTTTTGAGATCTCCCTGGGGGTGAACCTCGGGCAGGATAAACAAACTTTCCTGCAATACAGACACTGGTAAATACTGTTCGTATGACTACTGGTAAATTACATATGCTCCCTGGCTGCATCGCGATGATGCTAGTTTTCATCCTTCCGCCGAAGGCGTACGGAACCATCCTGCAGATTCCCGATGAGGATCCCATGCAGCTGAAGGGATCACTGAAAAGGGATACCGTTCACCTGACGATCCGTGGTCCTTCGAATGATGTTGCCTTCTACATGAATGGACTGGTATTCCTGTCCAATTCCAAATACCACCAGAAAATGATCCCCGACCACATCACATTCGGTCAGGAACAGGCATATTTCGTTCCCCTTGAATTTATTTCACAGGAGAGCAGCAAACCGCTTTTCGAAAATGATCCCTTCCCCTATCCCCCGGGAGGCATGTCATTCACCAGGGACTACAGCAAAGTCTATTTTACGAAGCCCATCGAATTATCGGGAAGGAGAACGGTTGAAAAGATCTATGAAATGTCTATTGTTCAGTCCGGCGGATCCGAGCACAAGATCTTGCCCTTCTGTGACGACCCATCCCGCTGCATGCATCCCGCCGTCTCCACGGACGGATCGCTGATGGTCTTTGCCTCTGACCGGATGCCTTCAAGCGGAGGACTCGATCTGTTCATGAGCGAAAAGTCGGGGAATGGATGGTCAGCCCCCGTCAATCTGGGAAGGACCATCAACACGTCCGGACACGAATGGTACCCCTTCCTGGATCACCACAAAAATCTTTATTTTTCTTCCACAGGACACATGGGGCTCGGTGGTTATGACATTTATATATGCCCGTTCAACGGTATCGGATGGGGTGAACCCATGAACATGACCGAGTTCATTAACAGTGAAAAGGACGAGATTGCATTTTCCATTCATCCCAACAAGCGGATCGCGGTGTATTCCACCTCCTATGGATCTGACCGGTCGCATGCACAGGTCTATCTCGTTTCGCTGAAAACGGATGTGATTCCACCGGATCATACAGCGGAAACGTTACAAAATGACCTGGCAACGTTTTTCCTTGAGATGGCCGAACCGGGTTATACCGCCACCCAGCCGGCTGTCAGGGAAGAGGTAGCAGATGAACAGCTGGCTGAAAAAACAGAACAGGTTGCAGAGGAAGAGCAGGTTTCAGAGGAGGCAGTTCCGGTGGAGGAAGTTCCGGTGGAGGAAGAGATCTTGCCGGCGGATGAAACATCCCGGGTGGAAACAGCGGAACCTTTGCAGCAAAAGGCCGAAGCGGCCGGGACCGAAGCTGACCAGGTGGTTTTTCGCGTGCAGATCCTTTCCAGCATGAAACCCAAAACAAAGTCCGCCGTCACCATTGCAGGGAAAAAATACGACACATTCGAATACCTTTACAAGGGTGCCTACCGGATCACCGTGGGCGCTTTTTCAGATGTGCAGGATGCACTGGAATTCAGGAACACCTGCAGGAGGGCAGGATACGACCAGGCATTTGTGGCAGCTTTCCGGAATGATGAACGGGAACTGGATCCCTCGGTATTCGACAGATAATTCCTCTTTACCCTTGAAACAGTTAAAAAAGAAGTTTTACTTCAGCGAGCTGAAAAAGCTGCAACTTGAGCTGGTGAAAATGCACGAGTGGGTCAGGGCCAAAGACCTCCGGGTCGTGGTCATCTTCGAAGGCCGCGATGCTGCGGGGAAGGGCGGGGTCATCAAACGCATCACCCAGCGGCTCAATCCCAGGATATGCAGGGTGGTCGCCCTGGGCGTGCCCACCGAACGGGAAAAGACACAGTGGTATTTCCAGCGGTATGTGGCCCATCTGCCCGCAGCCGGAGAAATTGTCCTTTTTGACCGCAGCTGGTATAACCGCGCCGGGGTGGAAAGGGTGATGGGATATTGCACGGATGAGGAATACTGGGATTTCCTGCGCTCCTGTCCGCGTTTCGAGGAATTGCTGATCCATTCCGGGATCATACTGATCAAATACTGGTTCTCGGTCAGTGATGAAGAACAGGAAAACCGCTTCAGGGAGCGGATCGAAGATCCCCTTAAAAGATGGAAGTTCAGTGAAATGGATCTCGGATCAAGAAGCAGCTGGGTGGAATACAGCAGGGCCAAAGATGAAATGTTCTCCTATACCGATACGAAAATTTCCCCCTGGTATGTGGTCAATGCAGATGATAAGAGGAGGGCCCGGCTTAATTGTATCCATCACCTGTTGTCTTTCATTCCCTATGAAGAGATCAGGCATAAGAAGATTGAACTCCCTCCCATCAGCAAGGAAGGGTATATCAGGCCACCCATCACAGAGCAGACTTTCGTGCCCGGGGTATACTGAAGGAAACCAAAAACGTTAAGTAAAAAAAATGAACATGGTACGTATTCATCAGAACTTGAAAAAAAGAACACTTTGTGCGGTCATTGCACTGCCCCTGGCTTTCGTATGCCTGGTTTCCTGCAAAACAGATAACCGGGTGAACCTGTTCAACGGGGAAGATCTGGATAACTGGACCGTATTCGTGGGTGATGCAGCGGTGGATCCGTCAGAACTCTTTACCGTTGCAAATGGTGTGATCAGGGTGGCAGGAACGGCCAACGGCTATATCCGCACAAAAGAAAGTTACAGCAATTATGAACTCCACGTGGAGTGGAGATGGACCGGGGAGCCGGTGAACAGCGGAGTGCTGCTCCATGTGCAGGATGAGGACATGATCTGGCCCAATTCCATAGAATGCCAGCTCAAACATCAAAATGCCGGGGATGTGGTCCTGATAGGGGATGGTGCCAGGATCAGCATGGGTGAATCGACCTACAGGGTGGAACCGGAAGAGAACAGGTTTGTTATCATTCCCCGCATGGAAGAAAGCAGTGAAAATCCAGCCGGTGAATGGAACAGTTATGACATCAGGTCAGTGAACGGAGATCTTGAAGTGAAGGTGAATGGTGTTCTCCAGAACAGCGGTTCGGGGATGACCCCGGCAGAAGGCAAAATTGCGTTGCAGTCCGAAGGAGCCCCCATGGAGTTCAGGAACATTTACATGATTCCCCTCTAGAACATCCAGGGGATCCTACCACAGGGAAAAGGGATTATCCACTGCAATGGGATCCCTGTAGCGCGCTACATTGAAACCCACCTTGAAGGCCAGCCGGGTCATCTTCAGGAATTTATCATAATCGATCCTTTCCTCGTCGTCGGTAACCTGGTGATAATCCGTATGGGTCCCGGTGGAATAAAAGAGCACCGGGATATCCTTCCTGGCGAAATTGATATGATCGCTCCGGTAAAAATAGCGTTCGGGATGGTTCCTGTCGTTATATGTATAATTTCCCTGCATACCCATTTCACGCAGCGTTTGTTCATTGATCTCCATCAGCACACGGCTCTGCAGCGCCCCGATCACCTTGACCGAATCGCCTCCCACGATGGTGAGATCCCTGCCACTTTCCGCATCCTTCCGGGTCTTTGTCCTTCCCACCATATCCAGGTTGATCACAGCGGCAATATTTTCCGCCGGAACCAGGGGATTTGCCGCAAAGTATTCCGAACCGAACAGGCCGATCTCTTCTCCCGAAACCCATAAGAATCCAATACCTCTCGGGGGATGCTTCTTTTCCTTCATGAATGCCTCGGCGATCTCGATCAGGGCAACTGTTCCCGATGCATTGTCGTCCGCCCCGTTGAACACAGCCCCCGAGTTGTCGGTCCCCACGTGATCGAAATGCGCCGTGTAAATGACCACCTCGTCTCTGCGTTGCGGATCGCTTCCTTCAATCATCCCGAATACATTGGGCACCATCATCTCCCGTTCCCGGGTTCTCATCGCGATCCGGATCTGCTTTCCTTCCAGATGGAAGGAGCGCGGAGTCATGTTCCGGTCTATTTCCTGCTGAAGCCGGGCCAGATCACGGCCGGTCCCTTCCAGGATCAGATCCGCCAGATTCCTGTGAATCAGTATCATTTTCGGCCGGTCCTCCTGTGCCTGCAACCCCGTATCCTCCATTTTCAATCCCCTTGACTTCCCGAGATAATCTGCGATCCGGGGATTGATGTCTTCGATGGACCGGATCCCTGATTTCGGATCAAACACCTGCAGCACTGCTTTGGGCTGACGGCTGTACAGGGCCTGCATCTTATACTGGAGGCACTGCATGCTGTTCCACTTCTCGTTGTCAAACAACGCTTCATCACCAGTCTCATTCATGGGCCCCCGGTTCATGATCAGCACCACTTTGTCGCGGATATCGATCCCTTCAAGATCGTTATAACCGTTCTTTTCATCCATGATCCCGTATCCTGCAAAAACAATCTCTCCTTCGATGACCAGGGAATCATGTCCCGCGGAGGGCAGCACAAAGAAATGATCCTGGCTGACCACCGGATCCCTTCCCTGTTCCCGGATGGTAACAGCGGACCCGTTCCAGTCGATTTCCCCCTCCAGAATCGAGTAATACTGCAAATAATCCCGGTCCCCATCGGCCGGCTGAAGTCCGATCCTGGCAGCCTGAACAGCCAGGTAACGGGCTGCGATATCCAGGCCGGGTTCTCCCGTAGCCCTTCCCTGCAATTCATCCGAGGCCAGAAATTTCATATGCGTTTCCAGATCCGCCCGTTCAATGGACCTGAGTTCCCGCTTCTGTGCGTGGACCGGTGAAATGACAATGAAACAGACAAAACAGGTGATCGCCGGCAGTATTGTTTTCATGGGTACAAAGTTGAAAATAATTATGGCAGTCAATAAACCCTCAAACCTCCAGGTTTGTCATCTCCGGAGTGGACTCGAATTCATATTCCGGGTAATCATATACAGGAATGCGGTGTTCGGTCTGACCCAGCGAGTATCCATATACACTCAAATACTCTTCCCTTTTTTCTCCCAGCTCCTCCAGCTGGTTCAGATATTCATGGATCGATTTGGATTCGATGATGATCATCTTTCCCATCTGCCGGATGATCGGACTGTGGACCCTGGTTTCATCATGGTCGAACTCAAGAATCCTCCGGCCATAACGGGTGATGCCGATCACCCTGAAGGTCATACTCTTTCCCACCCCCGGAAGGTTCAGAACATTCCGGTCCGTTGCCAGAAAAGGGAGATTGGCGCTGTGCCGCAGGGCATCGATGTTTTCCACCATCAGGTTGGCTTCTTCAGGAAAATTCCGGATGGTGTCATAGTATTTTTCATCGATCTGTCCGATTACCTTTTCTTCAAGCTGTTCCTGTACTACCCTGGCATTGGGTGCAAAGCTGTAATTATTTTCCATGTATCCCTTGACGGTAAAAGTATAGTACGGCAGCACGCCGATATCATTGAGCACCTTCCTGAGCTTGACAGAATGGCCTCTCCTGGAAGCAGTGGTGGTGAAGACAAGCTGGTTGGTTACCGTCCAGCCCGCTGCGATCAGTCTCTGGATGGCCGTGGCGGACTCAGGAGTCACTTCCATCGGGGATTCGTAATGGGTCTGAATCAGGAATTGTTTGATTCCTATTTTCGAGGCCTTCTCTTTGAATTCACTGAGCACCTGGACCAGGCTCAGGGTTACCCGCTGGGGCAGATAAACCGGAAGCCGGGTACCGATCCTGATCCGGACGATCTCGGCAAATTTTTCTCCCTCAGGCAGGCTTTCATTCCTCTTTTTCTTTCGCATGGCCATTTCGTAGATCTCGTCCAGCAGGTGCCGCAGGGACTTGTCCGAGCTCATCAGGCCGTCTCCCCCGGTAATCAGGATGTCCCTCAACTGCGAATCCTCCTCAAAATAGTCCATCAACCGCCTTAGTTTTTCAGGCCAGGACTCATTGGGAGCAAGTTTTTCCAGGTTGAAATTCAACCGCCCCCCCTGGAAATCATACATGCGCTGACAGGATGAACACAGTCCCCCGCAAGCCCTGCCCACGGTATCCGGAATGAGGATGGCCACTTCCGGATACCGGCGGTGGATATTGTGCCCTTCCGGCAGGATCCATCCTGCGACATTGGGCTTTCCAGCCTCTACTTTGTCCTCTTTCTCCCAGGCCACAATGTTCCCGAACTCCTCCACCAGCTGCTTGCTGTATACCACGTAATGGCGGATGGCCAGGTCTGCACCGATTGCAAAATAAGGCACCCGCACATGTAAAAGGGAAAGGTAATAGGGATTCACAAAAAAAGGGATCCCTGCGTTTTTTGCTTCCTCCAGGATTTTCATCGTATCCGGATCCAGTGAATAGTCCAGCATTTCATTCAGCAGTTCCGGTGTCCTGACGGCAAAACGCAGATGGAAATGGTGATCTTCCCACCATCGCTGCACCCTTTCCGTTTTTTCCTCATCAGACAGGTTCGGTTCGAACTGGTATTTCTCACTTTTGATCTCTCCCCTGCCGATCCTGTCTATGATAATCCGAATAATACGCATTTTATTTTCTTCCCTGAGCTGTATGATCCGGGGGTCAAGTCCCGATGGGTAGCGTTCCATCCATTCATGCACCTGGTCAGCCCCGGGTGCCTCCTGTTTGCTGTCACCCCTGAGCTGCCTGAACAACATGATCATATCCACAAAAAAATCCGGTTTGGCCCCTCCGGTCCCTTTATTCACTGCCAGCCAGATAAGCCGCAGCGGATTGCTTACCGCAATTTCCCCCCGCAGGTTCAGATCGGGGTATTCAATCCCTGCGTGGTCGATGTAATCCAGCATCCGTATGATGGCATAATCGCGCCACTCCAGTTTCTCAAACAGTTCTCTTGTGGCATGCCTGGCATGATAGAATTTAAATGCATTCTTCCGGTCCTTCAGATTTTTTTCTATCCATTCGCGTACACCCACCACCACTTCGGTCTCATTCTTCGAATTTCGCAGGATCTCCTCGAATTCGGGATTTTCAGACAGGAGTTGCTTGAGCAGTTTGTGCGATCGAACACTGATGGCAATCCTGTCCAGCTTTTCTATTTCTGTCATGATTTGGAGTTTTGATCATAAGTAAGCCAAAATTAGCGTAGGAATCAAATCAAATTTTTATCATTATTTTTGGCAAAACCGTAAAATCCGGTGTGAATCATGCAAAACTCGCCACTTGATCTCTCAAAAGTATTCAGCTTTATTGCTGAAAAGGAAATCCTGCAACTGGAAAATGAAACTTTGAAAGCCCAGCGGACGATGTATGAAGGAACCGGTGCAGGTAACAATTTCCTGGGTTGGATCCGGCTCCCCTCCCGGATCAGTGAACAGCATCTCACTGATATTGAAGAAGCTGTATCACAACTGAAAAAGAACTCCGAATTCATGGTGCTGATCGGAATCGGAGGCTCCTACCTGGGAGCGCGGGCCGTTTACGAGGCTCTCACCCATACATTCGGATCTCCGGCAACCCAGGCGGATCTGCCCCGCATGATCTTTGCGGGCCATCACATCAGCGAGGACTACACCTACGAACTGTGCGAGATCCTGGACCACCACAGTTACTCCATTGTGTCCATTTCCAAGTCAGGGACCACCACCGAACCGGCCATTGCTTTCAGGATCCTCAAAGAACACCTGGAAAAGAAAGTGGGAAAGCAGGAGGCCGGAGAAAGGATCGTGGTCGTCACCGATGCAAACCGGGGAGCACTCAGGCAGCTGGCCGATGAAAAAGGTTATAAAAGTTTTATCATACCTGATAATGTGGGGGGGCGCTTTTCGGTACTGACCCCGGTGGGACTCGTTCCTCTGGCTGCATGCGGGATCGATATCCGTCAACTGGTGGCCGGCAGCAGGGAAATGGAACAGATGTGCGATCCTTCGGTTCCATTCGATCAAAACCCTGCCGCGCTTTATGCCGCCTCCAGGAATGCGCTCTACAGATCGGGGAAAAAGATTGAGATCCTGGTCAACTACAATCCCAAACTCCATTACTTTTCCGAATGGTGGAAACAGCTTTTCGGAGAAAGTGAAGGCAAACAGGGGAAGGGTATCTACCCGGCTTCGGTGGACAACTCCACAGACCTTCACTCCCTTGGCCAGTATATCCAGGAAGGGGAACGGATCCTGTTTGAAACAGTGATCAGCGTGGAAGAAACCACCCACCGGATGACTATCCCGGAGGAACCGGCCAACCTGGATGAGATCAATTTCATGGCCCACAAAAGAATTGATCACATAAACAAGATGGCGGAACTGGGTACGGCTATGGCCCATGTGGACGGAGGGGTTCCCAACATCAGGATATCGCTTCCCGCGCTGAATGCATTTTCCCTGGGACGCCTGCTTTATTTTTTCGAAAATGCCTGCGGGATAAGTGGTTACATGATGGGGATCAATCCTTTCAATCAGCCGGGTGTGGAAGCATACAAAAGAAACATGTTTGCATTGCTGGAGAAGCCGGGATTCGAAGAGGAAGCGAGGCAAATCAGATCCAGGATGTAAACAATAATCCTCTGCGGCTGTTTTAGCATGATACCATTGCTTCTTTTGCTGCATGAAAGCTCTTTTCCCTGGCATCCAACCAACCGTCAAAGGAATCAGTCTTGCGTTTCTGGCCACACTCGGAATGGCCAATGTATTTGTTTTTTCAAAGGCAGCCCTGCTGGAAGTGAATTATTTCCAGTTCCAGTTTTACTGGTTTGGGTTTGCCCTCCTGTGGATCCTCCCCTTTCTGATCACCACGGGGATGATCCGGAAAATACCCAAACTGAGCCGGGGCTCCAACATCGTCCTTGTTTTCATCGGATTACTGGAACTGGCTGCGGCCACCCTTCTTTTCCTGGCCATCCATCTGGCGGAGAATCCGACGGTTATCTCCTTTCTCTGGAACCTCACTCCCATCTTTGTGACCATTTTGGGCATCCGTTTCCTGGGAGAACGTTTTAACCTGGTGGAAGCCATCGGGATCATCCTCACCATTGCAGGAGTCATTCTGATCACCTACACCAAAGACACAACCCTGAAGGAATTCTTCGGAAAAGGGACCGGTTGGATACTGGTTTCATCCGTCTTCGGTTCCATCAGTATCGTGACGGCCAAAAGCAGGATCAGGGACATTCATCCCGGGATCCTCACCCTGAACAGGGTTGTCTTTCTTTTTACTTTCGCCCTCGCCCTGATGATCATCAGATCGGAGAGTTTTGTCATTCCCGGAAGAGCTGCAATCAATATGGCTGTAGGCTCCCTGCTGGGTCCATTTCTGACAGGACTGGCACAGTATTCAGCACTGCAGTACATTGAAGCTTCCAGGACCATGATCATCCAGTCTACCAGAAGTTTGTTCGTGCTTGTGGGATCCATGATCTATCTTTCCATCCTGCCGGATATGCTGCAGCTTGTCGGGGGACTCATCACCATCCTTGGTGTGGTCATCATGACATGGGGGAAGATGCGCTTTGCCAGAAACCGGACCGCACCCGATTCAGATGCGGTCATCACTGCCTAAGCTGGCGCGAAGCAGCAGGTTCAGCAGCGATACCGTATACTGCGGAAGGCACAACCGCCATGGTTCGGCAGCCGGCGGCATCTCCAACCGCTGCTGAAATTCTTTTCTGCGAAAATCATTTAGGCAGCTTACCGGAGATACCGCCCGGGAACAATACCCTGACGCAGATGCGGTCATCACTGCCTAAGCTGGTGCGAAGCAGCAGGTTCAGCAGCGATACCGTATACTGCGGAAGGCACAGCGGCGGTCAGGGTTCCGGCAGAAAAAAAGGCCATCCTAGTGAGACAGCCTGTATCCATCGGAACTACCTTTGCGTACCGGATGCTTTTCGACGTAAGCTGCAATTAAGCGATGTCGATCTGCTTCGAAGCCTTCTGAACCACTTCCTTTCTCTTGGGAAGCTGTATGCTCAGGATCCCGGACTCATGGGAGGCCTTGATATTGTCCTGGTCAATGGTGTCGGGAAGCTGGAAACTCCGCTTAAAGGAGTTGTAGCTGAATTCTCTGCGCATAAACCGGCGGTTTTTGTCCTCTTTTTCATGCCTCTGCTCGGAAGAGATGGTCAGCACATCATCCTCCAGGTCAATGTTAATGTCCTTTTTGGATAATCCCGGTACGGCCACATCGATCCTGAATTCTTTCTCGTCTTCCATGATGTTTACGGCAGGACAGCTTGCACTCTGCCTTCCAAGATTGAAGCTGCTGAAGAAACCGTCGTTGAAAATGTCATCCCAGGTACTGGGAACACTCTCCCTGTTCATTCTTGCTAACATTTTATGATCCTCCTATTATTTTGGTTCGACAAATTATGTGATCTGTCCTTACTGTGTCAAAGCACATGCCACCGGATTTTCCATGTCATTGTGGCATTACGGGAGGATTATTTCCTGTCAATGTGTCGTACGGTGATTCATAAGAATGATGGAGAAAGAGGATCATTATTCTTCCCCTTCCCCATTCCGGAGAGTATCGATTTCTTTGATCAGCTTCGCTTCCCTTGCCGCATATTCTGTCACCTCTTTTTCCAGCTGTTGCAGCCTCTTCCTGAAAACCTTTTCCTGAGAAGCAAATTTTTCTGCCTGCATGTTTGTCTGCTCAAAGAGCTTTTTCATCTGCTGACCGGCTTTCACCCTGGCCAGGGAGGTGGCCAGGTCATCCCCCAGTCGGCGGATGAATTCGATCTGGTATGCAGGTATTTCACCCAGGGAAGCCAGTTCGATGACACCCATCACCCGGTTATCCAGCAACAATGGAACCAGCAAAACAGACGTGGGGGCTTCCTCACCCAAACCGGAACGGATCCTGATGTACCCGGGCGGAAGGTCTGTGATATAAATGGGCTCCTTCTCAAGTGCAACCCTTCCCACCAGGCCTTCTCCAAGCTCAAAGGAGCGCCGGATATTTTTCTCCCTGTCAAATGCATAACTTCCTGTCATTTCCAGGACCGGTTCTCCTTCACCCTCCAGTTCAGTGGCGATGAACAGGGCTCCCACATCTGCCTCGGTGTACTCCACCAGTTCTTTCACCAGGATTCTGGAGAGGTCTTCCAGATCGTCCTCGGCTTCCCTGAACAGGGTGCTGAACCTGGCAAGTCCCTGGGCCGACCATGTCCGGTGCTCCTCTTCCCTGCTTCTTACACGGGATTCTTCCAGGGTTCCCATCAGGCTTCGTTTCAGTGACCGCATGGATTCTCCGAGCGCATCCTCGGAATCCGTTTTCTCTAATTCCGCAGTAAAATCGCCCGACGCCAGAGACTTTGCAAATGAGGTGATTTCCCGCATTCGACGGATGTGAGTTTCCAGGTTCTTTTCCAGATCACCGGTTTCTCCTTTGGGATCACCGGTCTCTCCCCTGGAACCATTATCTTGAATCCGGGGAATGGATCCCCTGGCCAGCTGCGCTGAGAGATTTCCGGTCCTCCTGAAAGGCTGACTGATCCAACGGTTATGCAAAGCTGCCAGGATCAGGGTTGCAAGCATTCCTCCGGCAGAAAGCCAGATAGCCGGGGAATGACCCTTTTCCAGTTCAGCGAGGAAGATTAACAGAAAGAATATGGCAATGACCAGATAGGGCAGGATGATCCTGAATGTGAAGGGAAGCCTTAACTTCATCGGGATAGGTTTGATGCTTAAAGTTACAAAAATGATCAAATGACTGAGCTCACAGCATCCGATAACCTGCTGATTCCTTCCACAAGGATGCTTTTCGGTGTGGCAATGTTCATCCGCTGGTGGCTGGATCCTCCGGGACCGAACATGGGACCATCATTCAGACCCAGTCTGGCTTTTTCGATCACAAATTTTCTCAGCGCTTTGTCGTCAAGTCCCAGGAATGACATATCGAGCCATACCAGATAGGTTGCTTCCAGGGGTGAAATGTTGATCTGCGGCAGGGCGGTTTTGCAATGATCACACAATGTACGGTAATTATGTTCCAGGTACCGGATCAACTGGTCAAGCCATTCGTCACCGTGGGAATATGCAGCCTCCATGGCCACCATTCCGAAGATGTTCCCCCCGCCCACATGGATCGCATCCAGGATCCTGTCGTAATCCTTTTTCAGTTTCTCGTTGGGTATGATCACCAGTGAGGTGTACAGGCCCGCCAGGTTGAAGGTTTTGCTGGGTGCCACGCAGGTGATGGTCATGTCCGCAACCTCTTTACCCAATGATGCAAGCGGGATGTGTTTGTACCCGGGAAGTACGAGATCCGAATGAATCTCATCACTGATCACCAGGACCCGGTACCGGATGCACAGTTCAGCCAGCCGCTCCAGTTCATGCTTCCGCCAAACCCGTCCCACCGGATTGTGGGGGTGACACAGGAGATACAACTTCACCCCTTTCCTGAACTGTGCCTCCAATTGATCAAAATCGATCTCATAGATCCCTTCATGCTCCACCAGCTGATTATACAGGAGTGTTCTCCGATGATTCGTTACTGCACTGAAAAACGGGAAATATACCGGGGGCTGCACCACGACCCTGTCGCCCGGTTCCGTGAATGCCATCACGCACATGTTCAAAGCCGGGACTACGCCCGGGCTGAAATTGATCATCCCGGGTTTCACATCCCAGCCATGCCTGCGTTTGATCCATTCGGCCACCACCCGGTAAAATCTTTTTGGCCGATAGGTGTAACCGTAAACAGGATGTGCCGCCCGCCGGAGGATCGCTTCATTGACGAAAGGAGGAACCTCGAAATCCATATCCGCCACCCACAGAGGAAGGAGATCATCACTGCCAAAGACTGGACGCAGCAGATCATATTTCACACTGTCGGTCCCCCTCCTGTCTATCAACCGGTCAAAGTCATATTTCATCGCGGGTAATTTATTTTAATCGGAATAGAATGCCGCCAAGCCGGGATAATGCATTTCGGTTCTGGCCTTTTCGGAAGAAAGCAGGAAATATTCAACCACTCCCTCCGAACACGCACGGCCCCCTCCGTCAAACAAGTGCACTTCAATCGTGGCGATGTTCCGCACATTTCTGACAACTTTCGCACGAAGGGTGATCGCTCCTGCCGAGAGCCGGACAGGTTTTCTGTACCGGGTATTCAGCCGTAAGGTGACTCCTGCGGTTTGCAGCTTCACAAAAACCACCCAGCTTGCTATCTCATCCATCATGGTGGCCTGGATGCCTCCGTGAAGAATGTCAACGAATCCCTGAAAATGTGCATCCGGCTGCCAGGTGGAAATGATCTCTTCCCCCGATTCCCTGAATTCCATCCTCAATCCGGCGGGATTATGGGGACTGCAGCCAAAGCAGCAGTATCCGGGGAGATCGGCATACGGGTTTTTCAATTTTTCCATCGCAGATATGATTATAACCCATCAAAAATACCCAAATCCTGTTAACTTTAATGCCCGAACTGTAAACACCGAATCCCTGGCCCATGGTACGTCCCAAAAAACATCTCGGTCAGCATTTTCTTACCGATGGTTCCATCGCCAGGAGGATCGTCGATGCCCTGCAGTTTTCAGAAGGGGATACCGTGCTGGAGATCGGGGCGGGGACGGGCATACTCACCGGTTTATTGCTGCAGCAGGACATCCGGTTGTTCACCGTGGAAATTGACCGTGAATCGGTGGCTCACCTGTTGAAAAAATGGCCTGCTCTCAGCGAGATGCTCATTGAGGATGACTTTCTGAAAATGGACCTGGACAGGATGATCCGGGAACCATACCATGTGATCGGGAATTTCCCTTACAATATTTCCAGCCAGATCTTTTTCCGGATCCTGGACCAGAGAATGCGCATTTCATCCGTGGTCTGCACGATTCAGAAGGAGGTGGCGGACAGAATTACATCCCCTCCGGGGTCCAGGCAGTACGGGATTCTCAGTGTCCTCCTGAGGGCATATTTTGATACCGAATACCTTTTTACTGTAAAACCCGGTTCTTTTTTCCCTCCTCCCCAGGTGACCTCAGGAGTGATCCGGCTTGTCAGGAACGGATTCGAAAAACTTCCCTGCAACGAAAAGCTTTTTTTCAGGGTTGTCAAAACCACTTTCAACCAGCGCAGGAAAATGCTCAGGAACTCTTTAAAATCAATTTTACTAAATTTGGACGGCAATTGGGAACTCCTGACCAAACGACCTGAGGAACTGGATATTCCGGAGTTCATTGAGTTAACCAGATGGGTGGAGACCCAGCTTGCGGCAAACAGGTAGTACCCCTTAAACAACACCGACATGAATACTGAACTGACCCGGGAATATGTAAACGAACTCAGAGCCATCATTGATCAGCGGAACGACCATGCCGCCCTTGAAATGCTCGGGGACATGCATCCGGCTGACATTGCAGAGGTGTATGGAAATCTTTCCATCGATGAAGCAAAATATCTCTACCTGCTGCTCGATCCGGAAAAAGCTTCTGACGTTCTGGTGGAACTGGAGGAGGATGACAGGGAAAAGTTCCTCGAAGTACTTCCCCCGGATGTGATCGCCACACAGTTCATCCACCACATGGATTCCGACGATGCGGCGGATGTGATCGGGGACCTGACCGAGGAGAAGAAGCAGGAAGTGCTCCTGCATATTGATGATGTGGAACAGGCGGGGGACATCGTCGACCTGTTGAGCTACGACGAGGATACTGCGGGGGGCCTCATGGCCAAGGAGTTGATCCGTGTGAACGTGAACTGGGGAGTGGCCACCTGCATCAGGGAAATACGCAAACAGGCAAAAGACGTGGATGAGGTTTACTTCATTTACGTAGTCAACGATGAGAATGTGCTGCTGGGGATCCTCTCCCTGAAATCCCTTCTTCTGGCCAGTGCCTCCACCAAGGTCAGGGAACTCTATGAGCCGGAGGTCCGGTCGGTCCGAACCGATACTCCCTCGGAGGAAGTGGCACAGATCATGGAAAAATACGACCTGGTCGTGCTGCCGGTGACCGATTCCATCGGGAGACTCATGGGACGGATCACCATCGACGATGTGGTGGATGTGATCAGGGATGAGGCTGAGAGGGATTACCAGTTGGCTTCCGGTATCACCGCGGATGTGGAAACCACAGACTCAGCCGCCAGGCTCTCCAGGGCCCGGCTTCCCTGGCTGATCATCGGGCTGCTCGGAGGCATCGTGGTTGCTGCTGTGATCGGGCGTTTTGAAGAGGACATACAGATCAATCCCGAGATGGCTTTTTTCATCCCCCTGATCGCTGCCATGGCAGGGAATGTGGGTATCCAGTCCTCCGCCATCATCGTGCAGGGCATCGCCAGCAACAGCCTGGGACTGGAAAGCACCTTCCGCAAACTGGTCAAGGAATTCATGGTTGCGCTGCTGAACGGCCTGATCCTTTCCGGACTCCTTTTCCTTTATAATTTCTTCTTCAGTGACAGCCTGGCGCTCACACTTACTGTGAGTGCCTCCCTTTTCGTGGTCATTGTGTTTGCGGCCCTTTTCGGCACCCTGATCCCCCTGGCCCTGTACAGAATGAAGTTTGACCCTGCACTGGCCACTGGTCCGTTCATCACCACCATGAATGATATCATGGGGCTGTTCATTTATTTCCTGATGGGAAGACTCCTCTATGCGGTATTTATCTGACCATAACGGTCAGAAGGTGGTGTTGATGGCCACCACCGGGTCCATTCTTGCCCCCTGCCACGCAGGGAATATCCCGCTTACCAGACCGATCAGGCTCGAGATGCCGATCCCCACCAGGATATTATTCAGCGTCAGGTAGATGGAAAAATCACTGGAATAATTGATGGCCAGTGCCCCCAGAAAAACGATGAATAGGCCGATGATCCCGCCGGCCAGGGAAAGCATGATTGATTCGAACAAGAACTGCAGCAGAATGAAGTATTTTTTGGCTCCCAGAGCCTTTTGGATCCCGATCTGATGGGTCCGTTCTTTTACGGAAACAAACATGATGTTGGCAATCCCGAATCCGCCCACGATGATTGAAAAGATCCCGATAAAGAATCCTGCGATCTTAAGCACCGCAAACAGCTGGTCCAGCTGGTTGTTGATAATGGACGTCTGGTTCAGCGCAAAATTGTTCTCTTCCATAGGTCCCAATCTCCTGTAAGAACGCATGAGTTGTTTCAGTTCGAAACCGAGTTCATCCACACTCACGTTGGGCCTGGCCTTGACCCATATCTGGGGGGAGGACATATCGCTGCGGATATCCACAAATCCCTTGAAAAAATCCAGGGGAAGGAGCGCCAGGTCATCCAGGATCAACCCCTCGAACATTCCGGATCCTTCTTTTTCAACCACCCCGATCACCACCACCTTCCTGCCGAAGACATTGATATATTTCCCAATGGGATCCACTCCCCGGAAAAGTTCGCTGGCGATATCATGACCGATCACCGCCACATTTCTTCCTGCATTGGCCTCCAGCGGTGAAAAATACCTGCCACGCTCAAGTTCAAAGGACCTGATTTCCTGGAATCCATGCGAAACCCCCACAATGCCAGCACCTTCCACGTTGCTGTTCCCGTACTCGATCATCTTCTGCACAGCCGCCAAAAAACATACATTTTCCGCCAGCCGGCTCTTTTGTCTGAGGAACTCATATTCGTCCAGCGTGGGCAATGGTCTGTTCATGTACTTCCACCAGGCATATTCCTGCCCTTCTTCCGGTGCCCACGGCCATTTTTCCACATAGATGATATCACTTCCCAGGCTGCTCACACTCTCACGGATATTCGCCTCGAGGGAATCCACGATCGTAAAGACAGAAATGATGGCAAATATACCGATGGTGATCCCCAGCAGCGACAGCATGGCCCTTAAACGGTTCACGTTGACAGCCTGAAGGGCTATCTTCAAGCTTTCCCAGACCTGCCTGATTACTTTCATCAATAAATTATTGGATTTCCTCTTCTTTATGTCAGCGGAAACTCTTTCTTTTGCAAAGAAAGTAAAGTTACGCAAGATTTTATAAAGAAATCCCGATGGCCCTTCAGAAAAAAATATCCAGTGCACTCATTTCTGTATATTCCAAAGAAGGCCTGGACAAAATCGCAAGTCAGCTGCAAGCACTGGAAATAACCATCTATTCTACAGGAGGTACGCGCGATTTCATTGCACAACTCGGTATTCCGGTGGAACCGGTGGAAGGGCTCACCTCCTATCCTTCCATTCTGGGTGGCAGGGTAAAAACATTGCATCCCAAAGTTTTCGGAGGGATCCTCGCCCGCCGGGAAATAAGCGGAGACCTGGAACAGCTGGAAAAATACCAGATCCCCGGTATCGACCTGGTCATCGTGGACCTGTATCCCTTTGAGGAGACGGTCCGTTCCGGCGCCGACGAGCAGGCGGTCATTGAAAAGATCGATATCGGGGGGATCGCCCTCATCCGGGCGGCAGCCAAGAATTTCAGGGATGTGCTTGTTGTGTCCTCCCGGGATCAGTACCCTGCATTGCTTGATATGCTTGATTCCGGGAAGGGGGAAACTTCTGTGGAGACAAGGAGGAAATTTGCCACGGAAGCATTCAATATGACCTCCCATTATGATACGGAAATTTTCAGGTACTTTGACGCAGGTGCGGATACAGCATTGAAAATCAGCGAGCACAATGTCAGGGAATTGAGATACGGGGAGAATCCGCATCAGAAAGGGCTCTATTTCGGGAACCTGGATGAACTGATGGAGCAGCTGCAGGGAAAGGAGATCTCTTACAATAATCTCCTGGACATAGATGCCGCGGTGGGACTCATCTCCGAATTTGATGAGACCACATTTGCCATTCTGAAACACAACAACGCTTGCGGAATAGCCTCCCGTGACAACCTGGTAAACGCCTGGACAGCCGCCCTGGCAGGAGACCCCGTATCCGCCTTCGGGGGAGTTCTGATCACCAACCGTCCCATTGACCGGATATGTGCGGAAGAAATGAACAAGATCTTTTTCGAGGTGGTCATTGCCCCGGATTACGAGGATGAAGCCCTGGAGATCCTGAAACAGAAGAAGAACAGGATCATTCTCCGGCATCATGACGCAGGGTTGTCCGAAAAGACCATCCGCACGGTCCTCAACGGGTTTGTGCTCCAGGAACGGGACCGTGCCTCCGAAACAAAAACGGATATGAAACTGGTGACCACACAGGGGGTCAGTGACCGGCAGCTGGAAGATCTGGTCTTTGCCAATAAGATCGTCAAGCATACCAAATCAAATGCCATCGTGCTTGTGAAAGACAGACAATTGCTCGCATCCGGGACGGGGCAAACCTCCCGTGTGGATGCACTGAAACAGAGCATCGATAAAGCATTGCATTTTAAGTTCGACCTGAGGGAGGCTGTCATGGCATCGGATGCGTTTTTCCCGTTTTCTGACAGTGTCGAGCTGGCAGGAAATGCAGGGATCACCGCGGTTGTCCAGCCGGGTGGTTCGATAAGAGACCAGGACTCTATCGATTACTGTAATGCACACGGAATGGCCATGGTATTTACCGGGATCAGGCATTTTAAACATTAATAAGCTAACGAAACAGAAAAAAGGAAATGGGATTGTTTTCATTCCAGCAGGAACTGGCCATCGATCTGGGCACTGCAAATACCATCATCATCCACAATGACAAAGTGGTGGTGAATGAACCTTCCATCGTTGCCATCGACCAGCAGACGGGCAAAATGATCGCCATCGGTGAAAAGGCCAGGCAAATGCATGGAAAAACCCATGAAAACATAAAAACCATCAGGCCTTTGCGTGACGGGGTGATTGCTGACTTTCAGGCTGCTGAAATGATGATCCGGGGAATGATCAAGATGATCAATACAAAACGAAGGCTTTTCAATCCATCCCTCAAAATGGTGGTCTGCATACCGTCGGGAAGTACGGAGGTGGAGCGCAGGGCGGTACGCGATTCTTCCGAACATGCGGGAGGAAGGGATGTGTATATGATCTTTGAACCCATGGCCGCGGCCATCGGGATCGGCCTCGATGTGGAAGGCCCCGAAGGATGCATGGTGGTGGATATCGGGGGCGGGACTACAGAGATAGCGGTGATTGCCCTGGGTGGCATTGTTTGCCTGCAGTCGATAAGAATTGCCGGTGATGGGTTCACGAATGATATTCAGACCTACATGCGCCACCAGCACAACATCAAGATCGGAGAACGTACGGCTGAGGAGATCAAGATCCGTGTGGGATCGGCACTTCCGGAGCTGGATGATCCGCCGCAGGACTTTTTTGTCCGCGGTCCGAATCTGATGACCGCGATGCCCATCGAGATCCCCATTTCCTACCAGGAGATCGGACACTGTCTCGACAAATCCCTTTCGAAAATTGAAACCGCCATATTATCAGTACTGGAACAGACCCCGCCTGAGCTGTATGCCGACATTGTATCCAAAGGGATCTACCTGGCAGGCGGAGGAGCACTGTTGAGGGGACTGGACAAGAGGCTTGCGGATAAGATCTCTCTTCCCTTTCACATTGCGGAGGATCCGTTGCAGGCAGTGGCCAGAGGAACAGGCATAGCCCTGAGGAATGTGGACAAGTTTCCGTTCCTGATGCGGTAAGCCGGCGCATCCGTCAGATTATGAGAACACTGCTCAGGTTCATTCAGAAGTATTTCAACCTGCTGTTGTTTCTGATCCTTGAAGCAATTGCCATCTTTCTGATTGTCAGAGGGAGTTATTACCAGCAATCCAGGTTCGTTCAGATGAACCGCCAGATCACGGGATTTATCTATGACCGGGTGGACGGGACCAGGGAATACCTGTCGCTGAAAAAGGTGAACCGGCAGCTGGCCCTGGAAAATATGCAGCTGAGGAACAGGGTGGAACAGTTATCCGGGAGTCTGGATACTGCCCGGGTGCTCCGTGTTCACAAGGAACCATACTGGTATTATTACGTACCTGCGAAGATCGTTCATAACAGTGTATATAAGCAATATAACTACATCACCATCGATAAGGGAAAAAAGGACGGAGTTTTCAGGGATATGGGGGTCATCTCCGACCAGGGCCTGGTGGGCATCGTACTGGAATCATCCGGCAATTTTTCCACGGTGATCCCTGTCATCAACAGGGATTTCAGGTTGAGCGTAAAGATCAAATCCAATAATTACGCCGGGATTCTATTCTGGGAAGGGGATTCACCGCTTTACGCGGGGCTTTCCGAAATTCCTTTCCATGTGGAGCTGACCGTGGGCGACACCATTGTGACCAGCGGGTATTCCGCAATTTTTCCCGATGGTATCGAAGTGGGTCAGATCGCTTCCTTTTCCCTTGAAAGCGGAAATTTCTATGACATCCGGGTGAAACTGTTCACCGAGTATCAAAGCCTGTTCCATATCAATGTCATCCGGAATTACAGACAGGATGAGCAGATCAACCTGGAACAGAATGCAAGAAGATAATGCGCATGCTGACCAGAAATATAATCCGATTCATCGTGGTGGTGCTGGTGCAGGTGCTGGTACTGGACAACATCATGCTCCACGGTTACCTGGTCCCCTATTTTTATCTGCTGTTCCTCCTCCTGATGCCTTTTGAGACGCCCCGGTGGATCCAATTGCTTGCAGGCTTTCTGCTGGGATTGTCAGTGGATCTCTTCGAAAATACCCCGGGCATGCATACAGCCGCCACTGTTCTGGTGGCATACCTGCGTCCCTACCTGCTCAATCTGCTTGCTCCGCGCGACGGATACGAACCCGAAACCTATCCCCGGATCCACTATTACGGATTTTCCTGGTTCCTGAAATATACCCTGGCCCTGGTGGTGATCCATCATTTTGCACTCTTTTACCTGGAGGTTTTCCAGCTAAGGGATTTTTTCAGTACCTTGCTGCGGGTTTTTCTGAGTTCAATCCTATCCACAGCAACCATAGTGCTGAGTCAGTTTTTTGTATTCAGGGAATAAATGAATCCTTACAGGGACAGAAGATATGTGTTTGGTGTTGCGATTATTCTTGTGGGGCTGGTGTTTATCGGACGTCTTTTCCAGATCCAGATCCTGGATAAATCCTACGCGCAGTATGCCCTGAGCAATGCCCAGAGTGTGTCGGTGATCTATCCGGCCAGGGGGTTGATATTCGACAGGACCGGCGAAATCATGGTTTATAACCAGGCAGCCTACGATGTGATGGTGGTCCCCCTCCTGCTCGAGCCATTCGACACCACGGAACTGTGTCGCATACTCAGCATTTCCCGGCAAAGTGTGATTGAAAAACTACGGTCGGCCAGATCCTATTCCTACCGGGTGCCTTCAATTTTCATGAAACAGCTTGACTATGAGCATGCATCGCTCCTGCAGGAGAAGCTGTATCAATACCCGGGATTTTATGTGCAGACCCGGACACTCAGAAAATATACACGTCCCATTGCCCCGCATGCACTGGGATATGTGGGAGAAGTCGATCAACAGGTGCTGGATAATGATCCCTATTACCAGCTGGGGGATTATATCGGTGTGTCCGGTATTGAAAAAGCATACGAAAACTATCTGCGGGGCCGGAAAGGGAAAGAAGTTTTTCTGAAGGATGTTCATAACCAGACCATAGAATCCTACCAGGAAGGGCGGTATGATGTACCGGTCGAAGTGGGAAAGAATCTCACCATCACCCTGGATTCGGATCTCCAGGAGTACGGTGAAGAACTCATGAAGCCTTACGTGGGAAGCATCGTAGCCCTGGAGCCAGCCACCGGGGAAGTGCTGGCCCTGGTGAGCGCACCTTCATATCCTCCTGACCTGCTGGTGGGAAGAAACCTGAGCAGGCGGTTCGGGGAGCTTGTCGCAGATACGCTGAAACCTTTGTTTAACAGGGCTTTGATGGCGCAGTATCCTCCCGGATCCACGTTCAAGACCCTCATGGCATTGATCGGACTCCAGGAACAGGTGATTTCTGTCTCCACATCGTTCCACTGCTACTATGGCTTTTACGCGGGAGGCATCCACACCGCCTGTCACCTGCACGATTCACCGCTTAATCTCATCGAAGCGGTCCAGAATTCCTGTAATACCTATTTCATCAATGTACTGAAACACATTCTGCAGGATGCAAAGTACGAAAACCCCGCTGCTGCATATGATAACTGGCGCAGGCACCTGCTGTCCTTTGGTTTTACCCGTCCGCTGGGGATCGAGCTGACCAATGAACTGAAAGGGAACATACCCGGAAGCGATTATTTCAACAACCTATACGGCACCGGTCGCTGGAATTATCTGACCATACGGTCCCTTGCCATCGGCCAGGGGGAACTGCTCATCACCCCGGTACAGATGGCCAATCTGGCTGCCACCATTGCCAACCGGGGTTATTATATCAAACCGCACCTGGTCAAAAAGATCGAAGGGGTGGATCTGATTGATCCTGAATATACCGAACGGCATTACACGACCATCGATTCGGTCAATTACCTTCCCGTTGTGGACGGAATGGACCTGGTGGTCAACGGCGGAAAAGGTTCCACCGCCAGAAATGCGAAGGTACCCGGTATCGTTGTATGCGGGAAAACAGGAACCGCTGAGAATCCCCATGGCAATGACCATTCCATTTTCATCGCCTTCGCCCCCAAGGAAGATCCGAAGATTGCCATTGCGGTGTACGTTGAAAACCAGGGCTTCGGTGCCACATATGCCGCACCCATCGCCAGCCTGATGATTGAGAAATACCTGACCGGTGAGGTGAAACGCACCTGGTACGAACAGTGGGTGATGCAAAAAATAACATCGGAATAATGATGGTGCAGCGATACAATACGGCAGCGAATATCGACTGGATCTCCATCATCCTCTGTCTTGTCATCATTGGATTTGGATGGATGAATATTTATTCCGCCAACATTTTGGAGGATGGTGCCGGAAGCTTTGATATGTCCCAGCGATACGGCAAACAGCTCATCTGGATCGGTGCCTCACTGATACTGGCCGTACTGGTATTCATCCTGGATGCGAAGTTTTATATTTATTTTGCCTATGTACTCTATGGCATCATCATTCTGGTATTAATCGGGGTTTTGCTGTTCGGGAGAGAAATAAACGGTGCAAAAAGCTGGTTTGTGATCGGCGGCTTCCAGATCCAGCCCTCGGAATTCGCCAAACCCTTTACCGCACTCGCGCTGGCCGGTTTAATGACTTCACATAACTTCAGCCTGAAAAAGTTCACCGGTCTGTTGCAGACCGGTTTGATCATCCTGCTCCCCGCTGTCCTGATCCTGCTTCAACCAGACCTGGGATCCACCGTGGTATATTTTTCCTTCATCTTTGTCCTGTTCAGGGAAGGATTCTCCGCCAACATGATGATCATGCTTGCAGGACTCATTCTGCTCTTCTTCGCAACACTCATGATCCAGCAACCGCTGATACTGCTGATCATTACCGGAGTCAGCCTGCTGGCGTACCTGGGGACAGCCAGGTCCCTGAAAAAAACTGTGATCCTGGCTGTGACCGCCGGGGCGCTCTTCGGCATCCTGTACGCGGTCAATAAATATCTTCTCGATGCAAGGTTTTCGCTTTTCATGACAGGACTTGCCACAGTTGTCCCGATCGGACTGCTCCTGACCGTGATCGTTATACGCAGCAGGGAAATCCGCTACCTGAAGATTCTGGCCGGTATGTGTATCGCCATCCTGTTCGTGGTTTCGGTGGACTATGGCATGCACCGTATCCTGAAGCCCCACCAGCAGCAGCGAATCTATGTAACACTGGGACTGGAAGATGATCCGCAGGGTGTAGGATACAATGTGAACCAGTCGAAAATCGCCATCGGATCGGGTGGTTTTACCGGGAAAGGATATCTGAACGGGACACAGACCAAACTGCATTTCGTTCCGGAACAAAGCACCGATTTTATTTTTTGTACCGTGGGTGAGGAATGGGGCTTCCTGGGGACAACCTTCGTGATCCTGCTCTATGTGGGTCTCCTGCTGAGAATGATTGTACTGGCGGAGCGACAGCGGACCACCTTCAGCAGGATTTTCGGTTATGGTTTCATTGCCGTCCTGTTCACGCATTTTTTGATCAATATCGGGATGACCATCGGTTTGCTGCCTGTCATCGGGATCCCCCTTCCGTTTTTCAGTTACGGGGGTTCGTCCCTCTGGGCCTTTACCATATTCCTGTGCATATTCCTCAGGCTCGATGCAAACCGCCTGGAGTTGCTCAGGTAATCCCTACATGTTCTGCGACAACGACTTTCCCTTTTAATCCTCCCCTATTTTTCGTATTTTTGCATTCCGTTGTCTGAAACAGGCATTGGTCAGAAACAGGAGGGAACCATTATGCAATACAAAGCATTTACAAGAAATAATTTTGACAGGATCCGTGCATTCGGCAGACTGAGCCAGGATCAGGTCCGGGCCATCAGGGTCGTTTCCGAGGTACTGCCGTTCAAAACCAATAATTATGTTGTCAATGAACTGATCGACTGGGATCATTACGAGGATGATCCCATGTTCATCCTCAACTTTCCCCAGAAAGATATGCTGGAGGCAGATCAGTTCAACAGGATCGCAGAGATGATCGGGAATCATGCGGACAGGTCAGAGCTCGCCCGGTATGTGAACGAGATCAGGATCTCGCTCAATCCGCATCCCGCCGGCCAGCTGGAACATAACGTACCCACGCTGAAAGGAGAAAAACTCACCGGGATCCAGCACAAATACCGTGAAACAATGCTGTTTTTTCCCTCGCAGGGTCAGACCTGTCACGCTTACTGTACATTCTGTTTCAGGTGGCCGCAGTTCACAGGGATGAGCGAACTGAAGTTTGCCATGAAACAGGCCAACCTGCTCGTGGATTATCTGCGGGTCAACCCGGCCATCACGGATATACTGCTGACCGGTGGAGATCCCATGGTGATGCGGGCCTCCGTTCTTGAAAAATACATCGATACCATTCTCGGTGCCGGGATCCCTCATCTGAAGACCATCCGCATCGGTACGAAATCACTGGCATTCTGGCCCTACCGTTTTCTAACGGACAACGACAGTGAAGACGTCCTCAGGGTGTTCCGGAAGATCACGGACCGGGGCATCAACCTGGCGATCATGGCCCATTTCAGTCACCAGCGTGAATTATCCACCGGTGCCGTGCAGGAGGCGGTGAAAAAGATCAGGAGCACCGGTGCCCAGATCCGTACACAGTCACCCGTCCTTCGCCATATCAATGACGATCCCGATGTGTGGGCCACCATGTGGCGTAAGCAGGTGGATATGGGAATGATCCCGTACTATATGTTTGTGGCCAGGGATACCGGGGCACAATCCTATTTTGGCGTAAACCTCCCGGAGGCGCACCGGATATTCACCGAAGCCTACAGGCGGGTGAGCGGTGTGTGCCGCACGGTGAGAGGTCCCAGCATGTCCACTGGACCGGGCAAGATCAGGATCGAAGGAATTGCTGAAATCCGGGGCGAAAAGGTATTTGTAATGAATTTTATCCAGGGCAGAAATCCGGAGTGGGTCGGGATACCATTTTTTGCCGCTTACAATCCTGACGCACAGTGGCTCGACGATCTGGTTCCGGCCTTCGGAGAATCGGAGTTCTTCTATGAGCAGGAGTACAATAAGCTGATAGAAGAAGACAAATCAGAAACGGAAAACCGGAGAAAAAGCGTGGCCCATTTTTAGTCAGGCATCTCCGTTTTTTGCGAGGAGATATCGATCTGGTACTTCTCTTCAAGGAACTGTATGATCAGCGGAAAAAACTCCAGGAAATCTTCCCTGAAGCTGGTGTACCTGTCACTTAAAACCTCCACCGCATAAGATGCATGATCGGGCAGTGAGGTGTTATCCGCCATGCGTGACAGTACGAGCTCAATTCCTTCGACGGTCTGGTAGGCAAGCATCCAGTTATTTTCCAGGAATGTGGGAAACCACATTTTTATTGCAGAAGGCAAGATTTTATAATTCCTTTTGAGCAGGTCATAGGTCCTGTTGACAAATTCATTCAGCGGCAGGACTGAGAAACGATCCCAGAGGGAGGCAAGAAAATGGTCATAGAATATATCGATGATGATCCCGGCATATTTGTGGTATTTTCCGGCAATCCGCTGTTTACTTCTCCTTGTGATAATGTGGGTGTCTGTAAATGAGTCAATATCCCTGTGGAGCAGGATCCCTTTCTTGATCAATTCGGGAAACTGCCTGTAATCTTTTCCCTTTACATAATCGCCCATGAAATTTCCCACAATGATCTCCTCATTGTTACCGGACAGATAAGTATGCGCAAGAAAGTTCACCGACGATATTTTTGGAATTTCGATAAAAATATTCGAAAATTCTTTTTGTTTATATTACGTTATTTCAGGCAAAGATGTTATATCCCAGACTTTTATTTAACACATTTTTGTTGAATCCCCTTCAAGTATTTCCATAATTTTCTGATTTACAATTTATTAATTATTAATCTGAATACAAAGCTATTATACAGCATATTCGGTATGCCCTTTCACTTAAAGCTCTAAATTTGACCATCGCGAACCAGTTAACCCAACTATATGAAAAGAAAGAATATCATCATTATCGGAGCAGCAGGCAGGGATTTCCACAATTTCAACACTTTTTTCAGGGACGTGGAAGCGTACGATGTAGTTGCCTTTACAGCAGCGCAAATCCCTGATATCGAAGGAAGAAAATACCCGGCAGAACTGGCGGGTAAATTGTATCCGGAAGGGATCCCCATTTACGGTGAGGAGGAGCTGCCCGAACTGATCCGCAAACTGGATGTGAAGACCTGTGTATTCTCCTACAGCGACCTTCCTTACCAGAAAGTGATGAATATCAGTGCAGTGGTAAATGCCGCTGGGGCCAACTTCGCATTGCTTGGTACCAAAGACACCATGATCAAGAGTTCAAAGCCGGTTGTTGCCGTTTGCGCAGTCAGGACAGGCTGCGGGAAAAGCCAGACTTCCAGGAGGGTGATCGAACATCTCATGGAACGGGGATTGAAAGTTGTGGCCGTCAGGCATCCCATGCCCTACGGAGACCTTGTAGCACAAAAAGTTCAGCGGTATGCCGTCATCGAGGACCTGAAAAAACACAAATGCACCATTGAAGAGATGGAGGAGTATGAACCCCATGTGGTGCGTGGCAATGTGATCTATGCAGGCGTGGATTATGAAGCCATCATCCGTGCCGCGGAAAATGATCCTGACGGCTGTGACGTGGTGGTATGGGACGGCGGGAACAATGATTTTTCCTTCTACGTGCCTGACCTGACCATCGGGGTTACCGATCCCCACAGGGCGGGACATGAACTCAGTTATTATCCCGGTGAGGTGGTGCTGAGAACCGCGGATATCGTGGTAATCAATAAAATTGACACGGCTTCGCCTGAAGGTGTCCAGACCGTTCGTGAAAGCATTGAAAAAGTGAATCCCGGTGCCGCGGTGATCGATGGCGCATCGCCCATCAGGGTGGACCATCCCGAAATGATCAAAGGGAAAAGGGTGCTGGTGGTCGAAGACGGACCGACCCTTACCCACGGGGAAATGAAGATCGGTGCCGGGGTGGTGGCTGCCCGTAAATACGGGGCTGCTGAACTGGTGGATCCGAGGCCATTTACCGTGGGACGTCTGACCGAGACCTTCAAAATATACCCTGAGATCGGTACCCTGCTGCCCGCCATGGGTTACGGGGAGCAGCAGCTGAAGGACCTGGAAGCCACCATCAACAGTACAGACTGCGATACGGTGGTGATCGGCACCCCCATTGACCTGAGCCGGATCATCCACATCCGGAAGCCTGTCACCAGGGTTTACTATGACCTCCAGGAGATCGGGGAACCAACCCTGGCCACGCTGCTTGATGAATTCATTGAGAAACACGGCCTGGCCTGATCCCCGGATCCGGGTTCAGGAACCCGGACTTCTCGGACTGCAGTCACTGGTTCCTGCCGCAGGACGGATGCGATTCCGTCCCCTCTTCGCGGGAATGTGCTTTCTTGTCCTTTGCTGTTGCCTTTCCTGCAGTTACCCGGACCCTCCCATGGTGGTCATCCGGACGGAAATGGGTGACATTACCGTGGAGATATATACCCGGGAGGCACCCGTCACAGGATCCAATTTCCTGTCACTCGCAGAAAAGGGGGTATACGCGGGTGCCCTTTTCTACCGGGTGGTCCGGACCGGCAATCAGCCAGGGAACCCTGTCAAAATCCAGGTGGTCCAGGGTGGGTTATACCATGATTCCCTGGTGGCGGCCTTTCCTCCCATTGGCCATGAGACCACTGAGATAACCGGGATCATGCACACCGACGGGGTGATTTCCATGGCCCGGAATGAGCCCGGGACCGCCTCCACAGAATTTTTCATCTGCATCGGTGACCAGCCGGAGCTTGATTTCGGGGGTGCTCGCAATCCCGACGGCCAGGGATTTGCTGCATTCGGAAAGGTGGTTTCGGGAATGGCTGTGGTCAGGGCCATCCAGGCATTGCCCGACAGCGGCCAGATGCTGATCCGGCCGGTCAGGATCCATCAAATCAGCAGGATCCGCTGACCCGCCGGCCAAACCCTGTATGGCTGCTCACCATTGCCCCCAGCAGGCAATAAAAACAGGTTCCTATTCACATACCCTGTCCACAAATCCGGCACCTGCCGAATCCCAGCAATGCCACTCGGAATCCCCGAATCTCACGGAATCCATCACCCTTCCTTCCACAGTTTCCGTATTCCATTCGATCAGAACCAGACGTTCTGCAAGCGAAATGGTGTATGCAGCATCATACAACGCATCGGGAATATATTCCAGCATGATATAGCTGCCCTGCTGCTCGTGTCCTACTTCCGCATAGGTGTAGGTCAGATCCGCAGCTTCGGATACAAAGTCCTTGTTCCATTCCGCCTGTATGATCTTCACGGTTCCTTCCTTATAAAGGTTCCAGGTGGCATGCGTGTGGTCATAACGCACCACCCCGTCGAACCATTTGACTCCTTCTGCCGGAGCGGTGACCGGTGCAATGACCATTTCCATGGAAAACTCCTCGTTGTTTAATCTGATCCCGGTCAGCGTTGCGGTGTATTGCTGGTTTCCCCAGGGGAAGTCGAAAGACCACTCCCAGGTATGGTCACCCAGGTAAACCGCATCCTGCTGATGGGCATAACCGTAAGCGGCGACTGGCAATGCGAAGGTGACCGTGGTGGCTGCATTCCAGAAGAGTACCGAAAAGTAAGCATGCAGGAAATTCTCGTAGGTGGCTGCTGTGCTTTTCTGGCCGCCCGGTTGCTGACTGAATTCTGAAAAATCCATGACCAGACTCTCCACAGGAGGCAGCTCGGGACGGTCCTCCACAGGTTCCCGGTCACATGACGTCCCTGCGAAAAGTAAGGACAGAAAAATGAAACTCGCAGCGACTGATCGGTAATTGATATGCTTCTCCATCATTCCGTACGTATTTTAGGTTTCACATACGGACCAGTATACGCTTATCTCCCCTGAATTGTTTCAGGATGATTCCTGCATATGCTCTTCTGCGGTGACCACCTGGTAGGATTTATCCACGATCAGGTCGGCTTTGGGCTTGAGCGAGGTAACCGCCTGGTGCTCTTTTTCCAGGATGGTCAGCCTGAAATCACTCATGGCTTCTTTCAGCCTGATGATCTGGTTGATCTTTGTTTCGTGGTAGGTGAGGTCAATGAACACGCGGAGGTCCAGATCGGGGGCATTGATGGCATACAACCCGTCAATGATCAGCAGGTCGATCTTGCTGAAATCGGTAAGCAGCTTATCCACCTGCTCGGGGATCAGGTCGATGCACGGGATCATGCATTCCTGTTCCTCCTTGAAATCCCGGATGGTTTTCCGGATCTTGATCCAGTCATACTCTTCGATGCCGATCTTGTCAAATCCTTTGTTCCTCCTCCATTCCTCCCTTAGCAGGGGTTGTATCTTATAATAATTATCCGTATGGATAACCTTCACCCGAATATGCTGATCCTTCAAAAGTTTCCCCAGGGCATGTGCCAGTTCGGATTTCCCTGAACCCGATTCCCCCGATATCCCCACAATATAACGGTACCGTTCTTCCTTGGTTTTGAGATCCTTTTCGAGATAGGAGTAAATGGTCTGGGCCGCCTCCTTGTGCATATCATTGATCAGGAGAATATCACCGAGCATGGAACATGTTTTTTACGTTTAACATATGTGAAACAGGTTCATCCTGTGTCACTTCGAAATCAGTTCCGCAAAGATGTACTTTTATTTTTTCCTTTCCTGAGCTTTTGACGGAAATTTTTATCTCCCTTTGGGATATCCGGACATGATAACCGACCCCTTTGAATAAAAAATTGAATTTCAGACTCTTCCAGTGACCGGGAAGGGACGGCACCAGGGCTGGTTTGTCTCCCCGCAGGTCCATTCCCCCGAAAACAGCCATCACATCATATACCGTGCCTGCCATAACACCGCAGTGGATCCCTTCCCCCGTCGTACCCCCCTGGATATCCACCAGGTCGCTTCTCAATGCATCCATAAACAGTCCCCAGCCGGTTTCCCGCAGACCCATTTCATTGGCGAGCCTGGCATGCACCAGCCTGCTGAGGGTGGAGCCGTGTGAGGTGCGCCGGATGTAATAATCATAATTGATCCTGGCGTAATTCTCCGGCAGTGAATATCCCATTTCCCGGATGATCCTCGTTAACTCAGCCTCGCCAAGGTTGTAAAAACACATCAGGAAATCTGCCTGTTTGGACAGCTTGTAATCATCCGGTGATTTTCCTTCTGCCTTGAGGATGCGGTCCAGCCTGTGAATATCCCCGTAGGCTTGCCTGTAATGATCCCAGTCCAGTTCCTCCAGGTCAAAATATCCCCTGAATTGTTCCACCACCCCTTCATCCGAAATGTGCAATGCCAGGTTGTGACGGATCCTGTTCCACCGGTCCAGGTCCGCTTCTTTCAGTGAAAGGCGGTCAAGGATGGGATCAGACTTACCCGGGGTCAACTCCTCCAGGAGTGCAATTGCCCGGTCCAGGATCCAGCTCACCATGATGTTGGTGTAGGCATTGTCCGTCAGGCCTCCCTCTGAAGAATCCGGCAGCTTTTCATGGAACTCATCCGGTCCCATTACTTTATGAATGTGATACTTCCCGTCAGTTTCATCCGGGACGGACTTGCTCGCCCAGAATTTGCATATATCCAGAAGGAGCTCGGCCCCGAAGGCTTCCATGAACTCCAGATCGTCCGTGGCTTGATAATATTTGCACAGGTTAAAGGCAATGGCCAGGGAAATGTGGCGCTGAAGAGAGCTGTAATCGTCTCCCCACTCGCCCGACAGGGGGTTCAGGTGGATCACCTGGGTCTCCTCCCGTCCGTCGCTCCCGCTCTGCCACGGGAACATGGCCCCCTCGTACCCGTGCTCCTTTGCGTAGGCCCTTGCTGCATCCAGTCTGCGGTAACGGTACATCAGCACCGACCGGGTGACCTCCGGGAAATGAATGTTATAGAGCGGCAACATGTAAAGCTCATCCCAGAAAATATGTCCGCGGTATGCCTCCCCGTGCAATCCCCTGGGCGGTATCCCGGAATCCAGTCCCGCATGGTGGGGCGAAGCGGTAACCATCATGTGGAATAGATGTAACCGCACCAGACGCTGTGCCTCCCGGTCGCCTCCGATCTCCACATCGATCCTGTCCCAGATCTCCCTCCAGCTCCGTTCAGAACTTTTCATTTCACCGTCATAGTCCGTCATGCTTTCCACGGTAGCCGAGGCTCGTGCCAGGGGATCTTCCACGCCCGGATCCCTGGAGGTGTAAATGGAGATCAGCTTTTCAAGCACGATCCCGCAGTTTTTGCTTCCCTGCAATTCAAAGATGTGTCCGACAAGGCCCCTTCCTGTATGCCCGGTCTGTTTGACGAGGTGATGTTCGTTGTGGAATATCCGGTTCCTCGCACACGTGGCGATCATGATATTTGACCGGGTTGTCTTCACAAGCAGTTTCACTCGGTCCTCCGACACTTCCTCCGAAACCGGAGCGAGGTGTTCCTGGTTGAGATCGTCATAACGTTCCACACCTGCATTCCGGTGATCTCCCCTTATCTCTGACCTGATCTCGATCTTTCCCTCATAATTACACGGTGTGACGGTATAACGGATGGCCGCTTTGTGCGGGTCTGACATGCTGGCAAACCGTGAAGAGCTGATCTTTGTTATCCTGCCCCTGTTATCTTCAACCACCATCTCCCTGGCCAGCACCCCCTGATGGAAGTGCAGGGTCCGCGTGATGCTTTTGATTCTGAAGGGCGATGCTGCGTCTGTGTCCAACCAGGGGCCGTCCTCCACCCGGAAGGTGACCGGCAGCCAGTTGGTTGCGTTCACAAAATCCTCATTCTCGATGTCCCTGTCCGCCACCCTGGAAACCAGCCTGTTATAAAGGCCTGTAATGTACGTGCCCGGGTAATTGACCTTCCCGGCCCGGCTTTCCTCCGGAGCCCCCCTCGTGCCGAAATAACCGTTCCCCACCGCGAGCAATGCTTCCCTGGACCGTTCCCCGGCAGGCTGGTAATCGTAATACCGGAGCCGCCACCCATCTTCATGAATTCCCTTTTCAAACCAGTTGTTGATCTCTTCCAGGCTGATCTCTCCCAGGTCTTCCACCACGATATCACCCCCGCCAACCAGTAACTCCCTGATATTATCTTCCCTGGCCACGCCCAGTACCAGTCCGAAATTTCCCTTCTTCCCGGCCTGTACACCGGAGACTGCATCCTCCACCACAACCGACCGGTGGTATTCCACACCAAGCCTGTCACAGGCGGTGGTGAAGATATCGGGTTCAGGTTTCCCCTTCAGACCGATCTCTGCAGATACGACGCCGTCCACACGGGTCTCGAACAGATATTCAAGCCCTGCCTTTTCCAGAACCGGCCTGCAATTCATGCTGGAAGAAGCCACACCGATCCGGACGCCTGCTGCTTTCAAAGCGCGGATCAGGGATACGGAGGTCTCGTATACCTCCACCCCACTTTCCTCCAGCACCTGGTTGAACATCATGTTTTTCCTGTTCCCCAGCCCGCATATGGTTTCCTCTGCGGGATCATCTTCCGGTGCTCCCTCCGGGATCTCAATTCCCCTTGATTCCAGGAAAGAGGCAACTCCTTTGTACCTGGGTTTCCCATCCACATAGGGAAGGTAATCACCCGAATGGGTGAATTCCCGAAATGGCTCCGCAAACCTTTCCTCCCTTGATTTCAGATAGTCATCAAACATCTTTTTCCATGCGGCGGCATGGACCAGGGCAGTCCTGGTAATCACTCCGTCCAGGTCAAAAATAACCGCATCGAATTTGGGTTGAAAAGCCATTTTGCGTACATTAAGAGTTTAATCGTTTTCAAGGTAATTAATTATCCAAAAGCTTTCAAATTATCGGAGAGAAAAGATCAAACCCATGAAAAGGCTCATTTTAGCGTCCAATCTGCTTCCGGTACATATCACTCCGCGGGATGGAGAATATGTTATTGAAAAATCAGACGAACAGACCATTTCGGGTTTGCAAAATTTCTATGAAACTAACTTTCCGAGGTGGGTGGGAATGACAGGGCTGGAAAACCATGAATTCACCCCCGGGGAAATCGAACTGCTGGAGAGCAAACTGGACCGGTTCAACTGTGTGCCGCTTTTCCCTGCGGTCCGTGACCATAACCTGTACCTGCATGGATTCGCCCGGAACACCCTGTGGCCCCTGTTTCATTACTTTACGGAAAATGTGGTGTACAACGAGGATTCCTGGAAAGCCTATGTGAAAATCAACAGGCTCTTTGCGGAAAAGATCCTTCAGCTGGTTAATGACGGTGATATCCTGTGGATCCATGACTATCACCTGATGCTTGTGCCGCAGATGATCAGGGAGCAGAAACCGGGTATATCCATCGGACTGTTCATTCATGTGCCCTTTCCTTCCTTCGAATTGTTCAGGCTGCTTCCCTGGTGCCAGGAAGTCATCGAGGGAATGCTCGGAGCCGATCTGATCGGTTTTCAGACCTATGACCATGTCAGGCATTTTATGAGTTCGGTGAGGCGGCTGACCGGGGTCGATTCCATTTTCAACCGGATCACCATGGGGGAAAGGACCATGAAGGTGGATGTTTTCCCCAAGGGGATCAATTACGAACGTTTCAGGAAAAAGACCCTCATGCTTCACAGTGACGAAGCCTCTCCTTCCCGGATCAAGGAAGAAATGGAAATATTCAAAAGATCCGGAAACCTGGAAAAGCTGATCCTTTCCATCGACAAGCTGGACTATACAAAGGGCATCCCTCAAAGGCTCAGGGCATTTGAAAGGTTCCTGCAAACCAATCCCGATTACCTGGGAAAAGTGAGCATGATCGTACAGGCCATCCCCTCGGGAGAAACCAGTGAATCCTTCTTCAACCTGAAGAGCAAGGTGGATGAACTGGTGGGAAGGATCAACGGGAATTACGGGACCATCAACTGGACCCCGGTCAGGTACCTGAACCAGGTATTCACCATGGATGAGCGCATTGATCTCTATTCCCTGTCGGACATCGCCCTGATCCTGCCACTGCGCGACGGGATGAACCTGGTTGCCAAAGAGTTTGTTGCTTCCCGGCACGATGGCAGGGGAGTGCTTATTCTGAGCGAACTGGCCGGAGCTTCCAAGGAACTGCATGAAGCCATCCTGGTCAATCCCAACAACCTGGATGCCATAGCGGAGGCCATTAAGACAGCTATCGAGATGCCAGGGGAAGAGCAGGTACGCCGGAACCGGGTGATGATGCAGCGGCTGGAGCGCTATACGGTGGAACGGTGGGCCCACGAATTCGTAAACAGCCTGGAAGGCGTCAAGGAATTGCAGGAGGTTTCACTTACCAGGAAGATCAACATCACACACATGCGGCAGATTGTTGGCGCATACATGGAAGCAACAAAACGCATCCTCTTTTTGGATTATGACGGAACCCTCTCCTGGTTTGTCAAGAATCCCGAAGATGCTAAACCGGATAAAGCGCTTTATGCGATCCTCGAAGATCTGACCCGGGATGAGAAAAATACGGTGGTGATCATCAGCGGAAGGGATAAGGAGACCCTGGGAAGGTGGTTTGATAACGGCTGGAATATTCATTTTATCGCGGAGCACGGAGTCTGGTTGCGTGAACCGGGAGGTGAGTGGCACATGATGGAGCAGATCGATAACGCATGGAAGGAGTCGGTTCAGCCCCTGCTGGAATATTATGTGGATCAAACACCCAGGAGTTTTATAGAGCATAAGAACTTCTCCCTGGTCTGGCATTACAGAGATGCAGACCCGGACCTGGGGATGCAAAGGGCCTGGGAACTGAAGGATGAACTCCGGACACTCACCTCCAACCTGCACCTGGAGGTGATGGATGGAGATAAAGTACTGGAGATCAAATACGCGGGGATCAACAAGGGAAGGGCAGCGCTGCAGAAGATGGGCACAAACACCTATGATTTCATCTTTGCGGTGGGAGATGACTGGACCGATGAATATACCTTCGATGCCATGCCGGAGAATGCCTATACCATCAAAGTAGGCGCCAGGACCACGAAAGCATCCTATTATATTGAAAGCGTGGACATGGTCAGGGACCTGCTGTCGCGCTTTAAGTCCGGACAGGATTGATCCCAGGATCCTGTAAATCAACGTGATATTTCATTGTTCAATGCATGTTCAGAAAAAAAATGTGACTTTTCAATTTTTTTTCGTCAAAGTGAATAAATAAAGTATGCATCAGTGATTATCATATTAAAAAATAGCATAGCATTGCATCATTCTTTGAACCAATTTTTATATAAAAAGCGAATCACTTTAAATACCGCAGTTTCATAGAGAAATGAAATCGCCTCGGTCGTTGTCATTGACCTCGTCGGTGTACGAGGAAAATGAGACAGAGCCCCCGGACCTTCTTCCCTCCGGAGCCATTCCCCAGCACAATCACAGAAAAAACGGAGATGTCCTTACTCCTCCCCACAGCGAGAGATCATCGCGGTTCAGGGAGCAGTATTATCCGGATATTCCCGTGAGTAAATGGAACAGCTGGCAATGGCAGTTAACAAACAGCATCACAACCTGGGAACAGCTGGGAAGATTTTTCAGCCTGTCCGGCCAGGAGATTCAGGCGGCGCTTATGAAGCACCGCCTGCCCCTGCGGATCACTCCCTATTATGCGAGCCTGATTGATCCTGAAAACCCGTTGCAGCCCATACGGCGGACCATGATCCCCGTGGTACAGGAATTGCTTATCACCCCAGAAGAACAGGCCGACCCCCTGGGCGAGGAAAATCAGAGTCCGGTTCCCCAGCTGGTTCACAGGTATCCTGACCGGGTCCTGTTTCTGACAACCGGTGTATGTGCGGCTTATTGCAGGTACTGCACCCGTTCACATATGGTATCAAAAAAGGACAAGGTCCACACCAGCCTGAGTGTTTGGGACGCAGCGCTGCATTATATCCGGAGTCACCCGGGGATCCGTGATGTACTCTTATCCGGCGGGGATCCGCTGACCATGTCCGACAGCAGGCTGGAATACCTGCTTTCCAGGCTGAGGCTCATCCCCCACGTTGAGATCATCCGGATCGGCACCAAGGTTCCCGTGGTCCTCCCCCAGCGAATTACTCCCGGACTGACAAAAATGCTCAGAAATTACCATCCGCTGCTGATGAGCATTCATTTCACCCATCCCGATGAGATCACTCCCGAAGCATCCTTTGCCTGCAACCGGCTGGCCGATGCGGGAATCCCGCTTGGCAGCCAGACTGTGCTGCTGAAAGGGATCAATGATACAGTGGAAACCTACAAGAACCTGGCCCAGAAGCTGCTGAAGATCAGGGTAAAACCCTATTACCTCTACCAGTGTGACCCCATTCCGGGGTCCTCCCATTTCAGGACACCGGTATCCAGGGGTCTGGATATCATCAGGGGGCTTCGCGGATTCACCTCGGGGTATGCCATCCCCCATTTCGTGATCGATGCCCCGGGAGGAGGAGGAAAGATCCCGCTGCTGCCCGATTACGTGGCGGAAAGAAATGAAGAGGGTTACCTGCTCACGAACTATGAGGGGAAACAATACCTGTACAAAGAACCCCTGGACCTGTTCTAACAGATAGGAAGGATGATCATCATCAGGCGCATCCAGGATGCCACGCTACCCTCTGACAGGAGTGCCATCGAGCAGGTCCAGGAGATCCTCAGGAGCCGGTTCCCCGATGTGAGGGAAAAATACATCGAAAACATACCCGAACAGCTTACTGATCCCCTCAAATACAGGTTTCGCACCTCCCTGCTGGTTTCCGAAAACAGGAACGGCACCGTCCGGGGTTTCTCCCTGATGTACCACGCGCCTGACCTACACTTCAGTTACCTCGATTTCATCGCCACCCGGAAGGAGGTAAAATCGGGGGGGATCGGAAGCTCGCTGTATGAGAGCGCCAGGGAAGAGGCCCTGAAGCTCAAATCGGTCGGCCTCTTTTTTGAATGTCTGTCCGATGACCCATCCGTCTGTCGCAATGCAGCGCTGATCGAGGAAAACAAAGCCAGACTGAAGTTCTATGAGCGCTTCGGTGCATTCCCGCTGATCAATACCAGGTATGAGACTCCTGTGAATCCTGACAAAGATGCGTGTCCGCCATACCTCGTGTGTGATTTCCTGGGACAGCCGCCTGTGGGTAAAAAGACCGCCAGGAAGATCGTGAGGGCGATCCTGCAGCGGAAATATGAGGACATTGTGACGGCGGATTATATGGATGATGTGGTCCGGTCCATCCAGGATGACCCTGTGAAACTCAGGGAACCCAGGTATACAAAACCGAGGAAATCACCCGGAACCGGGGCAGCCGCTCAACCCGGCCCGGACCTGATCCGTCTGACCATCAACGACCGCCATTCCATCCACCATGTCCGCGACAGGGGTTATGTGGAATCCCCGGTCAGGATTTCCACCATCGCAGCAGAACTGAATGCCTCCGGCCTCTTCAGGGAATTGTCCGTCCGAACATTTTCGGAAAAACATATCCAGGCGGTACATGACGCGAAATACATCCAGTATTTCAAGAGGGTGTGCGCTGACTTGCCAGCCGGAAAATCCATCTACCCCTATGTGTTCCCCGTCAGAAACAGCGACAGGGCCCCGTCGGACGATTCTGTGCTGGCCGGTTATTACTGCATCGATACCTTCACCCCGCTGAACAGCAATGCATACCTGGCTGCCAGAAGAGCTGTGGATTGTGCAATGACCGGCGCCGAATATCTCCTGGGAGGGGGCCGTGCGGTATATGCCCTGGTCCGCCCCCCCGGTCACCATGCCGAAAGGAAAGTCTTCGGAGGATTCTGCTACTTCAACTCGGCAGCCATTGCCGCTCATTACCTGTCCCATTACGGAAGGGTTGCCATGCTGGACGTGGATTACCACCACGGCAACGGCCAGCAGGATATATTTTACCATCGAAAGGATGTGCTGACCATATCCATTCACGGGCATCCCTCCTTTGCCTATCCCTATTTCAGCGGTTACTCCGAAGAAAAAGGAGAGGGTGAAGGCCTGGGGTTCAATGTGAACTATCCCATGAAGGAACAGCTTACCGGTGAACTTTACAGGACGGTACTTGGCCGGGCCATGGAGCGGATCCGAAGGTTCAAACCGGATTTCCTGGTGGTGCCCCTGGGTCTGGATACATCCAGGGGAGATCCAACGGGCACCTGGAGCCTGACCGCGTCGGATTTCAGCCTGAATGGACAGATCATCGGGAAATACAGGTTCCCGACACTGTTTGTACAGGAAGGCGGTTATAAGAACAGGGTGCTGGGCGTGAATGCCAGGAAATTTTTCCAGGGCTTTCACACGGTATTTTTCAATCAATAAAGCAAAAAAGAACAGCGGGAATGAAACAGCGGAGAAATAAACAGTCGACTACCATCGGGCTCACCTATGACCTGAGGGACGAGTACCTGGCCATGGGCTTTACGGAAGAGGAGACGGCCGAATTTGACCGGGAAGGGACCATCGTGGCCATTGAAACCACCCTGGAGAGCCTGGGTTACCGGACCGACCGGATCGGTCACATCTGGAACCTGGTGCGCCGCCTGGAGCGGGGCGACCGCTGGGATATGGTATTCAATATTGCAGAGGGACTCTACGGTGCGGGAAGGGAAGCCCAGGTGCCCGCACTGCTGGACGCCTACCGGATCCCCTATGTGTTTTCCGGTCCCCTGATCCTGGCGCTTACCCTGGACAAGGCGATGACCAAGGTGATCGTGAAAGATGCCGGGATCGCCACCCCGGAGCACCGGGTGGTGTACCATCCCCGGGACATTGCGAAAATCGATCTCCCCTGCCCGCTCTTTGTAAAACCACTGGCCGAGGGAACCGGCAAGGGGATCGATCCCCGGTCGGTCATCCGTGACCAGGAACAGTTATATGAAGTTTGCAGGCTTCTTCTTTCCAGATACAACCAGCCCGTGCTGGTGGAGACCTACCTGGGCGGAAGGGAGTTCACCGCGGGGATCGTGGGGACAGGCGACCGGGCCAGGTGCGTGGGGGTGATCGAGATCATCCTGAAGGACAATGCGGAAGAGGGAGTATATTCCTATGTGAACAAGGAGGAGTGTGAGGAGCGGATCATCTACAGCCTGACGGATCCGGCGGCAGTTGAAGTGTGTGCGGATATGGCCCTGAAAGTCTGGAAGACCCTGCGGTGTGAGGATGCCGGAAGGGTGGATATCCGCTTTGACGAAGACGGAAAGGCATATTTCCTGGAAGTCAATCCCCTGGCGGGACTGCACCCCGAGCACTCGGACCTTCCCATTCTGGCCAAACTTCACGGTACCGGCTACAGGGAGCTGATGAAAATGATCATGGATTCGGCAGTCCTGAAACTCAAACAAACCGTGCATGAAACAGGTACTCCTGTTGATCAATACGCTCACTGACAAGCCTTCCGGGGACGAACTGGATGTACTTGTCCAGGCCGAAGCGGTTGAAAAGGCGCTTGAAAATCTAGGACACAGCCATTCCAGGGCTTACTGCGGACTGAACCTGGAATACATCCGGGTCCTCCTGGAAACCAGGTCCCCCGACCTGGTCTTCAACCTGGTGGAGAGCATGGCAGGCAAGGGCTCCCTGATCCATCTGCCCGCCTGGCTGCTGGAAACCTGCGGAATCCCGTTCACCGGCTCACCCGCCTATGCCCTGATGATCACAACAGACAAAGTGCGCACCAAATCCATCCTCCGGCAACAGGGGATCCCCACGCCGGACTGGATCCTGCCCGGGAATTGGGATAAGCGGCCCGAAACCGGAATAAAATATATCCTGAAACCCATCTGGGAAGACGGTTCCGCCGGGATCACCGATGCATCGGTGGTGGAGGGCGGGACATTCGATTTTGAAGGATTTTCGGGGGACCATAAGTTCAGGGATTATTTCCTGGAGGAATACATTGACGGCAGGGAATTCAATATCACGCTGCTGGCGGGGCGCGGCGGACCGGAAGTGATGCCGGTGGCAGAGATGCGGTATGTGGATTATCCGGAGGACAAGCCCCGGATCCTCAATTTCGCCTCCAAATGGGACGAAGGCTCTTTTGAATATGCAAAGACCATCCGGAGCTTTGATCTGCCGGAAAAGGACAGTGAACTTTTGTCCCGTTTGAAGGAGATCAGTCTGGAGTGCTGGGGGGTGTTTGAAATGAAGGGTTACGCCAGGGTGGATTTCCGGGTGGACAGGAATCAGAATCCCTTCGTGCTGGAGGTGAACGCCAATCCGTGTATCTCGCCGGATGCGGGATTTGTGGCCGCGTGTGCGCATGGAGGAGTGGACTACGATTCCATGATCGGGCGGATCATTACGGATACAATGCTACAAGCATGAATACGGAAAAACACGGGAAGCAGGCAGGCGTCATCGGGCTCAGGAGTGAGGTACGGACAGGCGACCCGGCCATTGTGGAAGAGATTGTCCGCTCCACCGGTTTCTTCCGGGAAGACGAGGTGACAGTTGCCGTGGAACTGGTCCGGGAACGCCTGGATAAAGGAGCCGAAAGCGGGTATGAGTTTATCTTCGCCCAGGCAGGCAGCCAAACCGTGGGATACAGCTGCTTCGGGCTGATACCCTGTACCCTGCACAGTTTCGACCTTTACTGGATCGCCACCCACAGGGATCATATGAACCGGGGGATCGGCCGGAGGCTCCTGGAGGAGACCGAATCGGTGATCCGCATCCTGGGAGGGACCGGCATCTACGTGGAAACTTCCTCCAAACCGCTGTACACCCCCACCCGGGCCTTCTATGAGAAGAACAGCTACCGGGTCAAGGCCCGGTTCGAGGATTTCTACGACCGGGGCGATGACAAAATCGTGTACGTGAAATACCTGTCCCCGGCCAACCAGAAAGTTTAATCGCGTTTGCGTAACGCATATATTTATTTTTTTATAACGCATTTATGTACTATATTTATGGCATATAATGTGTTATAACATGTTGTAACATGAACCCATTTCTCACAAAATCATACATCGGTCCTGAGTATTTCATTGACAGAATCAAGGAAACGGATATACTCACCGAAGCAATAGAGAACGACCGGAATCTGACCCTTTTTTCACACCGAAGACTTGGAAAAACAATGCTTCTCAGTCATGTTTTTGCCAAACTTGATAAAAAAAGGTATCAACCCCTTTTTATTGATCTTTTCGCGACCAGGAATATCACGCATCTAATTCGGAAGACCACCGAGGTATTCTACGACCGGAAAGCTTTGCATCAGGGAGTGTTTAATAAGATCCTGGGCGGTCTCGGTGCTTCCATTTCTTTTGATCCAATCACAGGGAGCCCCCAGGTAAATTTCAGTATGACCGATAGAAATATGGTATTAAAAAGCTTACCGGAATTATTTAAGCAGCTTGAAAAATCGAAAAAAAAGGTTGTCATTGCATTTGATGAATTCCAGGAAGTGGCAGGTTATGAAGAAGAGATTGCGGAAGCCACCATCAGAACGATCATGCAGGAATTCCCAGCGATCACCTTTATTTTCTCCGGAAGTAAAAAGAGCCTCATGAATGAGATCTTTACCGATGCAAACCGGCCTTTTTTCCAGTCCACGCAAATGATGGAGCTGCATGAAATAGATCAGGACCTGTATGCCAATGAAGTGCATTCAATCCTTGAGAGACATCACAAGAATTTTGATCCTGAAGTTATTCGTAAGATCCTTGAGGAAACCTACTGTCATACCGGATTCACCCAGATGGTCCTGTCGCGTGTTTACAGTGAATCAGTAAATACAATTGACTTCGAAGTGTACCGGCAGGTATGGTCAGGAATTCTTGAAGATCACAAATCCATGGCCCGGGAACAGGAGTTCCTGCTCCCCAGACTTCAATGGCAAACACTCGTTGCGGTGGCGAAGGAAGAATTTGTAAGCGCACCCCAGTCAAAAGAATTCATACACAAGTATCACCTCTCCACACCCAGTTCTGTTGCGAGGGCGATCAAAGCCCTGCTGGACAAAGGAATCATCATCGATTGCGTCAATCGCGGACTTCGTGTATATAATGTATTTATTCAGAAAAACCTGCAGAGTTTTCCCCTGTAAAAGATCCAATTTTGTGTTTTTCCGGGATCGCAAACGCCCCAATTCTTTCAGGACCTCTTTACAGGTGTCACAGGATCACCCAGTCTGTGAATTCGCTTGTCCAGGTACCCAGTTTCTGCAATTCATTTTCAAAAGGCATGATTTTTTCCGATAATGACTCACCCTCTTCGCCAAAAACGCCGGGTTTTGATTATCTTATTCCCTGATTTAAGATAGCGTAGTTAATAACCATTTTTTCCACAAAAATGTTCTGATGATGAAAAGAATTATTTATGGCCTTTCCCTGATCAGCTGCTGGCTTTTGGCGGGCATTGGTCAGCTATCTGCTCAGAATCCCCTTATTATGGACCAGTATACGGCAGACCCTTCCGCCCGGGTTTTTGAGGGGAAAGTGTATGTTTATCCCTCCCATGATATTCTGGCGAATGAAAACCGCGGGCGACCCGGCTGGTTCTGTATGGAAGACTACCACGTTTTCTCTTCTGCAAACCTGACTGAATGGCAGGACCATGGTGTCATTGTGAGCCAGTATGATGTGGACTGGGTGAATCCGGACTCCTACAGCATGTGGGCACCCGACTGTATTGCCAGGAACGGGAAATATTATTTCTATTTTCCTGCAAACTCCAGAGACACCGGAATGAGAAGGGGTTTTGGCATCGGGGTCGCTGTTGCGGATCATCCGGAAGGGCCGTACATTCCTCAACCTGAACCCATTCAAAATGTAAGGGGGATCGATCCCAATCTGTTCATCGATCAGGACGGGCAGGCTTATTTATACTGGTCCATGGGCAATATCTATGTGGCAAAACTGAAGGAGAACATGCTGGAACTGGCTTCCGAGCCGCAGGTGGTGAAAGACCTTCCCGATGCCGGTCTGAAAGAGGGACCTTATCTGTTCGAGCGGAACGGCATTTATTACATGACCTATCCCCATGTGGCGAACAAAACCGAAAGACTTGAATACGCAATCGGAGACAACCCGGCGGGACCATTCAGGTTTGCCGGGGTGATCATGGATGAATCGCCGACCGGCTGCTGGACCAACCACCACTCCATCATCGAATTGAAGGACCAGTGGTATCTGTTTTACCATCACAACGATTTATCTCCAAAATTCGACAAAGCCAGGTCGATCCGGGCGGACAGCCTTTTTTTCAACGGGGATGGGACCATCAGGAAAGTAACACCCACCCTGCGGGGTGTGGGCGTCACCCATGCAGGCGGCATGATCCAGATCGACCGGTACAGTGCCACCGGTGATCATGGGGTATCCATCGGATTTCTGGATTCTCTCGATACCTTCCGGGGCTGGAAAACCATCCTGGGAGAAAAGGGTGCATGGACCCGCTACAATACAGTGGACTTTGGGGATCAGGAGATGCAGACAGTGCAAATAAAGGCCTCATCAGAAAAGGGGGGAACGGTGGAGATCAGGTCCGGTTCGGCGGACGGTCCCGTGATTGCCCGGGTGGAAATCCCTGCCTATCCTGACTGGAGCGTGGTCCATTCCAACCTGCTGGAAGTGCCCTCCGGTATCCATCACCTGGTCACCCTGCTCGGTGAAGGGAACGGTGTCGAAATTGACTGGATAAATTTTAAATGAGCATGACACATAAAAAGATTTTCCTTCTCCTGCTGCTGGCCGTCATCTGTTCCTGGGCAGGCCAGGCTACGGCACAATCCTATCCTTTCCGGGATACATCGCTTACCGACGATGAGCGCATCGATAACCTGATCTCGCTGATGACCCTGGATGAGAAGGTGGGTCATCTTTCTTCCCGGCTTCCCGGCATCGCGAGGCTGGGGGTGAAAGGAACGCGACTGGTGGAGGGACTCCACGGGCTGGCACTGAGCGGACCGGCCAACTGGGCGGTAAAGGGAAAGGGGGAGGCACCCACGACCACCTTTCCGCAGGCCATCGGTCTGGCCCAGACGTGGGATCCGCAGCTGCATGAAGAACTTGCCGCCTGGGAAGCCTATGAAACCCGCTACCTGACCCAGAACCCGGATTACAGAAGTGCGGGGCTGATCGTTTTGGCACCCAATGCGGACCTGGGCAGGGATATCCGCTGGGGCCGTACCGAGGAATGTTACGGAGAGGATGCGTACCTGGCGGGAGTCATGACCACCGCCTACGTGAAGGGGCTTCAGGGCGGCCATCCGCGATACTGGAAAACAGCTTCCCTGATGAAGCACTTTTTGGCCAACAGCAACGAGAACAACCGGTTGATCAATTCATCGGATTTCGATGAAAGGCTTTTCCGGGAATATTACGGGTACGCCTTTTATAAGGGGATCACCGTGGGCGGTTCCCGCGCATATATGGCCGCCTACAACAAGTATAACGGGATCCCGTGTACGGTGCATCCGGTCCTGAAGGAAGTGACCGTGGAGGAGTGGGATCAAAACGGGATCATCTGTACCGACGGGGGCGGGTTTGCCCGGCTGGTGGACAGTCATCATTATTACCCGGACCTGACGGAAGCTGCAGCAGGATGTATCCGGGCTGGTATCAACATGTTCCTGGACCACTACAGGCCTGCCCTGATGGAAGCGCTGGAGAAGGGACTGGTCCGGGAGGATGAGATTGACAGCGTGCTCCGGGGAACAATCCGG
>DSEO01000260.1 GCA_011056635.1 Bacteroides sp.
ATTAGTTCCTGACGGAACCGGTAACCGCCGCTACGAACCTCCCTTCGGTCCGGCCCGTCAGGCGGCTCATTCCCGGTTCCGACCTGGGATCCGATCATATTCGTGAGAGGGGCCCTTGCACAGCGATGACCGCATCTGCTTCAGGGTATGGTTCCCGGCGGTATCTCCGGTAAGCTGCCTAAATGATTTGCGCAGAAAAGAATTTCAGCAGCGGTCGGAGATGCCGCCGGCTGCCGAATCCCGGTGGTTGTGCCTTCCGCAGTATACGGTATCACTGCTGAACCTGCTGCTTCGCACCAGCTTAGGCAGCGATGACCGCATCTGCTTCAGGGTATTGCTCCCGTGCGGTATCTCCGATGAGCTGCCTAAATGATTTTCGCAGAAAAGAATTTCAGCAGCGGGCGGAGATGCCGCCGGCTGCCGAACCCTGGTGGCAGTGCCTTCCGCAGTATACGGTATCGCTGCCAGAGGTGCTTATTGGATGTCAATGTTCCCGTACTTTGTGACCAGGCGGATGGTGGCTTTGGGATTTGAGCCCACCGAACCAGTTACGCGTTCTGTGGGACCCTCTTTCATCCTGTTCAGTTTCCCATTCCGGTCTATGTTGATCTTTCCGTACCTGGATTCCCCGTCAAATTTATAAGCAGCTCCGTTATCCACCTCCACGGTGATATTCCCGTAAGAAAGAGAGGCATCCACTTTTTCAAAATCCCGGGAAAGTTTCAGGATATTCACGTTGGTATAGTTGGATTGCAGTTCCAGGTTCCTCCGGAGATTTCCGAACTTCAGTCCCGAATATTTCAACTCGGCCACAAAACTGTCAATCTCATCAAACTGGTACTTATCATAGGCCCCTTCGGTGACGATTCCTCCTGCTTTCATTCCGCTCAGTTTGGAATATTTGCTTTCCATGGAGATCATTTCCGAAGCGTTGATTTCCATCTCCGAATAGGCAATCTCCAGTTCGAGCCATCCAGCCTCATCGATGGTTCCGTTGGAGTAGGCAAATTCTATCTGATTATAGGGCTTTGCATCCCCCCTTGTGAGTTTTCCTGCCCTGAGGTTACTGTATTTCAGATCCATGAGTACCAGGCCCCCGATCTCCTGTATAAAAAGGTCGCCATAGGCGTTATCCACATTCAGGTTCAGGTAGGATGGTGCCTTCACGGTGACACTGATCTTCTTTTCAATTCCCCTGTAAGAGCCTTCGCTCCAACCGGTTTCCACCGTAATGGTATTCCCCGACCGGCCGATTTCCACCTGGGCTTCCCCGAGCACTTCTTCGGCCCTGTTCCTGGAAGGGGCATTCACCTGCACCTCAATAAAAATATCCACCACATTGTTCTCCCAGGTAAGGATTTCCACATTGGAATATTTTGTATCCATTTCCAGGGTCACTCCCTTGTTGACATCATAGGATTCTGAATACGCTTTTTTGGCGTCCTGGGCTGTAAGCGATACAGCGGTTGATGCAACCAGCAACACTGACAATACCAGTCCGTTCAGATTATACGTCTTCGCTTTCATGATTTTTAGATTTTTCCATGTTTAACTGTTTCAATTGATTGATGACCTGGTCAATCACTTCCAGTTTCAACTGATAGTGCCGGATCAGGGCATTGATCACCCTTTCGTCATCCGGATTGGCTTCCAGGTCGTTCATCAATTGTTGGTGATGGGCATCCAGTTCTTCAATTTCATCAAGAAGAATGGCTTTTTCCTCCGGGTCCTGAAAGGAAAAACCCCTGATCTGTTCGTATTTTGCGTTCAACCGCGCTGCATAGTAATGGTCCGCCTCCCTCACGACACCCGGGATCTCCCGGTCTGCCACCTTGCTTCCGCTCCGGTCCCTCGTCATGATCACAAATGCGCTGGCCAGGATGACGGCCACGGATGCCGCCACCTGCAGCCAGTGCCTGAAAAGGATCTTCCGGCCGGGTTTCCGTTCCAGCTTTTCCCGGAAGCGTTTATCATGCCCGGATGGAGTCTGATCGGTATCGAACAGTTGCCTGTGCTCCCTGATGTATTTTTCAAGATCACCCATGATGCTCATCCTTTTTTTTCAGTAGTTCCAGTAATTTCTTTTTTGCCCTGTGGTACTGCGTCCTCGAGGTCGCGTTGCTGATATTCAGGATCTCCGAGACCTCCTCATGGTCATATCCTTCAAACAGGATCAGTGACAGAACGACCCGGTATCCTTCAGGAAGGCAGGCCACGGCCCTTTTGATAAGCTCCACCTCCAGGTGAATGTCCCCGTTCCCGGTTTCCTCTTCCGAAGAATCCTCCATTTCACCCACCTCCTCCAGCGGGGTATGGTCCCGCTTCGACCTGAGAAAATCCAGTGCCTTGTGAATGACGATCTTTTTCAGCCAGGCACCGAAACTCACCTCTCCCCTGTAGGTCCTTATCCGGGTAAATGCTTTTAAGAACGCTTCCTGCATGACATCTTCCGCGTCATCAGGATCTCCCACAATCCTCAGGGCTGTATGGTACATGGCTGCCTGGTATCGCCTGTATATCTCAAACTGCGCATTTCGTTCTCCCCGCATACAACCCGCAATCAATTCCTGGTGCCCGGGCCGGTAAGATTCGTGTCCATCGATTTCTGTCACAATGACGACTTGTTTTTGGGAATGTTGCATGAAAGATAGAAAAAAAAGCATTTGATTATTGGGAGGGAAAGATGTAAATTGTTCACCTGAACTACTTGTATTCCAGAACAAAAAAACAAAGGAACATGAACCCTTATGATCAGGACTGGCAATTCCTGCGAATGGTACGTACAGTACCCTTTGTGGTGATCCTGGTCGCCATTGCCTGTAACAGGCTGCCCGAACCGGATTTTCATTTTGTGGCTGAGGAAAATCCGGAAGCGGGCGACAGCATTGTGTTCATCAACAGCACCAGGAATGCGGACTCCTATGCGTGGGAGTTTGGTGACGGAGGCACATCCAGTCTGGAAAGCCCGGTCTACATCTATGATCGGGCCGGAATTTTTGATGTGAAGCTCACAGCACTCAATGATGCGGGGGAAGAAAGTGTTTCCAGGACACTTACCATCCATGAGCCTACTGAACTCGGATTTTTTGTGTACGACAGCACCGGGAAAATTGCGCTGGCAGCTGCGGAGGTGTGGGTATACGATAATGAGGAGGAATGGAACAACTTCGATGATCCGCTGATAGCCGGAACAACTGACAATCAGGGTTTTGTGAACTTTATGAACATGGATCCCCTGGTTTACTATATCTGGGTCTTCAAAGAGGAAGCCACCGGATTCTGGGTATCCGGGGGGTATACTTCCCCACTGGTCCGGCATGAAAAAAATTACTACAATGTGCTCTGTACCTGGTTCACCGAATCCAGCACCGTACCGTCCACCCATTTCACCACCGCCACGACCCGGTCATCCAGAAGGGGACCATAAGGCTTGCCGCAGATACGGTCTGCTTCTGCCTTCAACTCCTCCATGGTCTTAAGGGGAAGTGCGCTGTTCTTTGTTGCCTCGATCAGGTCTTCCCGCAACGGATTGATCGCGATCCCCCGTTCGGTCACGATCACATCGATCAATTCTCCCGGTCCGCACAGGGTGGTCACCCGCTCCCTGAGCACCGGGATCCTGTCACGAAACAACGGTATGGGCAGGATCACGGTTTTGGAAAACAGGCAATTCTGCCAGCCACCGATCCCGTGCAGCAGGTAACCGTCCGAATGGGTCACCACATTGGCGTTGAATTGCATATCCACCTCGGTGGCACCCAGTATCACCACATCCACCAGGCCTGCAAAATTTCCCTTCCCGTGGTAGTTGTAACTTGTAAACGGACTGGTCCACACGTGATTCGGATTCTCCGCCAAGGATCTCACCCCTTCCAGGTCAAAGGTCTGGCCGTCCAGCAGGTAGTCGATCAGTCCTTCCTCCAGCATGGATACCAGGTACCGGTTGCTCCCTCCCCTTGCGAACCGTGCGCGGATCCCTTTCTCTTTCATGATCTGTTTGAAATATTCCCCCACGGCCAGGGAGGTCCCTCCCGCACCTGACTGGAAGCTGAACCCGTTTTTGATGATCCCTGCTGCATCACAGAACCGGGCGGTAAGTTCCGCCAGGAGCAACCGGTCCGGCGATCGGGTGATCCGCGTGGTTCCCGAAACGATCTGGGCGGGATCACCCAGTTTATCTACTTTCACAACATAATCCACATCATTGCCGTGAATCTGCCAGGGAATGCACGGAAAGTCCACCTGGTGGTCCGTAACAATGATCACCTTATCCGCATACCTTGAGTCTGCCAGGGCAAAACCAAGGGATCCGCAGGCAGAACTGCCGTAAAGACCGTTGGCATTCCCGAAGGGATCCGCTGTGGGTGCGCCAATGACCGCGATATCGATATTCACTTCACCATCCTGAAGGGCCTGGTACCTTCCGCCGTGAGACCTGAGCACGCCTGTCCCCTTCATTTTGCCTTCCGAAACAAATTTGCCCAGGGGACCGTTCATGCTCCCCTCGATCCTTTCGATGGTACCATCCTCCAGATAGGGGATCAGGTGCGCATGACAGGGAAATGAGGCGGAAGGGAACCATCGCAGTCCCCGCACACCCATTTCGTGAGCCAGATCAAAAACCTGGTTTGCCAGCAGGTCCCCGTTCCTGAAATGGTGATGGGTGGAGATGGTCATCCCATCCCGGAGACCTGATCTTTCCAGGGCTTCACGCAGGCTATCCACCAGTTTGTTACCGTCAGGTGGATAGTCCCTGCAACTGGAGACAGGCGGTCCGTATCTGTTTCCCGAAGGCCGGTACCCGCCCACACCCATATAGGGGATCACCGGTTCCCCGTTGATCTCCTCCGGGATTTTCCTGCCCGCTTTGTTGGTCACGTAATTCATTGATTGGATGATTCATTGATTTGTTGCGAGGATGTTCCGGGACGATCCCTCAAACCGAACCGGATGGCCAGTTCCACGGTCTGCCATGCCCTTTTTACCACGGGGGGATCGATCATCTTCGATCCGATGGCAATCACCCCCTCTCCCCTGGCTTCGGCGTCATGAAAAGCCGCAATGATCTCCTCCGCATATCGGATCTCTTCTTCCCCCGGCCGGAATGCATCCCGGATCACCGCCACCTGCCTGGGATGGATACATCCCATCCCTTCAAAACCCAGTGCCCTGGAATGCACGGCGTTTGTCCTGAGGGACTCCACATTGTCCACGTCCGAAAAAACGGAGTCGATGGGCTGAATGCCCGCCGCCTTGCAGGCATTGACCATCCGGGTCCTGGCATAGAGCGATTCCACTCCGGAAGCAGTACGTTTTACCCCCAAATCCGCCGTATAATCCTCCAGGCCAATGGCCATGGCAACAACCCTGTCGGAGGAGGTGGCAATTTCATGGGCATGCTCCACACCCAGGCAGCTTTCAATGATCGGCATGTAATATACAACCCTGTCCAGGCCGGAGGCCGTCAGGATGGCCCTCACCCGCTCATCCACCAGCTGAACCTGCCTGCCTGTTTCACACTTGGGGATCAGGATCATATGCACATGGTGTGGCACGATGTCCCCCAGGTCTTCCAGTCCCCGCGGCAACTGGTTGATGCGAACCATCCGCTCGGCCCCGTAAAAATCCACCTGGCAGAGGGCATTGCTTACCAGGATCCTGGCTTCCTCCTTCCTGTCGGGGGACACGGAATCTTCCAGGTCAAGAATGATCCCGTCGGGTTGATGGATTCCGGCATTCAGCATCATCCGCGGCGTATTGCCCGGGATGTAGAGCCTGGTGAACCTGAACCGCTCCCTTTCGGTTTCATAGACGTTACCGGAGATCATTTCGGGGATCCATGACTTTTTGCAGATGCCGAGCTTTCTTGCAGCAGCCTCCAGCCTGGCCGCGATCACAAAAGGCAGCGCGCCGGAGTCTTCCATTTCAACCCTGGCATGGCGAATGCCCATGCCATGCATTACATCCCGGATCTGTTGCCTGATCTGTTCCCCGAACAGGGAACTCACTTTGCTCTCCAGGCCGATATGAATCCCCCCGCTCTTTTCGGACCTGATCCGGACCAGGCAGTCCGATCGTATCTGTTCACCGCTGTTACCGGCTGTGGCTGTAGTATCCATTACGCTATGATATCATTTGAACAAATTTAATCAGAAGGCACCATCCTGTATCCGATCCCCTGATGTTTCACAGCAACAGAAAAGAATCAATAGAGAAAACTCAACAGGATCCCCGCGGCCACGGCTGATCCGATGACACCGGACACATTGGGTGCCATGGCGTGCATCAGCAGGTGATTGGTGGGATCCTCCCTGAGCCCCATGTTCTGTACCACCCTGGCACTGTCCGGCACCGCAGAAACCCCTGCGGCCCCGATCAGCGGATTCAGCTTGTTCCCTTCCCGCAGGAACAGATTCATTACCTTGGCGAAAATAACCCCTCCCGCGGTAGCCACCATGAATGAAACTGCACCCAGGGCGAAGATCAGCATCGAATCTGTGGTCAGGAACCGGTCGGCCTGGGTGGAAGCCCCCACGGTCAGTCCCAGCAAGATGGTTACAATATCGATAAATGAGGTTCTGGCAGTGTCTGCCAGCCGTTTGGTCACTCCCGATTCTTTCAGCAGGTTCCCGAAAAAAAGCATGCCCAGCAAGGGCAGTGAATTGGGCGATATAAAAGCGGTAACCAGCAATCCTGCCAGGGGAAAAAGGATCTTTTCCGTTTTGGAGACAGCCCGGGGGGGGCTCATCCGGATGAGCCGCTCTTTTTTCGTGGTCAGCAATCGCATGATGGGAGGCTGAATGACGGGGACCAGCGCCATGTAGGAGTAGGCAGCAATGGCGATGGGCCCGATCAGGTTCTTCACGCGAATGGGATCGCCGCTGAGCGTATGACCGATGATATCAATCCCGTTGGCCAGTCGCGCGGATATAAATATAGCCGTGGGTCCGTCCGCCCCGCCGATGATCCCGATGGCTCCTGCTTCCCTGGCATGGAATCCCAGCGCCAGCGCACCCAGGAATGTAAGGAAGATACCCACCTGGGCTGCTGCACCCAGCAGCATGAGCCTGGGTTTGCTGATCAGGGATGAAAAATCGGTCATGGCCCCGATTCCCAGGAAAATCAGGGGCGGATAAACCCCCTTCAGCACCCCGAAATACAAATAGTTCAATACACTTCCTTCCTGGTATATACCGATCTGCATGTTCAGGTCCTCCGCCTGAAAAAACGGAATATTGCCGAATATGATCCCCGTTCCGATGGGGATCAAAAGCAACGGCTCATAGTCAAAACGGATTGCGAGGAAGATAAAGACCAGTCCCACGGCGATCATTACCAAATGACCCGGTGTGGCATTGCGGAATCCGGTATACCTGAAGAACTGTCGGATCCCCCTTCCTGCTACTTCCAGCACTTCATTCGAATCGTCCTCAGGAGACTGTCCCGCCGGATCCATCACCTCCACCTGATCCGGGGCATGCGGCAATGCATCATCCGCCACTGCCGGAGTTGCAGGGAAACAGGTGCACCGGACAAGTACGATCAGAAACAGGGCCCCGAAAATGGTGAGTACCTTCCTCATGGTTACATGCTTATACGATTTCAACCAGGATATCCCCCTGCAGCACCGCGTCACCCGGTTTCACCCGGATTGATTCCACCACACCGGCCCTGTCGGCCAGCACCCTGTTCTCCATTTTCATGGCCTCCATGACCAGCAGCAGCTTACCCTTCTCCACGATGTCTCCTTTATTAACCTTGATTTCCTGGATGTTACCGGGAAGCGGAGCCAGTATGTGATGAGAGGATCCGCCTTCCCTTTTCTCGATGGAGGGTCTCACCGGATCTTTTTCCGGGGTCCTCACAATGGTCGGGGTTTTGGTCTGCCTGGCCGGCCGGTGTATCTCCACCTCATAGGCCGTGCCATTTACTTCCAGGCGGGCCACATTGTCCTCCATCCCCTGGACATCCACCATGTATTCGTTCCCGTGGATGGTAAATTTAAATTTTTTCATCCTGCTTCAATTACAACCTGTTAAACTGATTCCTCACCGCGTAGATTTTGGAACTCCAGGGAGAATAGCTTTTTGAAACTTTTTTGATGGTCAGTATACCGCTCTCTTCATCATGCATTTCGTCCATTACCAGATAAAGGGCCATGGCAATGGCCGCTGTTTCTTCTCCGGACATGTACCGGATATCTTTGGAGGGGACCAGACCTGATTTTATCTGTATCTTCCTGATCCTAAAGGAAATAATTTTGGGAATGAGTCTGAATAATCCGAAAAGAAGGACCAGGGCCATGAAGACGATCAAATAGCCCACAACGGCTATGACCAGTGTCTCAAGACTGATATTGCTTTTGAGTATGATACCGGGCAGAATCATTACAGCGGGATATTGGCATGCTTTTTAGGCGGATTCATCTCCTTTTTCGTGGCAAGGGTCTGCAAAGCCCTGACGGTCCTGAACCGGGTATTCCTGGGTTCGATCACATCATCGATGTAACCGTACCTTGCGGCTTCATAAGGATTGGAGAATTTTTCCTTGTACTCTTTTTCCTTCTCTGCCAGAAACTTCACCATCTCTTCCCGTTCTTCAATGGATTTGAGTGTTTTGCCCTCCAGGATCTCAATGGCCCCTTTGGGTCCCATCACGGCAATTTCGGCAGTGGGCCATGCGTAATTGATGTCTCCCCGCAGCTGCTTGGAACTCATCACATCATGCGCGCCTCCGTAGGACTTTCTCAGGGTGATGGCGATCTTGGGAACGGTGGCCTCACCGTATGCAAACATCAGTTTGGCACCGTGAAGAATGATCCCTCCGTGTTCCTGGGCGCTGCCAGGAAGGAATCCGGGAACGTCCACAAGCGTCACGATGGGCAGATTGAAGCAGTCACAGAAGCGCACAAACCTGGCTGCTTTCCGTGAGGCCTCTATGTCCAGGACACCCGCCATGTGGTTGGGCTGATTGGCCACGATACCCACCGGGCTCCCGTTGAACTTGGCGAATCCCACAATGATGTTCATGGCGTACTGCCTGTGGATCTCCAGGAATTCGTGATGATCCACAATGGCGTAGATGACATCCTTCACATCATACGGTTCGTTGGGATTATCGGGGATCAGCTCATTCAGCATATCCTCCAGCCTGTCGATGGGATCGGTGCATTCGCCTGCGGGCGGATCCTCCAGGTTGTTCTGGGGCATATAACTGATCAGTTTCCTGATCATCAGGAGCCCTTCATTCTCATTCTCTGCGACCATATGTGCCACACCGGACCGGCTTGCGTGCATCTGTGCACCCCCGAGTGCTTCAATGGAGATGTTTTCGCCGGTCACCGTCTTCGTGACCCGTGGCCCGGTTACAAACATGTGGGATGTTTTGTCGCTCATGATAATGAAATCCGTCAGTGCGGGCGAATAAACCGCACCTCCCGCACAGGGTCCGAAGATGGCCGATATCTGCGGGATCACCCCCGATGCCAGGATGTTTCTTTCAAAGATTTCCGCATAACCCGCTAGACTCCTTACCCCTTCCTGGATCCGGGCACCGCCGCTGTCATTGATCCCCACCAGCGGAGCACCCACTTTCATGGCCTGGTCCATGATCTTGCATATTTTCCGGGCATGGGTCTCGGAAAGGGATCCCCCGAATACGGTAAAATCCTGGGCATACACGTAGATCACGCGGCCGTCAATGGTCCCGTGTCCGGTAATCACCCCATCGCCCAGGTATTGTTGTTCCTCCAGTCCGAATTCATGGGAACGATGGGTCACGAACATGTCATACTCCTCAAAACTTCCCTCATCGAGCAGTATCTGAATGCGTTCCCTGGCAGTAAGCTTGCCTTTGGAATGCTGTATTTCCATCCTTTCTTCGCCGCCACCTTTTCTTGCACGTTCCCGCAGGTCGATCAGCTGTTTTATTTTATCCTGGTTATTCATCTGTCCCCGGATTATGATGTTTTGTTTCCACAGAACTCGGTCAGCACGCCGAAAGTAGACCCGGGGTGGAGAAATCCGATCTGCAGTCCCTCCGCACCCTTCCGGGATTGCCGGTCTATCAGTCTGACACCCTTCTCAGCGGCATGTGCGAGCGCTTCCTCCACATCCTCCACGGCAAATGCCAGGTGATGCATCCCGGCTCCCCTTTTTTCAATGAATTTTCCCACCGGTCCTTCGGGATGGGTCGGTTCCAGTAATTCAATCTTGGTGTCCCCGATCCTGAAAAATGCGGTCTTCACCTGCTGGTCAGCCACTTCCTCAATGGCATAACATTCCAGTCCCAGCACATCCTCGTAGTACCTGACCGCTTCATCCAGATTTTTTACGGCAATTCCGATATGTTCTATGTGTTTGATTCTCATCCGTTCTGTGTATTTTTTGTCCCCCGGTGATTTCCGGTTTCCGTCAGGCATTAAATGTACACCCTTCGGAATGAATTTGCCATGATAAATATCAAAACTTCAAAGAAAATTGTCCGCTGATCCAATCAGTCCCCGATCGCATCGTAAACCACCTGCTGGATCGCTGTACGGACATTCATATCGATCAGCTTCGTGTTGCCCTGGTCGGGATGGATCCTGTTGGAAAGGAACACATAGATCAGGTCATACGCCGGGTCCACCCAGACCATGGTCCCTGTATAGCCCGAATGCCCGTAACTCAAGGGAGAAGCAGCATTGCAGGCGGGACCCTCATCCGGGGTATCGGTGACCGGCCGGTCAAAACCCAGTCCCCTCCTGTTCTCCTGTTCATCATTGAAACAGGCACTGTAAGTGGCAATGGTGGCTGAGTCAAGGTACCTCCTTCCCCCGTATGTGCCCCAATTGAGATACATCTGCATGATCTTTGCCAGGTCGTTGGCACTGCCAAACAGGCCGGCATGTCCCGAAATTCCTCCCAGCATGGCCGCACCAGGATCGTGCACGTAGCCCCTGAGAAGCTGCCGCCTGAAGAACATGTCATTCTCCGTGGGTACGATCATTTCCGGCTGGAACCGGTTTAGGGGAAGGTAACCCACGGACCACGCACCCAGCGGGGCATAGAAATTATACCATACATAGGGATAGAGCATGGTGTCAGCAATACTTTCGATAACCTGATGCAACATAAAGAAACCCAGATCGCTGTATCTGTATCCTGGCGACAGCAGTTCCGCATTGTAAATCCAGTGGTAAATGGAATCCCGCACCGATTTTCTCAGGTACAGATCCGCCGCTACCTGCACGGGATATTCCGGCGAGTAGACTTTCATATAAGTGCTGTCCACATATTTCACATTCCGGTTTGCATAGGTCCCGTTGCTGATCTTCAGCGGGTAGGTGTGCGACCACCGGCCGGATATCAAACGCTGTGAAGTGTCCAGGGGCTCCAGCGTGGACATGTAAAAGGGGATCCAGGGTTTCAGACCCGCCTGGTGCGTGAGAATGTCACTGATGAGCAGCCCCCTGATGCGGGATGAATCGGGCAGTGTCAGGTAAGCTCCCAGAAGGGAGTCTTCATGGAACCTTCCCTGGTCCCTCAGTCGCATCAATGCCGGCAGGGTGGCTGTTATCTTTGTCACGGATGCCAGGTCAAAGAGGTCAGTCACCCGAACCCGCTGTTTATGCTGATAGGTATGGTGTCCGTATGCCTTCAACCAGATCACCTTCCCCTTCCTTGCCACCAGCACCTGGCAGCCCGGCATGGCATGCTCCCGGATCGCCTTTTCGATCAGATCTTCCATCTTGCGCAAAGTGTCCCCGTTGATCCCCACCTCCATGGGATCCGCATACCCGAGCCGGATCGCCGGTCCCGTTTCATTTCCTTCACCCGCAGATGCAACGGGAAGAGCGGACACCGGTAACCTGCCCCGGAAGGCAATTCCACCGAAAACAGCCTGTGCGGTCAGATCCTGACTCAGGGGATCATCGGCAAATGACAGGATCAGGGCATCCACATTTACCTGGCCGGCGAACCGGGTGATTGCGTAGGGGGATCCTGCCAGGTGAAGGACCACGGTGGTTGCCGGTTCAATCTGCCCGATGAAATTCAGGATCTCATCACCGATACCGTATTGTCCTCCGGTGTGTGAATTTATGTGAGACATGTTGATTATAACCGTATTGTACTCGCTCAGTTCCATCAACAGTTTCGATAGTACTGTGAGATCCGCTGCCGGAGAAAGGGTAAAGTGCTTGCCATGCACATAGCGGTCCGATGCGGTGGCAAAGCTGTGGTCCTCTTTTTCACTGATATTCACGGTTGCAAGCCGCATATTCCCGATCTCCCTGAGGGGAAGGACCGACTCCCTGTTTCTGACCAGGATCAGCGAATGCTCAATGAGTTTCCGGTAATGCTGGCGGTATGCATCCCTGTTCAGGTCCTCCAACAAAGAATCCAGCCTGACCGGCCGGTAATGGTGAAGTCCCGACCAGTACTTGGCCATAAGGATCTTCCTGCAGCTGGCGTCGATCTCCTCCCGGCTGATCTCCCCGCTTCTGACGGCTTTTTTGATTGCGGCAATGCTCTGCCCCACATCATGGGGCATTAACAGGATATCATTCCCCGCCTTCACCGCCTCAATCTCCCGTTCACCCTCACCGGAGAAATCATCAAGCCCCTTCATGTTCAGTGCATCGGTAATGATCAGGCCCCGGAAATCCATTTCTTCTTTCAGAAGGCGGGTGACCACAGGCCGGGAGAGGGTGGTGGGCCTGTCGGGCCTGTCATCCAGTGCCGGCACATGCAGGTGGCCCATCATGATGCCGGTCAGTCCCTGCCTGATCGCTTCCCGAAATGGATAAAGTTCGACGGAATCGAGCCTGCTCAGTGGATGGGGGACCACAGGAAGGGCATGGTGTGAATCGGTGTCGGTGTCTCCGTGACCGGGAAAATGTTTTGCCCCTGTCAGCAGGCCCTGATCCTGCATTCCCCGCATCAGGGCCACTACTTTACCGGTTACATTCTCCCTTTCCTCACCGAAGGAGCGCTCATGGATGACCCGGTTCCCGGGATTGTTGTTGATATCGGCCACAGGAGCAAAATTCAGATGTACACCCAGTCGCTTCATCTGTGCAGCCATATCCCGGCCCATCTGGTAAATAAGATGGTTGTCCGCAATGGCCCCCAGGCACATTTGCTTCGGGTATTCGATCACCTGATCGAGCCGCATTCCAAGGCCGGTCTCGCCATCCATGGCGAACAGCAGGGGAACTTTTGCTTCCGCCTGCAAGCGATTTGTAAAGGTGGCCTGTGAAAGGGGATCACCGACAGAAAAAAGGATCCCGCCCACACCGTAACGCCTGACCGTGCGAACCAGCGCCTTTTCATGGGCTTCTCCCATGCTTGAAAATGCCTGCACCATGATCATCTGTGCAATGCGCTCCTCCAGGTTGAGTTCCGTCATAACAGAATCCACCCATGCAGTATCCACATTCAGGAATTCCGGAACAACCGTAAATGCAGGCCGGAAATTGTCGAGAAGTTGCTGTTCAGCAGGATGAAGATTCCTGAAAGCCAATAAAATAATGACCAGGACAGTGATCTGTAGCAGGTTGTTCTTCATCGTATACAGTGTGATTTCCCCGGAAGGATCCACTGTATACAAAGTTATGCGGATGAGAAGACCGGAAAAATCAAATTATTAACACCGGAACTGTCAATCAGAGACCCAGCCTTTCAGCAATGATGCGGGGTACTGCATCCCTGTGGACCACCAGGAAGATGGTCTTGGCACGCATGTAGGCTTCAGAAGCATACATATAACCATCGTAAATGTGATTGCCGGTTCCCCAGGAATTCTTGACCAGGTAGAACCTGTTCCCCACCTGATCCCTGGCAAGACCGGTAATATGCATCAGGTGATCGTCTGTGGTTTTGTAATTGTCAAACGCCTCCTGGCGAACCTGCTGGGTAATCTTCTTTTCTGTTTTGGGCGCAGAGAAGTCATAGAACAGGGCATTCCGTTCCGATTCGGAAAGCTCATCCCACCTTGCCCTTTCCAGTCCGCTCAGGTCTTCGATATCTTCTGACGGGATCAGAGCAATTCCGCTTTTCCAGTCAAATCCCTTCTCTCCCACATCCGCATCCCAGCAAACGGAGAAACCATTCTCCAGCGCCTGGTCCAACACCTGCATCATCTCGTCCAGGGGGACATTCTGGATGGAGCCCCAACTCCAGTTATCCGGGATCTCAATGATGAAATCCTCATAGAACGGATGGTGTGTGAAGGATCCGATCATCACATAATCGTCCGGATCCAGGCCCAGTCCGTCTGCGAAAGAACGGGGGGTATATGTGATCCCCTGGTAAACGAACCGGTCCGGCACCTCTCCCAGGTAGGCATTCAGGATCCCCTCAAATCCTTCTTTCCACACGGGGGTGAGCTGCCTGTTGGGATTTTTGATCACCTGATCGATATACCCATTCAACACAGCGTTCATTTCCCCGTGCACCGGAAGTGAGTCACCCGTCCTGAGCCCGTCATAGGCAGCCTCCGGCACCAGTCCCGCCAGTTTCCAAACCTGGAAAACGTCATGGGTGAGGCCGCCACCCGCGAAATTGATGGTTCCGTGCATTCTTACATATTTCTCTGCCTTCGCAAGGTATGCCTGACGCACGAAGAACATTTCAGACAGATCATGGGTCCCCTTTCCCGTACGCAGCAATTCCGATTCAATAAAACTGACCGTGGCATAGCTCCAGCAGGTGCCCGAACGGTGCTGATCCTCGACAGGTGTGGCCGGGATGCGCTTTTCCAGGGTAAATTGATATCCCTGTTTCTGTTCCGCCTGTTTTTCCTGCGCGGCAAGTGAACTGCCTGTGATGATTCCCAGGGCAAGGACCCATACCCCGGTAGTATTCCAGTTTTTCATGGTAAGTGTTCCTCTCGGTGATTTGGTAGTGGTTGTGAAAATAGAAATTTACCCGGGAACTTTTACCAAACCTGCTTAAAAACCTGGTCTGCTCACCGGATATCGCGGTCCGGAATGCGAATAATTTTCAGTTCCGTCCTGCGGTTCTTCGCCCTTCCCTCCTCGGTGCTGTTATCAGCCACCGGTTCTTCTTCACCACGGCCTTTCCACATAAGTCTTTCCGGATCAATGCCCCGGCCGACCAGGTAACTGACCACCTCGCCGGCTCTTCGTTCGGAAAGTTCCTGGTTGTAACCGAAAGATCCCGTATCATCGGTATGCCCGCTGATCTCTACGCTGACCCCGGGATACTGGACCAGAAATTCATACACCCTGTTCAGTTCTGTCACCGACCTGGATTTCAGGGTATGGGAATCGGTATCGAAGAAAAGATTGTTCAACACCACACTGCGGCCCGGTTCGATCCGTTCCAGGGGAATATCCCTTCGGAAGGGATCCGCATGACCGTGCACCCCGTCGAATGAAAAATGGCCGGAATAAAAGAGATAACCATCGGCAGAGACATTCAGTGCATACGCGCTGCCAGTGGGCAGCGTGATCAGGTAGGCCCCCTCCCCGGGGGAGGATTCCAGTTCCGTGACCACCTGTTGGCTGGCCAGATCGACCAGCTGCATCCGGGCCACCAATCCTTTCATGTTGCCTGCATCATATACCCTGCCGGTCATATAGGAAACCGCCACCGGCCGGACCTCCCGGGGAAGTTCAAATGTATAGAGATCGGTGCCCCTGCCGGGATCCCTGTCAGAAGCAAAGTAAGCCCGGTCCCCCTTTGCATTGATCACCAGCCCGATCTCATCATGATGGGTGTTAATGGGATACCCCAGGTTGACCGGCCGGGACCATGCCCGGTTTTCGACCAGGCGGGAGACAAAAAGGTCTCCCTGTCCCATCCCCGGCCATCCGTCCGAGGAAAAATACAGGGTCTGTCCGTCGGGATGGATGAAAGGCGATTGTTCGATGCCCGGTGTATTGATGGAATCGCCCAGGTTGACCGGCACACCCCAGGTCCCGTTGCTGGAGACCGACATCCAGATGTCATAGGATCCTTTGCCCCCCGGCCGGTCAGAAGCAAAATAGAGTACCCGTTCATCGGCCGAGACTGACGGATGCTTCTCACTGTTCCTGCTGTTCAGGGGCGGCCCCAAGTTCAGCGGGCTGCTCCACCCCTCCCCGGTCTTCCTGGATACATAGAGGTCACACCTTCCCATGCCGCTGCGGCGATTACAGGCCGTAAAATACAGGGAATTCCCGTCAGCCGTGACGGACTGGGCCCCTTCGTTGTCAGGCGTGTTCAGCGGAGGTCCCGCATTCTTCCTCCGGCTCCAGGCCTGACCGATGCGCGTGGAATAGAAAAAATCCTCCTGAAGATGGGTCCCCATTTGTTCATCTCCGGCAGGATTGGGCAACATGACCGTGAAGATGAGCATTTGCTCATCCACAGAAAGGGAGGGCCAGTATTCATTCAGGGATGAATTGACGGAATCGCCCAGGTTCTCAGGGTGAAAGGGGACCGGGTCCCGGATGGCATCCCTGGCAAAAAGCGATTTTTCACGGAGAAGCAACGCTTCGCTTCTCCGGGTGACTGACTCCGGAGGATAGGCAAGGAAGGTATCGATCAACCGGAGCGTGCGCTCATACTCTCCGTTCCTGTAGGTCAGTCCCGCCAGCAACCGGTACCCGTCAGGATTCCCTTCCGGATCGATCCGGAGTGCGCGGGAATAGTACGCGATGGCTTTTTCCGTCTCTCCCCGGTCATAGCAGATCTGGGCCAGCATCCGGTAGGCGTCCGCAAAGTCCGGATCTGCCCTGAGGGCCTTCCGCAATGACTCTTCCGCTGCGGCATCATTCCGCGCCTCGAAGTGGGCTCTGGCTTCTTCCAGCTTTTTAGCGGCCCTTCCGGAGGAAGAGCCCTGTTGCCGGACAATACCGCATCCGCCGAAGATAACCAGGATGAGAATGATCCAGGATCGTTTCATAATTTTCCATATCAATTACGGGATCCGCATGTACTTGTGGGTCTGCAGAGAGATCCGCCAGCGGGGGTGATCCTTCACATAGGCAATGAGCCGGGGCAGCATCTTTTCCCTCCGGCTCCACTCCGGCTGCAGGAAGAGTCTGCACGCCCTGTTCACCCTGGCAGCATTTTCTTCGGCCCACAGGAAATCATCCTCCCCGCAGATGATCACCTTCAGTTCATGTGCCTGCCCGTAAAATGCTGACAGTGGAGGGGCATTCCGCTTGGGAGAAAGACAGATCCAGTCCCACTTCCCGGTGAGCGGATAAGCCCCGCTGGTCTCCAGGAAGGTCTCCAGTCCCTTTTTTTTCAGCAGACCTGTCAGGTATCCCAGGTCGGCCATAAGCGGCTCACCGCCGGTAATCACCACCGCCCCGGCGGCAAATGATGCCGCACGTTCGGCTATCTGTACCGCAGGAACCACCGGATGGAGGGCCGGGTCCCAGGAGAATTTTGTATCACACCAGCTGCACCCGATGTCACAGCCTCCGATCCGGACAAAGTACGCCGCCTTCCCCGTATGGAATCCTTCCCCCTGGATGGTGTAGAATTCTTCCATCACCGGAAGTTTCCGGCCTCCGTCAAAGTCTGTCGAAGATTCCCGCATGTTATTTTTTCCGGATCCAGAGCCGCGATATCAAATAATACAACACCCTCAGGATGATGACCGCACCGTACAGAATAAAGGCGATCAGCAAAACCAGGTGCAGCTGGGTCACAAGCTCCCTGGCCGGAGCATCGTTTTTGATGATGCCGATGACATTCAGCGTATAGGCAGCTGCAAAGCAAAGCAGGAAAATGACCAGCTCCCGTTTCTTCATGGTGGCCGTAATGGTGGTATCTTTCATCACATTCAGTTTTAAAGAGAGAGGCCCTCGGGCCAGGTTACGATGCGGTTGGACAACATGGATTCGTATCCCATCAGGGTGGCAATTCCCGAACTGTATCCCTGTTCCGTCAGCCAGGGATCCAGACGGTTGTTCCTCACATCCGATACAAAAGATGCCATCTGGATATCGGTCCCGTCCGATTTGATGATCCTTTCCAGCAGATAGGTTCCCCTGTCTTCCGACGGATCCTCCGGCACCCAGGTGGGACCTCCCACAGGAACCACGTCGAATACCTGCTTTTCAATGTTGTTCAGCAGCTGCAGAATACCGGGCGCCGGCTCGGGAAACTCCTTGAAAATGTATGCCGTTTCCAGTTCAATGGTACCCAGCGGACCCTGCACCTCGATCTGCATTCCGTACTTCTTGTTGCTGATGAGTGAGTCATACACCACGTGTGTTCCGGAGGGATAATGGTAGACCAAATTCACATTGTCATACACCTCCCTTCCGTCCTTCCAGTGGTTGATGCTCCCCGAGCCCCACACATAATCCGGATTCTCTCGCAGGATCCAGTTGGCTACCTGGAGATGGTGACTGGCCAGCTCCGTCATCAGTCCGCATGAATATTCGCGGTAAAGCCTCCAGTTGATCCTCCTTTCCAGCTCAGGGGAGGGAACCGGTCTTCGCCAGTCGTTGTTCCTGTGCCAGTATGCCCTGATCTGTGTGACATCCCCGATGGATCCCCTTTCGATCTCCTTGATCCCCTTTAAGGTCCGGGCACTGAACAGGCGCTGGTGGCCGATGTACAGGATCTTGTTGTTCCGGCGGTGTGCCTGGAGCATGAGGTCGCATTCCTCATAGGTTTTGGCCATGGCTTTCTCGCAGAATACATGCAGACCCGCATCCAGGGCGTCGATGGTCATCCGTGCATGCAAGTCGAGGGGCGTGGCGATCACCACGCCATCGATCTGTTCCTGGTCCAGCATCTTCCTGTAATCCGTGTAACCCGTGGCTCCCGCGCCGATCATCTGTTGCGCCCGGTCAAAGTTCGGTTCATAATCATCACAGAAACACGTGATCTCCACTCCGGGCACCTCCTGGAGGAGGGTGAGCAACAATGATCCACGTGATCCGACGCCTATCATTCCCAGTTTAACCTTCCGCAACGCTTCCTGTGCATAGAGTCCGCTCAGCCAGGGCATCCTGGCAGAGAAAACTCCCGCAGCCGCCAGGGCAGAAAAAGTCCTGATAAAGTCCCTTCTGTCTGTTTCCATCGATTGATCTTTACAATATTTAGAATCTGTGTTGTTGCTTAAACGAAAAAACACCCGACCTTCAGATCGGGATGGAGCCTGGCCAGCTCCATGGCCCGCTGCCGGCCTGCACTGAACAAAGCGGTTGAAAATACTTCAGCCCTGACCGGATCAGTGGCTGTTACGCTCACCAGTCCATTTCCCTCCCTGGTACGAAGTGTTTCCGGATTCACAATATGGCCCGAATTTCCGAATTTTTTTCGGTTGTTCAAAGAATTTCCACTGGTGGATAACGTTTCATCCTTCAGTTCGAATGTAAGGCCGTCGCTGTTTCCGGGAACGGGGACGGAGATTTTCCAGCTGTTCCCGTAAGGATGTGAACCCAGTCCGTATACCAGGCTGCCCCCGAAACTGATCAGCGCATTCTCAACACCTTTGGATGTCATGATCTCCAGTATTTTTCTCATGGCATATCCCTTCCCGTAGCCTCCCAGGTCAATTTGCATCCCCTTTTTCATGAACCTGATCCGGTCCCCTTCCAGCCGGAGATGTTCCATTCCGGCAGCTCCGGTGATGTGATCCGGAACAGCACCTGCTGCCGCTCCGTGTTCAAGGAAGAAATCGAGCACAGGCTTCATGGTCACGTCAAAAAAGCCCCGGGTCTCCTGGTGAAACAGGAATAATTCATTGAAAATACCGGCCATTTCCCGGTCCAGGGTAACCATCCCCTTGGATGCGGCACGGTTGATCACTGAAATATCCGAATCCGGCCTGTAGACCGAGAGTCGCTGCTCAATACGCCCCAGTTCCGCACGCATTTCCTTCACCAGCAAATCGGCATACGCATCCTGGGAACCCGGCAACACCAGGTCCATGACTGTTCCCATCGATCTTATCTGCCTGTAGATTGTTTGCATGTCCAGGTTTTATGACTGCCGCTTTTTTTCTAAATTGCCGGACAAAGCAGGATCATTTTATGCAACCGGTGCAAGCAGCCCTGTGTTCCTATGGTATGTCCGGACAGGTTTTTCATGGCCCGCTGCTGGAGGCACATCCCGGGTTCAAAATTACAAAGATACTTGAAAGGACAAGGAATGACTCGGAAGGAAGGCATCCATCAGCCCGGATCACAAGGCAATTTTCTTCCATCCTCCGTGATCCGGCAGTTGAACTGGTCGTCATTAACACCCCCGATCATCTGCATTATGAGATGACAGGTGAAGCCCTTGAGGCGGGCAAGCATGTGGTGGTGGAAAAACCCTTCACGCTGAAGTATTCCCATGCTGCGGAACTGGTCCGGATGGCCAGCAATAAGGGATTGTTGCTGACCGTGTTCCAGAACCGGCGGTGGGACGGGGATTTCCTCACTGTGAAAGAGCTCATTGAAAGCGCAAAACTGGGCAGGCTGGTGGAATTTGAGTCCCACTTCGACCGTTACCGCAACTATATACAGGATTCCTGGAAGGACAGCGGGAGCTCGGGAACGGGGACCCTCTACAACCTGGGTTCACACCTGATCGATCAGGCCCTGCTGCTTTTCGGGATGCCCGGCAGCCTGTTCTGCGACAGCCGGCTTCTCCGTGAAGGGGCAAAAACCGATGACAGCTTTGACCTGTTTCTCCGTTATCCCGGTGTGAAATGTCTGCTGCGCAGCAGTTACCTGGTACGGGAACCGGGACCGCGTTTCATGTTGCACGGAACGGAGGGCAGTTATCTGAAATGGGGTGTGGATCCCCAGGAAGCAGCAATGAAATCGGGGGCGATTCCGGGATCCGGGGACTGGGGCATGGAACCGGAATCGGACTGGGGCAGGATCAACACGACATGCAACGGAAAACATCTGGAAGGACCCTATCCCACAAGGCCGGGGAATTATCCTGCTTTTTATGACAATGTCTATGAAGCCATCCGGTTGAACGCGCCCCCCGCGGTTTCACCGGAAGCGGCCGCTGATGTGGTGATGATCATCGAGGCGGCCTATGAAAGCAGCCGGACGGGCCGGGTGGTGGGGTTGAAGGAATTCACTGCTTCCCGGGAGTTCAGACAGCGGTCTGCGGGGGACCGAACAGCCTGAATCTGGCCAGTCCGGACTTCTGCAGCCTGTATTGCAACGAAACCCTCAGAACACCGAATCCATAGGTGATGCTTCTCCGGAGATCAATGGAAGAAGCTTCTTCAAAATAGCGGGTGGGACAGCTGATTTCCGCAATCTCGTATCCCTTGAAAAAGATCTGGGCCAGCATCTGGTTATCAAACACAAAATCGTCCGAGTTCTCCTGGTAATTAATGGATGTGAGCACCTCCCGGGAAAAGGCCCGGTACCCGGTGTGATATTCCGATAGTTTCTGGTTCAGCAGCAGATTCTGGATGAAAGTCAGGATGCGGTTGGCCAGGTACTTATACAATGGCATTCCTCCCCTGAGCGCACCTTTTCCCAGGATCCGCGATCCAAGGACCACCTCGTACATGCCGCAGGCAATGAGATGGCACATGGACGGGATAAGCCGCGGGGTATACTGGTAATCGGGATGAAGCATCACAACGATGTCCGAATCCAGCTCCAGGGCCCTGCGGTAACAGCTCTTCTGATTCCCTCCGTATCCCAGGTTGCTTGCATGCCTGATGACATGCCCGATCCCCAGCCTCTGTGCCACCTGGACGGTTTGATCGTTGCTCCGGTCATCTACCAGGATCACATGGTCCACGATGTCGAATGGGATCTCCCGGTAGGTAGCCTCCAGTGTTTTTGCCGCATTGTATGCCGGCAGCACCACGGTGATCGATTTTCCGTCAATCATCTTTTCCTGCGGCTCTTTTCACCGTTAAAACGAATCCGTTATTCTCACGCAGCACTTCCAGTTCCGGATATCGTTCGAGGTACTGCGCTTTCTTGTCCACCTTGATCACGAAATAGGCATCCCTGTCCGCCGCATGGTCCAGCAGCCACTCCGCCCGGTCCGTTTCAGGATCATCAGGCGGCTGCTTTTCGGAATAAAAAAGGTGTGCATAGCTCTTGTAACCCAGGGTATTCACATGTACATCCCTGTCCTTAAGCTCTTTGAAGAATTTGATTGCGGCCCGCTGGGTATATCCCTCGATCCGGTCGGTGAAGATATAGATGGATGCTGCCACGAAAAGCAAGGTGACAAGATGAAGCATCACCATCCCGACGGGATTCCTCCTGAGGACCTGAATGAGGGAGAATGTGCCCCCGGCAAACAGGAACACACCGATGAGCCATTCATAGCCGCTCCAATGCACCTCGGCCTGCAGCGCACTCCTGGTGAAGGTATCCAGAAATCCCAGATTCCTGTCCAGCAGCCACTGAGGATGGGTGAGTGCCAGCGGGAGGACAATGGCCAATCCGCTGAAGAGAAGTGTGATCACCCACAGGAGGATCACCTGCCAGCTGCCGATCTCCAGCTTTCTGTCCAGCCACTTCTCCCACACCCATGCGGCCAGGAAGGTAAGCGGAAAATAAGTCAGTGAGCTATAGTGCAGGATCTTGGTTTTAACGATGGAAAAAAGGATGAGCACCACCCAGAACATGATGTACATCCATTGCCTGAATAACCGCTGAAGCTCCCGCTGCTCCGATTTTTTTGTAAAACTTTTCATGGCGATCACCGATGCCGGGAAAACCCCCAGCAGGACCACCACCAGGTGGTATGCGAAGAAACCGCTGTGCCCTGCGTCGTAGGTGGAAAACAACCGGATCTGATAGGCGATGAAGTCCCTGAGGATGTGACTGTTCCCGTTCAGTACCTGCAGCAGGAACCAGGTACCTCCCGTAAGGGTGATTACCAGGATGAACAATCCCACATGACCGGGTGTGGTCGACAGCCTGAAGCGTTTCAATCCGAGGAATATCAGGAAACAGATCAGGAAAATAAGGATCGCCACAGGTCCCTTGGTGAGAACTGCCAGACCGAAGAAAAGGGCTGACAGGATGATACTCCGGACCCTTTTCTCCCTGCGCTCCGGATCCAGGTAAAACACAAACCAGGCAATGCCCATGAAAATAAAAAGGTTGAACCAGGGATCGATGATCCCCGATTTGAAATAGAAAAACGGCAGGATAGCCGCACCGTATGAAAGCACCCACAGGATCCCGAAACGATGACCATAAAGCCTTCTTCCCAGATAGTACAACAGTGACAGTGACGCGATCCCGCACAGGAAATTGGGAAACCGTGCTGCAAATTCATTGATCCCGAACATCTTCATGGATGCCACCTGCAGCCAGAAAAAAAGCGGGGGTTTTTCCCAGAAGGGTTCAAAATCGATCTGAACGGTCACATAATCCCCGGTGACGATCATTTCCCTCGCCGATTCGGCGAAGTTGATCTCATCCCAGTCAAAAAGGTGCACCGATCCCAGAAAGGGCAGCAGGAACGTTAACGAGAATGCAAGTATCCCCAGGTATACAAATACCGATTTGTTTTTCACCCTCATCTGCGTATTATTTTGGGCAGGGATTCCTGGAGCCACCTGCGGTCATATCTTTTTATCCACCACCAGGCCAGGTATCCCGAAAGCATGCCGACCACAGCTCCCCCCGTGACATCCGCCAGGAAATGCTGCGACAGGTAGATCCGGGAGTATGCCACTCCTGTTGCCAGGATCAGTGCCAGCAACTGGGCCCATTTTGCTTTCAAAATTAATGATATTCCAAAAAAAAGTGCAAATGCGGCGGCAGTATGACCCGAGGGAAAACCGTACCATGAATGCAGTTCAATCCCGGGGACCAGGTAAAGCTCCTGGTCCGGTACCAGGAGTTCAAAATACTTGACCGGCCTGGCAGCGTGACTGAAAAAAAGATGTTTCATCAGCTGGACGGTGATGCCCGCAATGGCATATCCTGCAAAAAGGATCAGGGTATACCGGAACCGGATCAGCAGCGTGATCAGAATGACAGCCAGGGCTCCCAGTCCGCTTCCCAACAGGGTCCATGCCCTGAACAGGCCATCCATGAAAGGATTGTGCAGGCTGTTGACCGCCACGTGGATCGTTTCACTGGGGATCGCCATGCAAACGATCGCTGCAGTCAGTATCAGGATCACCGACGGAAGCAGGAACCAGTTGTGTAAAAGATCGCTTTGGATATTTCCCTTTGCCATGATAAAATGATCCCGTGGTGCCGGGATCGCCCAAAAGTACGAAAATTGGATCATAGAAAAGTGCGTCAATATTTTTTTTACTTTTGGGTTCGAACCAAAACCGGAGCGGATGAATACCGAGGAACTCAGGGACACCATGAACAGGCTGTATGGCCCGTCAGATAATCCCGTCACAGTCTATTTCTCACCAGGAAGGGTCAACCTGATCGGCGAGCACACCGATTACAACGGAGGGTATGTACTCCCCTGTGCACTTACTTTCGGCACCTATCTTCTGGTCAGGAAGAACGGGAGCCGGAAGGTGCTGTTCGCCACCACCAATTTTGACCACAGGGGTGAGGTGAACCTGGATGAACCCTTCGAAAAGGAAGGCAAGTCCTGGATCAACTACCCGGTCGGGGTGTTGAATGAATTCCGGAAAATGGCACTGGAAACAGCAGGGATGGACCTGCTTTATTCGGGGGATATTCCCAACGGGGCCGGACTTTCATCCTCAGCTTCCATTGAAATGGTAACCGCATTCGCCATGAACGACCTGTTCGGGTTCGGACTGGACCGGATGAACCTTGCGAAACTATCCCAGCGAGCTGAAAACCTGTTCGTGGGAGTGAATTGCGGGATCATGGATCAGTTCGCATCCGGACTGGGTCGGAAGGACCATGCCCTGTTCCTCAACTGCGACACGCTGGAATACGAAAGGGTGCCGCTCAGGCTGGATGGAAAGAAGATCGTGATCGTCAATACCAATAAGCGAAGGGGACTGGCCGACTCAAAATACAACGAGCGAAGGGCCCAGTGCGAGGAAGCTGTGGATGCCCTTCGCAAAGGAAAACCCATCAGGCACCTGAGTGATCTGACCCTGGAGGAATTCGAACAATTCGCGCACCTGATCCCCGATGAAGTGGTCCTGAAAAGGGCAAGGCACGTGATCTCGGAAAACAACCGTGCCCTGGAGGCGGTGGAAGCCCTGAAGACGGGAGATATCGGCAGATTCGGCAAACTGATGTACCAGTCCCACCACTCCCTGCGGGATGACTACGAAGTCACCGGTCACGAGCTTGATTCCCTGGTGGAAGAAGCCGGGAAAATCAGTGGCACCATCGGAAGCAGAATGACAGGTGCCGGATTTGGCGGCTGCACGGTCAGTATCGTCACGGACGATTCCGTGCAGCGTTTTATCCGTGAGGTCGGATCCGGCTATGCGAAACAGACAGGTTTGCAGGCCGACTTCTATGTAGCCGAGATCGGTGACGGATCAAAACGGATGTGATCCTGAAGGATCAGCGGACCTTCAGGCTGGTTGAGAGCTGACCTGCCTCATCGGAGGACGGTCCGACCAGAATATCAAACCAGCCGGGTTCCACCCTGTAATCTCCCTGCGCAATGTCATAGTAAGCCAGCTCATCCGGGCCCAGGGTCATGGTGACAGTCACGGTTTCCCCGGCATTGATCCATACCCTTTCAAATCCGCGAAGGTCCTTCAGCGGTCTCTCCTCCTTTGATTCCACATCCCTGATATAAAGCTGAACCACCTCTTCGCCGCCCATTTTCCCTGTATTGGTCACATCCACACTCACCGTGATCTCCTCGGACGGGGTGATCTCTTCCTTCTCCAGGATCAGGTTCTCATACGCGAATGTGGTATAGCTCAGCCCGTAACCGAATGGATACAGCACCTCGCCGTCAAAATACCTGTAGGTCTTTCCCTGCATATGATAATCCTTGAAATCTGGCAGATCGTTGACGGACCTGTAAAATGTAACGGGCAGTCTGCCAGCTGGATTATAATCACCGAAGAGCACATCCGCCACAGCTGTTCCGCCGGCTTCGCCGGGATACCATGCCTGCAGGATGCCATCCACGTGCTCGTTTTCCCAGTTGATGGAGATGGCTGAACCGGACATGAGGACCAGTGTGACCGGTTTTCCGGTGGCGGCAATGCGGCGTATAAGTTGCTGCTGCACCTCCGGCAGATCCAGCGAAGTCCTGTCGCCCCCTTCAAATCCTTCCAGCTGGAATCCCCGCATCTCCTCACCTTCCAGGCGGGCATTCAATCCCATCACCAGCACCACATGATCAGCCCATGCTGCCATTCGAAGGGCCTCCTGCGTCAGTTGCAGGTCCGGTTCCAGCCAGTTCAGCGTACAGGTGGCATCTCCCCGCCAGTCACGCAGGAGCACTTTGAAGGGATAGGGGTGCCCGGCTTTCAGTTCCCTGTCCATTCGCCCCATACCCCAGCGGTTCCTGAGGGTATCGCCGTCAAAGATCAGCTGTGCGCCCCTGCCTTCCGTACCGATGGAATGAAGGCCGTTCTTCCTGGGGACAAGATACCCGCTCCATTCCACACAGTATGCGTCATTGGTAAGCCCTTCCACGGGAGGTTCCCCGTCCCACCAGTATACATCGATCAGCGGGTCGGTCCGCTCGGCCACGGGTTCTCCCTCACATTCCAAATTCGGATAGTATTTGCCGGTAATTCCCTGCTCTGACAGACCGGCATCCACATAGAGCACCTCGGCCGGGACGGTAAAGGGGTAAGGCATCTCCTGGTGGTGGGGTGATCCAAGGGCGTACCTTACCTCTGCGCTCTCACCCAGCCTGGTTTTGATTCCCTGGTACACACTTACCGGGTTCACCGGAAACCCGTTATAATTCCCGTACTGTGTGATCACATTGTCCGCATTGGGACCGATCACCGCCACTTTTTTCAGGTCTTTGCTGAGTGGCAGCGCACCATTTTCATTTTTCAGGAGGACCATGGACTTTCTGGCCATTTCAAGGGCTACCCTGCTGTGTTCGGGACTGGAAACCGCCTCATAGGGAGTATCCGACCAGGGGACCATCTCATCGGGATCGAACATGCCCAGTTTCATCCGGGCAAGCATCAGTCGCTCCACCGACACACCGATCTGCTCTTCGGTGATCAGTCCCTGGTTCACAGCTTCCACCAGCGCGGGATAGACACTTCCGCAATTGAGGTCGGTACCTGAAAGGACGCCCAGTGCAGCGGCTTCCTCCCTGGTGGAGACCACATCGTGCCCTGAATAAAAATCCCTGATGGCGCCGCAGTCCGATACGATGTATCCTTCGAATCCCAGCTCACCCCTCAAAAGTTCCTGCTGCATCCAGGCACTTCCGCAGCAGGGCTCTCCCATGTAACGGTTGTATGCACACATGACCGAATATACTTTTCCCTCCTCCACGGTTTTTTTAAACGCGGGCAGATAGGTGTCCCTGAAATCCCTTTCGTTGGTCACCGCATCGAACTCATGCCGGAGGGGTTCCGGTCCGCTGTGCACCGCATAATGTTTCGAAGTGGCCACCACCTTGAAATAACGGTCATGGTCCCCCTGGAGTCCCCTGATGAACTGAACACCCAGCTCGCCCGTCAGATAGGGATCCTCTCCGTAGGTCTCGTGTCCCCTTCCCCACCTGGGATCCCTGAATATGTTGATATTGGGCGACCAGAAGGTAAGTCCCTGGTACCTTTCCCTGCTTCCCCTGGAAACAAAATCATTGTATTTGGCCCTGGCTTCGGTGGAGGTGATGTCCGCCATCCGGTACATCAGGTCCCGGTCAAATGCAGCAGCCATTCCGATGGCCTGGGGAAATACCGTGGCCTTCCCCGCCCTGGCTACCCCGTGCAGGCATTCATTCCACCAGTCATACTGCGGGATCCCCAGGTGATCAACGGCTGCCGCGGCATTGGTGAGCTGACTGACCTTCTCTTCAAGGGTCATTCTGGAAACCAGGTCTTTTGCCCGCTCCTCAAAATCGAGCCTGGTATTCTGATAGGGATATTGCACGGGTGCGTTGCAAGAATAAAATGCGCCCAGAAGCATCAGCGTTAAAATTTGTACAGATTTCATGTGCAGCGAATTTAAGTTTGGTAAGGTCAATGTGGCTTGTGTTGACTTTGGAATGATAAATATAACAAATCAGTCCCTTACTCAGAAATCTTAACGATCCTTTCCATCAAAGTCCGTGTTTCATCATACAGCACAAGCAGGTAAGGACCGTCGGCCAGCGGACGGAGATCCAGGGTAACGGGATTGGGAGCGTCTGACAATCTGTATACTACCTGCCCGCTGTAGCTGTAAATCACGATTTCACGGATGGGTCCCCTGTTGAAAAGCTCCACATAAAGTTGATCATTCACGGGATTGGGACCGAAAATGAAGGATCCTCCGGAAGGGGTGTAACGGATCACGCTGGCTGTGTTCAGCAGATCATTGTCGGGATCGAATTCCAGGTTCCGCACCAGGCCTTTCAACGGGACTTTGAAATGTTCCACCGCTTGGTCCTGGAAAAACTTCTTGCGGACCGCGGATCCGTCACTCAGCAGCAGATCCACATCAAACGGTATGGTGAACAGCGGGGTTGCCGGCGAGGTCCCGCTCTGTTCACTGCGCAGGAAAAGGGTATCCCCGTCATGGCGCCAGGTAATCTGGTAAAGGGGATATCCTTCCCCGTAATACCACTGTTCAAAGAAGCAGGAGAAATCCATGCCGCTTTCCGCTTCAAGCACACTTCTGAAATCCTCCCCGGTGGCAAGACCGTTCCCGAACCGGTCCAGGTAAGTGCGGAGCACCTGGAAAAAGAGGCTGTCCTGATCCAGGATGTACCGGATCATGTGCAACAGGATGGCTCCTTTTTTATAACTGAGTCCGGTATCAAACAACCGGAAGGGATCATCCGCACGGTTTTCCGGAACATAGACCGATCCGGAGGTCTCTCCCAGGGCAAGGGACATGGCATGGGACATCCACTCGTCCGCTGCCTGTTGCCCGAAGATCTGCTGGGCGGCCACATATTCCATGTACGAGGCGAATCCCTCATTGATCCAGATGTCCTGCCAGTACCCGCAGGTCACATGATCGCCGAACCACTGGTGGGCCAGTTCGTGCGCCACGAGATAGAAATCAAAGTCCTGGATGGTGGTCATGGTCTGGTGTTCCATCCCCCCGCCCAGCGGGGCCATGGCATGACCGTATTTTTCAGCAGCAAAGGGATAGTCCCCCAGCAGCGTCGAATAGGTATGGATGAGCCGCCCTGTCTCGCGGATCTCCGCCGTCCAATCCGCCAGCAGCTGATCGGAATCATACACGTAATTCTGCACAGGTACCGAATCTCCTGCTGACGAAAGCGGCGCCCGAAAGGTGAAATCCCTGTATTCGGCCACCGCGAAAAACAACAGGTAAAATGCCATGGGATAGTTGGTCCGCCACCTGAAGAGACGTTCATTTCCCGGCAGTTCCTCCACTCCCAGCAGGATCCCGTTTGAAGCCGCCATCAGGTGATCGCCGCATATAAGGTCCATCCGGACCGAATCGATCTTGTCCCCGAGCACCTGCTTGACCGGGAACCAGTCCCGCGCATTGAGCGGCTCGGAAAGGGTGTAGGTCACCCGGAAACCATATTCTGAATCTGTCGCAGAAGTGATCCCGGCAAAAAAACCCCTGTTCCTGCCCGCCACACCTCCATAGGATATTTTCACAGCAAATTGTTCCCCCGGAAGCCGGGTCCTGTCCAATGCCACATAAACGGCATTCTCACGGTGTGTATATGCTGCCCGGAAACGGAAGTCATCCAATTCGCCCCCGTCGGCGATCTCCACCCCGGTCACCTCCAGGGAATCCTGCAATTCCACCACCAGGGTATCCAGTTCTTTCACGGCTTCCGCCAGGATCACCGCGCTCCCCCCGATCCGGGTGCTCTCGTTGGTCACCCTGAGGGTGAGGTGGTAAAATTTGACGTCATAGGCGGACAACCAGCGGTCATCCAGGGGATTCCGGTACTCCCCCATATCAACCACAACGGCGGGACAGGGAAGCAGCAACTGTGCCGCTGCCGGTATGGCGTTGACAACCAGAAAGATATATACGGCGAGCCGGTACATGCTAGTTGCTGAACCGGAATACGGTCCGGGCGGTGAATTCACCGCCGGGTTTCAGAAGGGTGGATGGAAAGGCTTTCTGATTGGGAGTATCCGGAAAGAACTGGGTTTCCAGGCAGACAGCCGAATGGGGTTCGTAGACTATTCCCTCCTTTCCCCGGATCCCCTTCACATAATTGGATGTGTACAGCTGGATCCCGGGAAGCGTGGTAAGCACTTCCATGGTCCGGCCCGAATCGGGATCGTGCAGCATGGCCGCCTGGGTCAGTTCCCTGGATCCCATGGAAAGCACATAATTGAGGTCATATCCCGGTTCCACCTCAGCCAATCCTTTCCCGAGCGGTCTGGACCTCCTGAAATCATAGGGAGTCCCCTCCACCGGAGCGATCTCTCCCGTGGGTATGCTCTGTCCGTCCAGCACCGTGTACCTGTCCGCAGCCAGGGATAATTCATGCCGGTGAATGGTCCCCCGGCAATTGTTCAGGTTGAAATAGCTGTGGTTGGTCAGGTTCACATGGGTGGGCCTGTCGGTCCGCGCCCGGCAGGTGATCCCCAGTTCATTGTTCTCATTCAGGGAGTATACCACCTCCGCCGTCAGATTGCCGGGATATCCCTCCTCCCCGTCCCTGCTTTCGTAGATCATCACCAGGCTCGCCTCCGCAGCGGAAATGTCCGTGTGCACCTTCCACATCTGCTTGTCGAATCCCCTGAATCCGCCGTGCAGGTGATTGGGTCCCTCGTTGGCTGACAGCCTGTACACGGTACCGTCAATGTCAAATGCCGAGCCTCCGATTCGGTTGCAGTACCTCCCGCAAATGGCCCCGAAATAGGGCTGGTCCCCCAGATAATCCTCCAGCCGGTCGAACCCGAGGACCACATCCCCTGCCTGGTTCCCGGCACCGGGTACAAAGAGGTTGGTGATGGTGGCTCCGTAGTCCATCACCCTGACTTCCATTCCGTTTTTGTTTTTCAGGATATACCGGCACACCTCAGCCCCGGAAGGGAGGTTTCCAAAATTTTCTTTCTCAATGATCATAGCGATTTACTTGGATGTTCAGGGATTAAAGATAAAAATTATTCCGTCCCGCACACCGATATCCCTGTTCCGGCCACATTAATAGGAAAACCGAAGAGCTCTTTGCAGAGGCGGATACCGAAAAGCCTGAACAGAGTAGGTATGACAAAAATGACTCGAACAATGAAAACAGACCTGTGTACGGGCAACTTCAGGGAAATTCCCGTCCCTGAACAGCAAAAACTGAACGGCGGAATCCTGCCTTTCCTGGCAGGGATTGGTATTGCCGCAATCGCTGAGATCATTTCCGACTGGGACAATTTTAAAAACGGTCTCACCGGGAAACCGGAAGAAAAGTCCTGACAAAAAAAATCTGTAATCATGAAAAATCTTACACCCATGAAAAATTTCGGACCATTCAACACCATGGATGTTGAAAGCATGCGGCAGGTGAACGGGGGCGGATTTGCCTACGATGTGGGCAGGGGTATTCGTTGCCTGGCGCTCTACGTTGTGTATGGAAACATTTATGCGATGACCGATTACATTGTCAATGAGGCGCTGAATGAAGCAGCGAACAACTGACCATGCAGGAAGCATGTGAAAACCTCATCCGATGATATTGTAATGAAGGGAACCGTGAGTAGTTCATTGATAAGTCAATCTGGAATTTATGAAGATTAAGAAACCCCGCCAGCGTGACATCATCATCTTTGTTGTCACACTCATCGCTTTCTTGCTCATCACCTCTTTCTGGGATGAGATAAAGGATCTGGTTGCCGCTATCTTCACCTGATGGATCAGCTGGAGGACAGCACACTTGATCTGATCCACAGGCGGCGTGTCCGCTCCTTCATCCCGGGCTATGTGGTCGTATGTGCGGTCGTGTTCATGCTGGCAGCGCTCCCCCTGGTCAGGGTGGATGTGGTCACTACCACTGCCGGCATGATCAGGCCCCTCGAAGAACCGGTAAAGATCCTGTCCCCCATTACGGGGATCCTGGACAGCAGCATCCTCAGGAATAATCTCCCGGTGACTGCCGGAGATACCCTGGTCTGGATCCGGCGGGACCATCCCGAAACCCGGATCACGGAGCATCTGGACCTGATCCGGATGAACGATGCCCCGCTCCGGGATATCAGGCGCATCCTGGATGGGAAAGAACCTGTGGAGACAGGGTGGTATATCCAGTCGTACAGGAATCACCTGGCTGCCCTGGCCGGTCTGCAGATCGAAGAAGATTTCCTGCGGGGGGAATACCAGATTGCCACTGAATTGTACCGGGCAGGTGTGATTCCGCCTCATGAACTTGAGCAGGCAGAATCGGAATACCGGCTGATTTGCGCCAGGATCAGGGACCTGCGGGAAAACTACAGGAATCAGCTGGCAGGAGAGCTTCACCGGATTGCCAGGGAGAACAGGAACTATCAGAAGGAGATCGCGGTGACCCGGTCCATGCTCCACGATTATTTTATTGTGGCACCCAAAGGCGGTACCGTGCACGGCTGTCCGGGACTGACGGCCGGATCGGTGATCCAGTCCGGCATGCACCTGGGATCCGTTTCACCTTCAGGAAGCCTGGTGGCCGAATGTTATCTTGATCCCGCCGGGATCCAGGGGGTGACGATCGGAACCCCGGTGCGCCTGAGATTTGACGGGTCTGGTTTCCAGGAGCAGGCGCAGCTGGAAACGGCGGTTGACCACATTGAAAGGGATGTGACCCTGGTGAACGGAAAACCCTTCTACCGGATCAGATGTACCCTTGAATCGCCCTGTTTCATTGAAACAGACGGGAAAAGGAGGCAGGTGGTGAAAGGGATGACCTTTTCGGCTAATTTCATCCTTTTTCGCCGGTCGCTCTCCTCGCTGATCATGGAACGGATGAACGGCCGGATCAATCCCGCCGGGCCAATGGGAAAGGAATGAGAAGCGCAGGGAAAGTCGGTATCAGGCAGCATGACTCGTCCGATTGCGGACCGGCCTGCATTGCTTCCGTTATGGCCCATTACGGGATACGCGTCCCCCTCGCAAAGATCAGGCAAATCGCCTGCACGGACAGGCAGGGAACCTCCATGTATGGAATGATCAGGGCCCTGGAACAATTTGAATTCGAAACAAAAGGACTGGAAGGTTCCATGGAGCACCTGGATAAGCTGCCACTTCCGTTCATTGCGCACGTGGAGCTGGAGAACGGACTGTCCCATTATATCTGCGTCTACGGGGTGAACGGCAAAGGCCTGAAGGTGATGGATCCGGCAGCGGGTAAAATCCACCGGTGGAGCAGGGATGAATTCCGGGAAAAGTGGAGCGGTGCGGTGGTGGCCATGGTACGGGGCATCGGCAGCGAAAAACTGCAGGAGGCCGGAACTCGGGGAACCAAGATCATTTCGCTGCTGCAACCGGTCTGGAAGCCGGTATTGCAGGCTATTTTTGCTGCCATCATTTACACCGTGCTGGGACTCTCCACCTCGCTCTACATCGGGAAACTGACCGACCATGTTTTCGTCACCCACAACACCGGATTGCTGAACCTGATGAGCATCACCATGGTTTTGATCACCCTGCTGATGATCTTCATGTATGTCATCAGGAATCTGAACATACTGAAAACCGGCCAGGTGATCGACAACCAGCTGGTCCTCTCCTACTATCGCCACCTGCTCCGGCTGCCTCAGCGATTCTTTGACGGGATCCGGACCGGGGAGATCATTTCCCGGATCAATGATGCCATCAAGATCAGGGGATTCATCAACGATGCTGCCATCGGTATCCTGGTGAATTTCCTGATCCTGCTGTTTTCATTCGGCCTGATGTTCATCCTGCACTGGAAACTTGCGCTCCTGATGTTGACCGTGATCCCGCTCTATGCAATCATTTACTGCTTTTTCAACCGGAGGAACAAACGTGTTGAAAGGAAAATCATGGAACACACGGCATCGCTGGAAAGCCAGCTGGTGGAATCACTCCAGGCCTCAGCGCACATCAGAAGGAGCAACCTGCAGGCGATCAGTTACCGGAGGACCGAAAGCAGGATGAACCGGTTGCTGGATACCGTTTTCAGTTCGGGGATGAACTCACTCACCGCACTGGGAGGGACCGAACTGGTCAGTCGCATGTTCACCATCATCCTTTTGTGGACCGGATCTTTTTACGTGATCGGCCAGGAGATCACCCCGGGCAAGCTGCTTACCTTTTATGCACTGATCGGTTATTTTACGGGTCCCGTCAGCGGACTCATCGGGGCCAACAAGGCCTATCAGAATGCTTTGATCGCGGCGGACCGTCTCTTTGAAATTTTTCACCTGGAACCGGAAGAACCCGGGGAGAAGCCTGATTTCCCCCGGGAAGAATTCGGGGATGTGGAATTCAGCAAGGTCTCATTTGCTTATGGCACCAGGGGCCATATATTCCGGGATCTGGACCTGAAGATCCGGACCGGAATGGTCACTGCCATTACCGGTCCCAGCGGATCGGGGAAATCCACCATCGCATCCCTGATCCAACTCATCTACCAAGTTGACGGGGGAAACATCACGATCAATGGACTGGATACCCGGTATTTTTCCATGAAGAGCATCCGGTCGCTGATCGGGGAAGTCCCCCAGCAGATCACTTTTCTCACTGGATCCATCCTGGAGAACATGGCACCCGGGGTGCAGAACCCGGATATGAAAAGGATCCTCAACCTGCTGGGGGCGGTGGGACTCCGGCCGCTGATCGAATCCTTACCGGAGGGAGTACATACCAGGCTCAGCGAGAACGGATCCAACCTTTCCGGCGGTGAACGGCAGCGCCTGGCACTCGTCCGCGCCCTTTACAGGAACCCTGCCCTGCTGATCCTGGACGAAGCCACATCTTCCCTCGATCCGGAATCGGAATACTTTGTCACCCGCTTGCTGCTGGCACTGAAAGAAAAGGGCCGGACCATACTTCTGATCACCCATCAGGCAAAGCACACCTGCATGGCCGACACCATTCTCAGGCTGGAAGAGGGACGGCTTCGAGAATCCCACTCGCACATTGGCTCTCTTTAGCGAGCATAATTATAATAATTATTGGATCGAGAATAAGGCTGTCTCCAAAGGCTCGTCATAGGTAGGTCAGACATACCCCTTCGGCGCTGAAAATCCTTGCTGCGCAAGTATTTATAGGCTTTCTCAGGGGTATGTCTGACCCTGGAAATTGCCTTAAATCAACCTTTTGAGACACCCTCGAATCCATCCTGAGTCGCCGGGCTTTTATCATTATTTTTGCCGTTTTTACCAAAATTGTTTCCCTGTTTTATAGGTTCATTGAAGATAAACGATAAATTTATGGCCTGAATCCTGTAGAGAGAAGGCTTAATCAATTGTTCATCTAAAACTAAATACATATGAAAAAAATCGCTGCAATTATCTGTCTGGCTATTTTCTCGCTGCCTGCCCTGAAAGCCCAGGAAAGCACATTCAACCTGGGTGACCAGGTCGTGAACATCGGGATCGGTCTGGGTTCGGTGTATGCGATCGGCTCCTACTACACCACCACAGTCCCTCCCATCTCCATTTCCTACGAGAAGGCAATTGTGGATGAAATCCTGGAGAAAGGTGTGATCGGCGTGGGTGGATATGTCGGTTATACATCGTATAAGTATCATTACATATTCTCAACCTATGATTATGGCTGGAAATACACCAACATCATCCTGGGGGCACGGGGGAATTTTCACTATCCACTGGTGGATAAGCTGGATACTTATTTGGGGATGTTGATGGGATACAATATCAGAATAGCCAAAGAATTCGGCACCTTCGGGACTGACGTAAATCCGGACCGGGGCAGCCTCGCCTTGGCAGGATATCTGGGTGCCCGTTACTATTTCTCAGAGAAATTCGCGGCCTTTGCCGAGTTGGGATATGGCATTTCCTACCTGACCCTGGGGATTTCGCTCAAATTGTAACATGACGACATCTTTTTTCGTTGAAAACTGTAGCTTGTATCAATAATTCCATATTTTTGAGCAAACAGATTTATTTAATAACCTAAACATGTACCTATGATGAGACGTACCCTGCTTAAGAGCTCAGCCGTATTTATGTCCATGCTGCTGCTGTTCACACAAACGTTAAGCCTCTCCGCCAGGCCATCTGCCGCCGTAATACCCAGCATTGATGAGTCTGTGCTGGTCCTGGATGAAGCAGCCCTGAATGAGGCCATGATGGAGTTAAATGAACTGGACGAATACCTCAACGTCAATGAGGGAGTCACCTATGCCGAACTGGAAACCAGCGGAAGCGAGTTGATCCTGAATGTGAACAATTCCACCGCACCCCTGGGCATGGACATGGAAGGTGAACCGCCCCTGGGCATTCCTTCCTTCCTGTGGGGTTGTATCCTCGGTCCTCTCGGGATACTGCTCGTCTACGTTATCTCCGACGGTGACAAATCCGAAACCAAGAAAGCGCTCTGGGGAATGCTGGCATGGGTCGGAGTCGTTATTCTGTTGAATGTGGGATTATTTGCCTGGGGGGCAGCCTGGTATTATTAGTTGCTACAACCATCACTAAAAAAAATGCCCTTGATCATGATCGGGGGTATTTTTTTTGCTATTATTCGGAATATTTTAAACGGATGAAAGAAGCGTTGAGAAATTGTAAAAGAAAAATATTGGCTGGACCGTGTATGCTGATGGCTATTTTCTGCCTGGTGATGATCCAGCCTGTCAGCGGACAGGAATACTACAGGATGAATGCCGATTTCACGGTGAAGATCAGGCGCAGTGACAGCACCATGAATCTGACAAGGGGGACCGTCTTCTACGACAAGCATATCGGGGAGCTGATCTACAGGGTCTCCTTCCCCCGGCCGGAAGTCTGGGTGATTGCAGACACCTCCATTTTCAAGTACCGGGCCGACACCCTGTACAACAGGGTCTCCATCCCTTCGGTGAAAGAATTCACTGTTTTTCACCTGAGCCTGAATTCCGGGATGAGTGATTACGGGCTGAAGAAATCCATGTTCAAAGCCTCCCGGGTCGAAAAGAAAAACGACCAGGTGCTCACCTACTGGAAGATCCCCGAACAGGCCCAATCATCCATCGACCATGTGATTGTGGCGAAAAAGGACAACCGCCTGGAAAGCATCATCATGGTGGGGGAAGATTCCAGGATACTCAGCCGGCAATTTTACAGGGACTATTTCAAGACCGGGGCATTTGAATTTCCCCGGCAAATCGTCCAGATCATCCCCGATGAGGCGGGGAATGATAACTACCAGGTCACAGAATTCAGGAATGTGGTGGTCAACGACATGGAGAATGACCACCTGTTTCGCCATGGCGGATCCGCATCCAATTAGGTCATGAACGTGACAGGAAAAATCGTGTTGATCTTTGCGGGCCTGCTTGTCACAGCAGCTGTCTGTCCCGCTCAGTCCATGCTGGATGAGGAGCTAACCGGACTATTTGTGAATGAGGACACGGTTGCGCGGGACTTTGCAGCGCCTCTCCGGACAGCGGATAATGATATTTCGGTCATTGCATCAACCGCATTCCTGTTCTACAAAGCATTCATCTCTTCACAGGACAATCCATCCTGCGTATTTACTCCCTCCTGTTCGGAATATGCCGTGGAGGCTTTCCGGAAACACGGATTTGTGGTGGGATGGGTCAAGACCTTTGATCGTCTCTCCCGTTGCCACGGATTGGTGAATCCACAACATTACCCGTTTGATTTTGAGAAGAAAAGATACCATGATCCCCTTTAGCAGGAACAGATTTACAGCTTTGCTGATATGCACGCTGGCCACGGGAACGATCCTTGCCCAGGAGGATCTCATGGACTATGCGCATACACTGAAATTTGCCAGGTACCTGTCCAATACACAGCAGTATGATTTTGCGGCACAGGAATACGAAAGGCTCAATTTTCTCTGGCCGGGGGATACGACCGTGATCCTGGAACTGGTCAAAACCTATCGCCTGAACAGTGACTGTGACCGGTTCCCGGATGCATTCCGGCTCATGTCGGCCGAAGACCGTATGTTCACGGGCGGACCGTTGGCCCGGGAATACCTGCGGTTCTGCCTCACCTGCAGGATCGATCATCCGTTATATTTTGATGTGACCTCCCTGATGGACCGGGATGAGCGTGCCTTCTACAACCTGGGATATTACTGGACCCAACGGCAGTATGATTCGCTCTTTGCATACAACCACCGGAACAGTGAAATCATTTCCGGCTCTTATCCCGGACTGTACTCCCTTACAGGTGACTTTGAGAACCAGAAATACAAAATACCTGCGGTGGCCCTGGCCATGTCCGCCGTGCTGCCGGGAAGCGGAAAAGCTTATTCGGGGAGATGGGGGGACGCCGCCGTCTCTTTCCTGTTCGTTACCTCCGGGGCCTATGCTTCTTACAGGGCTTTTAAGAAAAAAGGGATCGGCAGTTTCAACGGATGGCTCTTCGGAGGGGTCGCCTTCAGCTTTTATGCCAGCAACCTCTACGGTTCCTTCAAGGCGGCCAGAAACCATAACGATCAGGTCAGGAATAAGTACCACCAGAATGCGGAACGTATTATCCATCATTCTTTTTAGCTGTATCATTTCTTCGGGTCTCCTGTCCCAGCAGATTCACCAGCTCAGGGGACATGCGGATGAACAATTCGCCACGGGCAATTTTACCGCCGCACTGAAGGAGTACCAGCGTATCCTGTTCTTTGGTGAAGACCATGGGTATGATGAGGTATACGGCCGCATCGCGGATATCTATTTCCAACTGGAAGATTATGAGAATGCCATTGTTTACTATGACTTTGCCGGGAAAGCCGTTTCCTCTGACAGCCTGAAGCTCGAGTATGCATTCAGTAAAATCCTGTGTTATTTCAAACAGGACAGGTTTATGCTGGGTCTTTCGGATATCTACGATCTGCCCGGGACAGCATCGCCCTATTTTGAAGCGAAAAAGAACCTTTACGCTGCCATCTGTCATTTCGGACTGGGTGAAACCGATCAATCCCTGCAATATTTTGCCGGCGTGGTGGATTCTTCCGGAATGGCGCAGATCGAGACGCTGGTCGCAGATCTCAGGAAACACGAAAAAAAGTTTGATCCGGACAAACTGGAAATGATGAGCATTTTCCTTCCCGGCCTGGGACAACTGGTTGGGGGAGATATCAAAAACGGACTGAACTCCATCCTGCTGCTCGGCGGCATTGCTGCTTATTCCCTTCACACCGCGGTCACCTACAGCATCCTGGATGGAACGCTGTTCCTGCTGACCTGGTTCTACCGTTATTATACCGGGGGACATAAAAAGGCTTATGAGCTTGGAACGGATAAGATCCGGGAACAGCAGCGCATCACCTATCACCAGATCCTGGATGTGGTCAGGCATCATGCGCTTTACTGAAAATGATTAATTTTAATCCTGTTATGCTCGATCCCAAAAACTTTCATTACGTATCCGCCGATATCACTGCGTGGATAGACAAATACCTGAACCAGATCACATCCTTTCCGGTAAAATCCCAGGTCAGGCCGGGTGAGATCCTTGAGAAGCTTCCCCGGCAGGCCCCCGCACAGTCCGAATCCCTGGATCAGATCATGAAGGACCTGGATGAGATCATCCTGCCCGGGATCACCCACTGGCAGCACCCCAATTTTCACGGTTATTTCCCGGCGAATAATTCGGTGGAATCGATCCTTGCGGAATTCATCACCGCAGCCATCGGTGCCCAGTGCATGATATGGGATACGTCCCCGGCGGCGGCGGAACTGGAACAGCGCATGATGGAGTGGCTGAGGGAGGCCATGGGGCTTCCTTCCGGCATGGAGGGAGTGATCCAGGACAGTGCATCCTCTGCTTCCCTGGCGGCATTGCTTACTGCCAGGGAAGTGGCGACCGGGTTCAGTTCCAATCAGGATGGTATATCCGGAAAGCTGCGTGTATACTGCTCCTCAGAGGCTCATTCCTCCATCGAAAAGGCCATGGGAATATGCGGAATGGGGAGAAACAATCTGGTCAAAGTGGGGGTGGATGAACAGTTGCGGCTTTTGCCCGGACAACTGGAACGGCTGATCATCGCCGACCTGGCAGCGGATTACATCCCCTGCGCGGTTGTGGCCACCATGGGAACCACCGGTACCGTATCGGTGGATCCCCTGAAGGAGATCGCCCAGGTGTGTGAAAAATATGACCTCTGGCTGCATGTGGACGGGGCCTTTGCCGGAACAGCCCTGATGCTGCCTGAATACAGGTGGATGAGCGAGGGGATGGAACGCGTGGACAGTTTTGTCTTCAATCCGCACAAATGGATGTTCACCAATTTCGACTGCTCGGTCTTTTTTGTAAAGAATCCGCAGCTGCTGATCCGGACCTTCGAGATACTTCCCGAGTATCTGAAAACAAAAACCCGTGGCACGGTCAATGATTACAGGGACTGGGGTGTTCCGCTGGGCAGAAGGTTCAGGGCGCTGAAACTGTGGTTCGTCATGAGAAGCATGGGATTGACGGAGATCCGTGAAACGCTGAGAAAACACATCCGGCTGAATGACCTCTTCGCAAACGAAATGGGACGGCGGGAAGAATTCGAGCTGTTGCTTCCCCCTTTCCTGAACTTCACCTGCTTCCGGATGAAACCTGATGGGAACAGCGATGAAGCAACTTCAAACAGGCTGAATGAGAAATTGCTCGAAGCAATCAACGGCCGGGGACACATATTTCTCACCCATACCAGGATCAGCGGTCTCTTTGCACTCCGGATCATGTTCGGGCAGACCTATGTGGAACAGGTCCATGTGGAACTGGCACTGGAGGAGATCTTCAGGGTCGCTGAACTGGTCCGATGAAAAAATTCCTTCGGCTCTTCAATCCCAACACCGTTCGTTACTGGGATCGTAAATACCTGGGTAAGATCGATCATCCCACCATCAAGACGGACGGACACCACCTCCATAAATTCCTGCCAATCTTCAGGAAATCAGCCACACTGCTCGATTTTGGTGCTGGACTCGGGGGCAATGTGCAATATCTTTCCGGGATGCTCGAAAAAAGACATTTCCACCTGGTGGACCACAGTGACGTGTCGCTTCAGTTCGTAAGGGATAAATTGCTGGGAGCAGAAGATGAACGGGGCAACAGGTTCAGTTACCACAGGGATCTTTCCACCGTTCCTGATGGTTCGGTGGACCTGGTCATTTCCATCGAGGTACTGGAACATATCTCCTCCTACCGTGAGATCCTCGAGGCACTCTGGGGAAAACTGAAAACGGGAGGTGTCCTGCTTTTATCGGTGCCCGTGAAAGGTTGGCGGGATCGGAACCGGGAGCATGTGAACAAATTTACGGTGGGCAGCATGTTTGGTATCCTTTCCCGCTACGGTGAGATTGTGCATGTCGCTCCCCGCACCTATTCAAAAAGATCGGGAAGAATCTCCACCGCCTATTTTTATGTGGAAAAAGCGACCCAATAAAACAGGATAGGTGAAAGATCCCGGATCCCATATCGTTGTTGTTTCCGGCGGGGTGCATGGAGGCAAAACCTCTTTCACTGAGGAGGTTGTGAATACCCTGAAAAAAAGAGGGCTTCGGATAGCCGGCTTTCTGAGCAGGGGCACTTTCAAAGGCGGGATCAGGGATTCCTATTCCTTAATCAACCTGGCCGCTGGAGGTGAAATTCCGCTGGCCACTGCGGATCTCCGGGAAGGCTGGTTCAGGTACAGGCGATTTTACTTCAATCCCGCTGCACTGGCACTGGGAAAGGAAACGGTGCTTTCCAGTCTGGAAGATCCCCCCGATCTGATCGTGATTGACGAGGTGGGGCCGATGGAGCTGGAAGGCATGGGCTGGCACAGCCTGCTGCAGGAGCTGGCAGTCCTTGAAACACTCCCCCAGATATGGGTGGCCAGGGAACGTGTGCTGGAAGGAGTCATGGAACGATGGAAAATTCCCCCCGGTCATGTGGTCCGCATCGATCCCCGGATGGGGACCCAGGCAAGGGAGAAACTGTCCGCAAATCTGTGCGAAAATATTGCTAACTTGGTTCGCCGCAACAAAGGCCGCTGAAACATGCCCGCAACAAACAGGAAAATACAGGAAAAATTGCCTGAAACAATGCGTGCCGTCAGGCAACACGGGCAAGGAGGGGCACTGACCATCGAAACGGTCCCCCTGCCTGAACCCGGACCCGGAGAAGTATTGATCCGGATACAGGCCACCCCGATCAACCCCTCTGACCTGGCCATGATCAGGGGCAATACCCTGGTATCCCGCTATCCTTATACCCCCGGACTTGAAGGAAGCGGGATCGTGGTAAAAGCGGGCAGCGGATTGTTTCCCGCGCTCAGGAAAGGAAAAAGGGTGGCATGCACCCCGGTTCCCGGAAAAGACGGGGCCTGGGCGGAATATATGGTCACCTCCGCCATGCGTTGTTCCCCCCTGCCCGCGCACATTGCCCCCGAGGAGGGTTCCATGATGCTTGTCAATCCCATGACAGCCCTTGCATTCATCGATATGGCCAGGAAGGGAAAACACCTGGCCATCGTGAACAATGTCGCTGCCAGTGCACTGGGAAAGATGTTGATCAGGCTGTCTGTAAAATATGACGTACCTCTCATCAATATTGTAAGGAAAGAATCTCAGGTGGAAGCACTGGAGCAACTGGGTGCCGCGTATGTGCTGAACAGCAATGAAGATGGTTTCCGGGAGAAACTGCGCCAGCTTGCCCGTGACCTCGGGGCCACACTCGTCCTGGATGCCGTGGCCGGCCGGCAGACCTCCGGACTGCTGGAAGTTGTCCCCCGCGGTTCCAGGCTGATTGTCTATGCCAGGTTATCCGGAGAAGATATCTCCCTCGATCCTGCATTGCTGATCCGTGATGATAAGCAGTTGTCAGGATTTTACCTGGGTAACTGGCTCCAGTCCAAAAACCTCCTTTTTAAGATGCGGTTAGTGCACCGGGTAGGTCGCCTGTTGCCGGATATACTCGCCTCACCCGTCAGCCGGAAGATGCCTTTGGAAAGCGTGGAAGAGGCCCTTCATCTGTATACGGAAAGCATGTCAGCCGGAAAGATCCTGCTGATCCCGGCACAATCTCACAGACCATGAAACGATTGAATCACAACAGCTTTCGGGGACTGCTCATGGCATTCGGCACGATCGCCCTGTTACCTGTCTCCTGTCACCGGAACGGGGAACACCATCTTCTCAGCTACGCCTATCCGGAAAAGACAACGGAATCCGCGGCATTGCTTCAGGAGATGGGGACTCCATTCCTGTGGGAGAATGCCACCATCTATTTTTTACTGACCGACCGTTTCCGGAACGGGGATCCTTCCAACGATGTGAATTTTGGCCGGACCGGGGAGACGGGGATCATGCGGGGTTTTGAGGGAGGTGATTTCAGCGGGGTGACGGAGAAGCTGGAGGCGGGGTACTTCGACAGCCTGGGGATCACTGCGCTCTGGCTCACCCCCTATTTTGAACAGGTCCATGGCTTTACAGATGAGGGTACCGGGGACACTTACGGCTATCACGGTTACTGGACGAAGGACTGGACAAGGGTCGATCCCAATTACGGAACGGAGGCAGAGCTGGCGGAACTGGTAAGAGAAGCCCACGAACGCGGTATACGCATCCTGATGGATGTGGTGATCAATCATACCGGTCCGGTAACTGACCTTGATCCGGTCTGGCCCGATGCTTGGGTCCGCACGGGTCCCCCCTGCACCTTTCAGAGTTATGAAACCACTGTATCATGCACCCTGGTGGAAAACCTTCCTGATATCCGGACCGAATCGGATGAACCGGTGGAACTTCCGGAGGATCTGCTCCTCAAATGGGAGCGGGAAGGGAGACTCGCACAGGAACTTGCCGGGCTGGATGCTTTCTTTGCAAGGACCGGATTTCCCAGGGCCCCGAAGTATTACGTCATCAAATGGCTGACTGACCTGGTGCGCAGGTACGGAATAGACGGCTACAGGCTTGATACGGCCAAGCACATCGAGGAATCGGTGTGGAGCGACCTGGGCAGGGAAGCACGGATCGCTTTTATGGACTGGAAAAAAAACCATCCGCAGGAAGTGCTGGATGACAATGAATTTTACATGGTGGCCGAGGTATACGGGTACGGGATCTCGTCGGGAAGGTATTTCAGTTTCGGGGACAGGGAGGTGGATTATTTCTCCCATTGCATCGATGCCATGATCAATTTTGAATTCAAGAACAGTGCGCACCAGTCTTTTGAAACGCTCTTTTCCTCCTATTCAAATTGGCTGGAAGGTGCGCTGGACGGTAAAGGTGTACTCAATTACATCTCTTCCCACGATGACAGTCATCCGTTCGACAGGGAGCGGACCAGGCCGCTGGAGGCCGGAACAAAACTGTTGCTGTGTCCCGGATCCGCGCAGATCTATTACGGGGATGAAACCTCCCGGGAGCTGGTGATCCCCGGTGCAGTGGGAGATGCCGGTCTGCGTGGCAGGATGAACTGGGAAGAGATCGGGTCCGGTGCCTCCAGGAACGGTATCCCGGTTTGCGAGGTGCTGACCCATTATCGCAGACTCGGACAATTCAGGAAAGACCATCCCGCCGTGGGCGCCGGCGTTCACAGGAAACTCTCCGGCAAACCCTACCTGTTTTCGAGAAGCTACTCCGGGCAAGGGTACGAAGACCGGGTGGTGGTGGGACTTGACCTGGATCCGGGTAGGAAAAGGCTGAAGCTGAAGGGAGTATTCAGTAACGGCACCCTGCTTACGGATTATTATTCAGGCACACGCGCCACGGTCAGGAGGGGAAAAGTAACCCTGCACACTCCGGGCAAGATCGTCCTTCTGGGCATGGAGTAAATATGAAGATCATTGATTCCCATATGCATGTGGGCCTTGCAGGTTTCGACCCGCAGGTGATCCTGCGTCAGATGGACCGGGAGGGCGTTGAAATGAGCTGGCTGCTGACCTGGGAAGAGATTGATCCGCCATTGAAAGAGCTGTATACCGGGCTTCCTCCCGGACCTGTTCTGGAGGCCTGTTCACAATACCCGGACCGCTTCATTCCTTTCTATGCACCGGACCCCAGCAACCGGGATCCCGGAAAAATAATCCAAAAGTACAGTGAGATGGGGATCAGGGGCTGCGGCGAACTCAAGGTTTCCCTCCGGTGGGAGGATCCGCTCATTGAGAAGTACCTGGAGGTCGTACAGGCACACAATTTCCCCCTGGTTTTTCACATGGAGCAGCCCCGGTTCCAGTACATCCGGCCCGGTGAGGGATTCTTCCAGTGGCTCCTGGAAAGACTGCTGAATGATAAATTCAACGGTGTCAGCAGGTATTATCTGAACCGGCTGGCGGAAACCACGGGGATCCTGCGAAAAAAAATCGAGAAGAACCGGATTTGTTTTCCCGGGATTCTGTTCGACTTTGCTTTCCTGGAAAAAAGGGTTGTTCAGTTTCCCGGTATCAGGTTCATCGCACACGGACCGGATTTCTGGAACCAGATCAGCATTTCCCTGCATCCCAGATACATCCACCAGAAAGGAACTTACGACACCTTCGGGATCATAGACCGGTTGCTGGAATCCTACCCCAATTTCTACTGTGATATCTCGGGGGTCAGCGGCTTCAATGCACTGCACAGGGACCGCCGGATGGCCCGGATTTTTCTCGGGAAACACGCGGAGAAAATACTGTTCGGCACAGATAATACGGGCCTTCCCCTGCTGGAACTGCTCAGGTCCATGAAACCGGGGAAAGAAAAAATGGATTTGATCTTGCGGGAAAATGCGCTGAGGGTGCTGGAGTAGATCATTTTTGTTAGATTTGGTGCCTGCAATCTGAATACATAACCAGACACAATGAGGAAATATACCGTGATCATGGGCCTGCTGACCCTGTTTGTATGCAGTGTGGCCGGCCAGAAAAAACCATACGATTCACTGGAGGAGGCGTTATTCGCCACCACCCGCTTGCGGGGTGAGGCGGGTCCATCCGGTGTGAACTGGATCGGAGACGGGAACCGCTATTCATATTCCAAAAGCGACCGGGGGGATCAGCAGATCTGGATCTTCAATCCTTCAGATCAGACCGGGGAGCTCGTATTCAGCGAAAGCGGACATACCTTTCCCGGATCGGAGATACCCTTCAGCTACACCGATTACCAGTGGGCGAATAATGATGCATGCCTGCTCTTCCAGACCAACTTCCAGCCCATCTGGAGGTATTCCGGCAATGCGGATTATTACTACTATTCCCTGGAGGATACAACCATGAAACCGATGGTGGAAGGCGCATTTACGGCAGAAGTATCGCCCGACGGAAAGAAGCTGGTTTATGGCAAACAGGGAGATCTTTTCCTGTTTGACCTCGCTGCAGGAACACACAGCAGGCTCACCCATGATGCGGAGGAGCACTTTTATAACGGCAGGTTCGGATGGGCTTACGAGGAGGAATTCGGACTGGTCCAGGCCTGGGAATGGTCGCCCGACAGCCGCTATATCGCATTCTGGCAGTCGGATGAACGCAAGGTTCCACGCTACCGGCTGACCGACTTCGCCGGGCAGCATCCCGAATATTTTGAGATCCCCTATCCCAAGGTGGGCGACCCCCCGCCCCTGGTCAGGATCGGGGTAATCGATACTGAAACCCGTTCCACACGCTGGCTGGACATCGACCTGGAAGGGGGGTACATCCCCAGGATCTACTGGACCTCGGAACCACAGACCCTGGCCGTGGTCTGGATGAACCGGTCCCAGGACCATATGAAGCTGTTCCTTTGTCACACCCAAACAGGTGAGAAAGCGCTTGTCCTGGAAGAAAAATCCGATACCTGGATCGATATTTTTGATTTTTTTGCCGGCGAACTTCACCTGCTTTATTTCCCGGAAGAGATGAATTCCTTCTTCTGGATCTCGGACAGGGACGGTTTCTCGCATATTTACCGGTATGATTACGAAGGCAGGCTGATCGGTCAGGTCACCGCAGGAAATTACGATGTGGTTGCCATCAGGGCCATTGATCCCAGGGAAAAAAGGCTTTATTACCTTTCCACCGAAGTCTCTCCCCTGGAAAGGAACCTGTACAGTGTGAAATTCAACGGCAGGGGCAAAAAGCGGCTCACAGAAGCACCCGGTAACCACCGCGTGGATGTAGGCCCTGCGGGTCGGTATTTCATCGACGGGTATTCGGATGTCCATACTCCCCCCCGGACCGATCTGAGGGACGGGAATGGCAGCCTGGTCAGCATGCTCGCGGGACATGAGAATGCCCTAGCACACATGGAGGCGTATACTTACGCGGGCAGAGAGTTATTCAACTTCACAACGGAGGACGGTCAGCAGATCGACGGATACCTGATCAGACCGGTGGATTTTGATCCGCAGCGCTCCTATCCACTGCTCCTCAGTGTGTATGGCGGACCGGGATCCCAGGGGGTATACAACAGCTTCGAATCCAACGGGTGGAACCAGTACCTGGCCCAGCGGGGTTTTGTGATCGCCAACATCAACAACCGCGGCAACGGAGGTTATGGGCGGGACTTTGAAAAGATCGTCCACAGGCAACTGGGCAGGTGGGAAACATACGATTTTGCCCAGGCAGCCAAATACCTGTCGGAAATGGAATGGATCGACGGCGAAAGGATCGGCATCATGGGGCACAGCTACGGCGGCTTCTCTGCGGGAGCTGCGCTTCTCACTTACCCTGAGATCTTTAAGGCGGGCATTCTGACCGCACCACCTGCTGACCATCTGAATTATGATTGTATCTATACGGAAAGGTACATGGATCTGCTGGAGGACAACCCGGACGGATACCGGCAGAGCTCCCTGATCACCCATGCCGGGAACCTGGAAGGACACCTGATGCTGGTCCATTCACTGATGGATGACAATGTACATCCCCAGCACACGTTCCAGCTGGTCAGGGCACTGATCGACCGGGGAAAGCGTTTTGACCTGAAGATCTATCCCCCGGGCAGCCACGGGGTCGCTTACGACAGGAACAGCAGGTTGCTGCTTTATACAGAATACCTTGATTTCCTGGAAGAACACCTGCAACCGGATCAATAACCGATCAGCTATTCATTCCGCGGCACTGTTTCTGGCCGCAGGTCCGGGATCCTCAGCCGGCTCTTTTGAAGCAGACCCGGTATCAGCAGGCGGGGTCTTCTCTGGCTGTTTCCCCGGCTGCTTTTCCCCAGGCTGGTGCTGGATGTCCTGCTTTTGCTGCTGTTTCTCCGTTACGGCTGCTGGTTCCGCGGCGACCATCCGGGATCTCACATAGGCGTTGTAGAATGTTTTCTGGGTATCCCGGAACAACTGCATCATATGATCCAGTTTCTTCTCCAGCAGTCTGTTGTTGGTCCTGATGCGGCGGTCGAGGTCCTTGCGGCTCTTTTTCTTCTCCTCCCTGGCATGCATGAGCACCTCATCATCCCGGATAAACCGGCCAAGGGATTGCTGCAGCTGGTCGAAATGCTTTGCGGTCAGGCCGTATTCGGTAAGCGACCGGGCGGGAGTTTCCTTTCCTTTCTTTTTTGCTTTTTCTGCATCTGCATCCTGTTCCGTCAGAGCACGGGAGCGCTTCAGGACCCTGTAACAATATTTCGTCAGCGCGTTTCCCTTCAACTTTTCCAGGTCGCTGAATTTCATTTTTACCTGTCTTCCCAGTTTCCTGTCACCTGTATCATAGGCATACACGCGCAGCACGCTGATCACCGGAAAAACCTGATCTATCAGCGCTTTCCTGGATTCAAGCCTGGCCTTTTTCAGGGGAGCCATGTCTTTCCGGATTACGGCAAGGTGGTCATCCATTTTCTTGATGTGCCTGACAAAAAGATCGAATTCTTTTTTCATTTCCGAAACAGATTGCCAGCGGGCGATGTTTTTTTCCATCACTTCCATGACGGCTTTCTGAGCGGCCACTTCTTTTTGTTGTTTTTCAGTCATTTCCCTAATATTATTAAACATTATACATGCAAACCATCACCGGCATCCCAGTAAATCCCCATCCTTTTTATGAATGCATCCGGACTTTCGGCGTAAATCAGTGATGCATTTGACAGGATCTTTTCCAGCATATTCTCCCTGTGGGCGCGGATCTTCTCAAGCAACAATAATTTCACCCCATCCCCGATCGAATCTCCGGCTTCATCTGCCAGGTAGACTTCCAGCCGGTGATAATCCCGGGTTATACCCATCCGTTCGGCATGCTTCTCAATGGATTTGGCATAGGATTTCAGTACCCGGGGATAGAGGGGCTGAAGGATCTCCACCTGGTGAAGCAGGTATTTGGTATTCTTCCTGTATTCGTGAAATTCCGCCATGTGGAAGTCCCTGCTCACCTTTGAAAGGTATCTGCGGCCCCTTCCGTAGATCCGCCTGATTCCCCTGCTGACAGATTCAAATCCATTTCTGAGCCGGCAGTATTGCGGCACCCTTCCCGATCCCCGGTCCAGTTCCTTGCGGATGTGATCAAATCCGCCTTTTTCGTTTGTGAAACGGGCAAGCTCCCGGTCCATCCTCCCTGTCAGACATTTCATTACAGTTTCCTGATCCGTTTGATGGATCATTGCAGGATACCGGTCACAGAGCGATGCAAATACCTGGCCGAGAACATAACTGTCCCTCGCCCCGGAAAGACTCTTCCCGAGGTCCCGGTAAATGCGGTTTTCCCGGAAGTAGCTGCTGTACCCGATCTCATCCCTGATCATCTTCAGCACAGCCCGGATACCCTTCATGGTTTTGCGGGTCTCGTGAATCAGCGTATGCACATCTTCCTGGTTTCCGATCAACTCCCGGACATGGTAGATCCGGCCGAGGATGATGTCCCTGACATAGGCTTCGAGGGCAGGATCCGTATCGATCCGGTTTTCTTTCACATCGGGAAATATCTGAGTGGCATTCTTTCTCTAAGATAGTAAATTGTTGCGCATGATTACTTTGACTTCAACCTTTATTCATATAAATTTAATATTGCTTCTTGCTGTTGCATTTATCATCTTTGTACAGGCAATGAAACCAGGACTTTTGACAAACCTCTTGCTGGTTCTGCTGATTTCCTGCGTCACACAGGACATTTGTGACGAAGACAATCAGTCTGAACTGGTGGTCAAATTCAAGACCGGCTCTCTGACCAATGCGGCAGATACCATCATCGCTGATGTGACTGTTTACGGGATCAGGGAAGGAAAAACCGACAGCCTGCTATATGATGCTGCATCCGTTTCGAGGATCCTTCTGCCCCTGGATCCTGGTCACGGAGCGTCCCATTTTGTATGCAGGATCAATGACCAGTCAGATACCATAGGGATCGGTCATGACAATGAGGCTTACCTGATCTCCTATACATGCGGATTTGCAATGATGTTTCATATCCGTGAAATTCACCATACCACCCATGTGATCAGTCACGCCGAGGTGATCGAATCACAGGTGGATGCTGAACTGCTTAAGGATGAAGAACATATCTGGATATTTTTCTGAGCTGTTGCTGCTCCTTCTGCTGGCACAACCGGCCCGGGGACAGGATACACTGCGTACCTACGGACCCCGCATCGGGATCGACCTGGCACGATTCGGGTATTTGTTTACCGATCCCAGGCAGGTCGGAGCAGAATTTTCCCTGGACGCGGAGATCTATCCGGATATATACCCCGTGGTCGAAGCAGGGTACAACAGCATCTCAGGGGGCGGAGGATCCTTTGATTACGCTTCAAGTGGTATGTATGCCCGGCTGGGGGCAGATTACAACCTGCTGCCCGCAAAGGAAAAGTCGATCCATCACAGCATAACTGCCGGGATCCGCTACGGGGTTTCCTTTTTCTCGCACAGGGCCGGGCGGATCGTCATTCAGAGTGATTACTGGGGCGATTACATGCTCGATTCCTACAGCCGGAAACTCACAGGGCACTGGCTTGAACTGGCCGGAGGAGTGAAGACCGAACTGGCCGCCAATCTTTTCCTGGGCTGGAGTGTACGCTATAAGATCCTGATAAACCCGGAAATGGATCCGCAGGTAACTCCCCGGCTTGTACCCGGTTACGGGCCGGGAACCGGACAACGGGGTTTCGGTTTCAGTTATCACCTCATGTACAAGATACCCCTTCTGAAAAAATAGCCAAGTATCACCAAACGAATCGATATGGAATACACACCATCAGAAAAGCGTTACAGCACAATGAAGTATAACCGTTGTGGCCGCAGCGGACTGCTTCTGCCGGCGGTTTCACTGGGCCTGTGGCAGAACTTCGGGGGACGGGATCTGGATCAGCGCATGAAGGAGATCATTTTCCGCGCCTTTGACTCGGGGATCACCCATTTTGACCTGGCCAACAATTACGGTCCGCCCCCGGGAAGCGCCGAAGAGAATTTCGGGAAGATCCTGCGGGCCAATCTGGGTGCCTACAGGGATGAGCTGATCATCTCAACCAAAGCGGGATACCTGATGTGGGACGGACCCTATGGGGAGTGGGGCAGTCGCAAATATCTGCTGGCCAGTCTCGACCAGAGCCTGAAAAGACTGGGACTGGAATACGTGGATATTTTTTATTCCCACAGGCCTGATCCCGAAACCCCCCTGGCCGAAACCATGATGGCTCTTCACACCGCGGTCTGGCAGGGCAAGGCGATTTACGCAGGGATCTCCAACTATGATCCCGAGCAGACAGCAGAAGCCGTGGAGATCCTGGAACAACTGGGCACCCCCTGCCTGATCCATCAGCCCAGGTACAACCTGTTCGACCGCTGGGTGGAGGATGGATTGCTGGATGTACTGGAAAACAAGGGGATCGGATGCATCCCGTTCAGTCCCCTGGCCCAGGGACTGCTTACAAACCGTTACCTGGACGGGATCCCGGATGATTCGCGGATTGCCCGAAAAAGTATTTCCCTGGATGAAGAAGACCTGGATCCAAAAACCATGGTGAAGGTAAAGGCCCTGAACGACCACGCACGGCAGCGGGGACAAACCCTGGCACAGATGGCCCTCTCGTGGTTGCTGAACAATCCCCGCGTAACCTCGGTACTGATCGGTGCGAGCTCGGTATTACAACTGGAAGAGAATGTAAAAGCCATGGATCACATCGGGTTCACCCGGGATGAACTGGCCTACATAGATAACATCCTTTCCTGAGGGCCATGATTCTTTACTGCTCCTGCATGGGATTGGAAGGCATACGGTCCCTGTAAGAGCGTTTGTAAAGATCGAACCTGCGCTCCTCCATCCTGGGAGGCCAGTGGTTGTTCTCCGTATGGATATCCGCAGTTTCCAGGAAAGGATCCAGGGTAACCGAAACGACCGGCCTGTCGAATATGAATGACCGGGAAATCTGGTGGTTGTTCCTGCTCCATATCTGGGCCGGGATCCGGATCAGCTCAGTTTCCCCTGCTTCAAACTCGAACCTGAGGATCAGGGGCATGACCATGCCTCCAAGGTTGGTGAAATCCAGCTGGTAATAGTATTTATCAGAAGCGATCCATGCTTTTTCCCGGCCGGTCAGTCCGTCCAGGTACCTCCGGTATGCCTCCCGGTCCGCCGCCGTGGGTTTGAATGCATCATAATTATCGTAAAAATCATGCAAAGACGGATCCGCTTCGACCATGGATTCGGAAACCTCCCTGTTCCGGGTCACGGCGATCTCCTCCGGCTCCTCTTCCAGCTTCTTTTTCATGAAAGCCTTCTCCTTTGCCGGATCCCCTGTTGCGGCCCTGTAGAATTTCACCCTGTCCAGGGAGATATCCACCGGATCGGTCCCGTAGAACCACCCCCGCCAGAACCAGTCCAGGTCGACTCCCGAGGCGTCCTCCAGGGTTCGGAACAGGTCCTCCGGGGTGGGATGCCTGAACATCCACCGCCGGGCATACTGTTGAAAAGCGAAATCGAACAGTTCCCTGCCCATGACCGTTTCCCTCAGGATGTTCAAACCCACGGCAGGCTTATCGTACGCATTGTTGCTGAACTGCATGGTGAGTTCACCGTTGATCATGATGGGGGCAATGTTGGACTGGTCCCCCCGCATATAATCCACGATATCCCTGGGACGGCCTTCCGGAGCAGGCCAGTCATGATCCCATTCCCGCTGGGCGATCCCCTGGAGGAAGGTGTTCAGGCCTTCATCCATCCAGGTCCACTGCCGTTCATCGGAGTTCACGATCATGGGGAAAAAATTATGCCCCACCTCGTGGATGATCACACCCAACATCCCGAACTTGGTCCTTTCCGAATAAGTCCCGTCCGGTTCAGGCCGGCCTCCGTTAAAACTGACCATCGGGTATTCCATCCCGATGTTGTTGGTGTGCACCGAATAGGCCACCGGGTAAGGAAAATCAAATGTATGGCGCGAATAAACCTTCAGGGTATGGGCCACCACCCTGGTGGAATATTTCTCCCAGAGGGGATTCCCCTCCCTGGGGTAGAGCGACTGGGCCAGAACGGTCCGGTCGCCGAAAGCAACTGCCATGGCATCCCAGATGAATTTACGGGAGCTGGCAAAAGCGAAATCCCGTACATTTTCAGCCCTGAATTTCCAGGTTCTGGCCTCCCCCGACCGCTTTTTTTCGGCAGCCCTGGCCTCCTCTTCTGTGACGATGAATACCGGAGCATCAGAAGATCCGTGGGCATTCCTGAATCTTTCCAGCCGGGATGGGGAAAGCACCTCCTCCGGGTTCAGGAGGATACCGGTGGCTCCCACCACGTGGTCGGCCGGCACGGTGATCTCCACCTCGTAATTCCCGAAGGGAAGGGCAAACTCCGTCCTGCCCAGGAACTGGTTGTTCTGCCATCCTTCCACCTCGCTGTAGACGGCCATCCGGGGAAAGAACTGGGCGATGGTATAGATGTAGTTGCCGTCCGATTCAAAATATTCCATTCCCGAACGGCCCCCGCCGTCTTTCATCCGGTCATTGATGTTGTACCACCATCCGATATCCATCAGGTATTTTTCGCCGGGCTGCAGCGGGGATGGAAGGTCCACCCGCATCATGGTATAGTTGACGGTATGGGTCAACGGGTTCCCATCCGCATCGCGTACATATTCCAGATTGAATCCTCCCTCGAAATCACTCATGAACCTTCCGAGCGAACTGAACGGGATCCGTTCATCGATGGTCCCTGTGGAGATCAATTCCGAAAGGCTCTCCTTCTGGCGGATATTCTGGTCGAGCTGGATCCATAAATAATTCAGCACATCGGGAGAATGATTGATATACTCGATGGATTCCCGTCCCGTGATCTTCTGGTTTTCGTCGTCCAGGGTGACCCTGATCCGGTAATTGGCTTCCTGCTGCCAGTAAAGCTGACCCGGTGCACCTGAAGCGGTCCGGTAGGCATTGGGAGTGGAAAATTCCGTACGCATCTGCCTGAACTGGTTGCGGGAAGGATCGTTCTTTTCCTGTGCTGTCAGTCCCGGTACAAATAATACGCTCATTATGAACAATATAGTCCGCTTCATATGCATGGAATGTGGGATAATCCGTTAAAGTTAATAAAAGATTTTTCATCTTTGTTACCCTATGCAGAAGGGTCCGCAAGTGAAAAGATTGTTGATCGGGTCAATCGTGGCAGCCCTGTTGATACCAGCAGGATCCTGGGTGGCCCACGAATTCTATGTAAGCCTGACCGAGATCAGGTACAACGGGGATACAGAACGGCTCGAGATCTCCATGCGCATCTTCCCGGATGATCTGGATCGCGCATTGAAGATCCGGCACGGGATATCCACCCACCTGGCCACCCGGCTGGAACCGCCCGGCGCGGACAGCCTGCTGGCACAGTACCTGTACGACCATTTCAGCGTGGAGGTGAATGACAATGAAGTGGACCTGGTTTTCCTGGGAAAGGAACCCGAGTCGGACGCCATCTGGTGTTACCTGGAATCGGAACCGGTTCCCCTTCCGTCCGGGATCCGGGTGAAGAATTCCATACTGACAGGTGAATTCAGGGACCAGGTCAACATTGTACAGATATACGTGGGCGATTGGAACAGGGGCATCCTGTTGTCTGCCGGCCGGGAATCGGATACCCTGAAGATCGTACGCTGATCAGCTCAGATCCAGGTGCAGCGTATCCAGCTCCTTTTCGATAAATCGAAGTTCCCCCTCCGACAACAGAAGCGATGCGGCCCCGGCATTCTCTTTTACCTGACGGCGGTCCCTTGCCCCGACAAGGACTGCATCAATCCCGGGCTGCTGCAGTGTCCAGCGGATCACAAGCTGGGAGAGTGTGGCATTTCTGGACTTTGCCAGCGGTTTGATCGCATCCAGGAACTGGTTGATCTTGATTAGGTTATTCATCCTGAAATGGGGCGTTTCCGGTCGCGAGTCGCCCGGCCTGAAGGGATAATCGGGGGTTATTTTGCCGGTAAGAAGTCCGCGTTGCAGGGGACTGTAGGCAAGTATCCCGCATTGATTGGCGATACACCAGGGCACCAATTCATGCTCGATCTCCCTCCTGACCATGCTGTAGGGAACCTGGTTTGAAGCCAGTTCCACCACCCGCGTGGCTCTTTCCAATTCCTCCACCGAATAATTGCTGACCCCGGCAGCCCTGATCTTGCCTTGTTCCAGGAGCAACCTGAAAGCCTCCATGGGTTCTTCGATGGGGGTGGTGGGATCGGGCCAGTGGATCTGGTACAGGTCGATGTAATCGGTACCCAGCCTTGTCAGACTCTCTTCACATTCCCGGATGATGCTCTCCTTTCCCGAGTATTTATAAATATCCCGCAGGTTTCCGTCCCTGTCCTCCAAGGAAAAATAATAAGCGCCCCTGGTTCCCTCCCAGCGCATTCCTGCCTTGGTGAAAATCTCATACCGGTCCCTTTTCCCCCTGACGGCCTCCCCCACGATCTTTTCCGAATGCCCGAACCCGTACACCGGCGCCGTATCAATGGATGTAATGCCCAGATCCAGGCATGCATGGATGGCATTCATGGAATCCTTCCTGTCTGAACCACCCCACATCCATCCACCGATGGCCCAGGCGCCCAGTGCAATGGGTGAGACTTCCAGTCCGGATTTGCCCAGTTTTCGCTTATCCATACCGTTTTTCATTCTTTTTCAGGGTTTCGGCATATGCTGCGGGAAGGTAGTTTTCATAGCTCAGGCAGACTTCACGCGCGAATTCAACGGCCGTGGCAATGAGCACCTGCCAGGCTTGTTTTCCAAGCCCTTGCACCTGGTCAAGCCTGCACCCCATGCTGTGAAGGCCATACAGGATCCCAGCATTGAACGTATCTCCCGCCCCGATGGTGCTGACCGGTTCGATCCGGTTCACCTCCACATGCACATCCAGCTTTTCGCTCTTCAGATACACCCCGTGGGCATTGGCCGTGTAAAGCAGAACGGCACAATGGGGACGCACACATTCCCATGCATCATCCGGATTGTCCACCTGGAAGATGTTGCCCAGATCTTCATCACTTGCACGCACGATGGAGGCGAACTCCATGTTCTCCCGGATGACCGAAAGCAGTTTCTCCCGGTCCTGCAGGTGTGTGCTCCTGAAATTCGGATCATACAGCAGGATGGCGCCCGCCCGTCTGGCTTTCTCCAGCAATGCTTTGACCCGCGGCCTGATCCCCGGATTGAGTGCATAGAAGGAACCGAAAAGCAGCAGGTCGTCCCGGTTGAGTTCAGGAAACTCAACAGCCAGGCGCTGATGGGGATAATCTTTGTAGAACTGGTATTCTGCGTCACTGTTTTCATTGAGAAATGCCAGCGCCACGGCTGACTGCCCGTTTTTATACCTGGACAGATAGGTGCTGTCTACCCCATTCTCCACGAGGAAGTCCTGGATGATGTCACCCACGCGGTCGTTTCCCATTTCACTGATGAAAGTGATCGGGGTCCCCAGGCGTCCCAGGGTAATGGCCGCATTGAAGGAGGAGCCTCCGGGTTTCGCCGTCTGAGGCTGGTTGTTCCGGAATATGATATCCAGTATCGTTTCTCCTATGGCATAGATCTTCTGCATGTTCAGGTTCTATTTTACCAGCCGGGAAATGGTTTTGAATTCTTCCGTACCCGATACCCTGGCCAGCTCAAAAAGAATGGATTCCATGGAGGTGACAACGGCCCCTTCCGTCCGCATCCGTTCCAGGGCTAACTCCTTATCCCCCGCTTTCCTGGAAGAGATGCAATCGGCCACCACCACCGGGACATACCCGTATTCCAATAAATCGATAACAGTCTGCAATACACACACATGGGCCTCAATCCCGCAGATAATCACCTTCCTCCTGGCGGTCTGTTCAAGTGTCATGCGGAAGGCCGGCTCATCACAACAGGAGAATGCACCCTTGATGATGGGGACCGGGATGCCCGGGGACTGACGAATTTCCTCCAGGGTCGGCCCGAGACCCTTCGGGTACTGCTCGGTAAGCAATACAGGCACTTCCAGCGCCGCCAGCCCCTTCAGCAGAACGAGCATGTTTTCCAGCAACAATGCATGCTGATCCATGTGGGGAAAGAGGCGCTCCTGGATGTCAATGACCAGGCCTGCGCTTTCTTCTTTCTCTATTCTCATGATAATTTTTCTCTCGATTTCTGGCCGAGATACCCTCCGTGGTGCCTCCGGGCATAATCTTCCGCGGTAAAACGGATCTTTTTCATCAGAAGCACCACAAGTACGTCTCCCATAACAGCCATGGCGGTGGCAGAGGTGGTGGGGGTCAATCCAAGCGGACAAACCTCCTCGGGGTGCCCTGTGAAAAGGACCACTTCGGACTTGCTAACCAGCACTCCTTCAGGGTTTCCGGTAATGAGGATCACCGGGATCCCCGGGTGGAGCGCATGGGTGAGCCCAACAAGCTCAATGATCTCACGTGTTTTACCCGAGTTGGATAGTAACAGCAATACATCATTCTCCCTGATCATACCCAGGTCTCCATGCTGGGCTTCACTGGGATGAATGAAAAGGGCCGGAGAACCCGTGGAACTGAACGTGGTGGCAAGCTGGTTGGCCACATGCCCCGCTTTCCCCATACCACTGGAAATGATTTTTCCTCCCCCGAGATGGATCTTTTCATGCAGCAGCTGCACGGCGTGATCATATTCCCCGCTTACGGGTATATTACGGATGGCCTCGGCTTCCCGGGCAAGGATCTTCCTGATTTCTTCGACGGATCGGTGCATGGTGACTTCTTCGGTTACCGGATTTGCTTACTCACTGCGTTCTCAAGCCGGATCATATCTTCCGTGAACCTTCGGATCCCTTCGGAAAGCTTTTCCACAGCCATGGGATCTTCATTATGCATCCATCTGAATTCCTTCTCATCCAGGGATATTTTCTTCAGATCCATCTCTTTCGATGCTTCCGGAGAAAGCTTCCGCTCCAGTGGCGCTTCGGTTCTTTCAAGTTCACCGAGGAGCTGGGGGGAAATTGTCAGCAGATCACACCCAGCCAGTTCAATGATCTCTTCGGTATTCCTGAAGGATGCACCCATGACCTCGGTCCTGTACCCGAACTTTTTATAATAATGATAGATGTTTTGCACCGAATGGACTCCGGGATCCTCAGGTCCGGGAATGTGGTCCACTCCCCGCTCTTTCTTGTGCCAGTCATAGATCCTGCCCACAAAGGGAGAGATGAGCTGCACACCTGCCTCGGCACAGCCAATGGCCTGCGCCATGCTGAACAGGAGCGTGAGATTACAATGGATCCCTTCCTTTTCAAGCTCGCGGGCTGCAACCACCCCTTCCCATGTGGCGGCTACCTTGATCAGTATTTTTTCCCTGGAGATCCCGTGATCCTCATACATCCCGATCAGCTTTCTTGCTTTATCCATGCTTCCGGCAGAATCAAAAGATAAGCGTGCGTCCACCTCGGTGGATACCCGGCGAGGCACGATCTTCAGGATCTCCAGTCCGAAAGCCACTGCAAGCATATCCATGGTCCCGGAAATCTGCTGTTCCGCAGTTTTCCCCGATTTCCTGCCATAGTCAACGGCCTGTGCAATCAGGTGTGCATATTCGCTTTTCTGGGCGGCCGCATAAATCAGTGAGGGATTGGTGGTGGCATCCACCGGATGATAGGCTTTCATGGTCTCGAAATCACCGGTATCGGCCACAACCTGGGTGAATTGTTTTAATTGCTCCAGTAAGTTCATATACAGTTAATTAATCGATGTTGAGGATGTCTCAAAAGGTTCGTCTTTGGTTGGTCAGACATACCCCTTCGTCGCTGAAAATTCTTGCTGCGCAAGTATTTGTAGGCTTTCTCAGGGGTATGTCTGGCCCTGGAAATTGCCGTATATCGACCTTTTGAGACACCCTCGAGTCAATGAATCGTTAAAGATAATAAAAAGTCGCGCCCGGGAAAGGGTGGGCATCACTTTAGGTACTGATCAAATTCTCTGAGAAGCTCCTGGGTGGAAATGACGGTGGCATAAGTACCCTCGAGGGTTTTTATGGTGGAGTAATGCACGTTCTTGGCAGGTATGATGTGCACTTCATACTGAAGGGCCCTGGTGGCACATGCATCTGCAACCAGGAAACAGCAGAAGCCGAGATCGTGTGCGGCCCTGACAGCCGCCTCCACGCAAAGATGGGTCTGCATTCCGCAGATAACCAGCTGCTCAATGCTGTCGGCCTGAAGGATCCCGAGCAGGCCGGTTCCCAGGAACGGATTCACCTGATCTTTCGAGATCACCATTTCCCCGGGTATGGGCCGCACATAGCTGTGGATATCCCCGCCCGATGCTGTATTGTGCCTGACATGGTAAACCTTCATACCTTCTTCCCTGAATTGCTCCAGCAACAATCCTGCGTTCATGCCTGCCATATCCGCATTTTCCAGTTGCAGGTTCCCGCCGGGGAAATAAAAATCCTGGATGTCGACCAGCAGAAGCGCCGATCGCTGGCCATACAGTGCATGGTCCCAGGGAAGCAGGAACAGGATCAGGAGTAACAGGGATCCAACTCTCATACGTGAAAAAGTCAGATTACTTGATATCGTACGGAACGCAATTTAAGGAATTGAGAAGAATCAGGCAAGTTGACAGAAGATCATTATCCCACCGATCATTTATTGGGTCGATATATAATTTTATATTATTTTATACATACCCCCCTTATTTTTTGACTGACCGATTAAAAATGCATGCTATTTTTAAATATTACCCCTCTTATAATAAGGGTTTGTAAATTATTTTCATACTTTTGCGAAGATATGTTATATGCTTCTCTAAAAAAAATTACAGACATGAAAAGAAGATTTCCACGTATGTCCCTGCTGACAATTCTGGTTGCAAACATGCTCCTGCTTTCTCCGGTAACATCAGCCCAGGAGGAGGGGACTTCCCCGTTCAGCGCCGGGGCGGACCTGGTGAGCAGCTATGTGTGGCGGGGGACCAGATTCGGGACCGGTCCGGCCATCCAGCCCTATGTGGAAATGAGCAAGGGCAATTTTTCAGTGGGTTCCTGGGGCTCATACTGTTTCACCACCAATGAAGCGGCAGAAGCAGATCTGTATCTCTCCTATGCGTTCGGTTTCGGATTGAGTCTCGGACTGACCGATTACTATTTTCCCGGACTGGATTATTTTGATTTCACGGATTCCACCGGCGCCCACAGCCTGGAAATCAGTGCGGGCTATACCAGCGGCGGACTTTCCCTGGATGCCGGATATATCATCAATGAGGCTGGTGGAGCGGGAAGCTCCGGAGGAGATCTCTATTTCGAAGCGGGATATGCATTCGCGTCGTTCGGGATCGTGCTGGGTGCCGGGAATGGATGGTATACAGCAGACGGTAAATTTTCCATCTGTAATATCGGGATCACCACATCCAGGGAAATCAGGATCACAGACACATTCACGCTGCCGCTAAACGGTGCGGTCATTCTCAATCCGGATACCGGACAGTTCCATGTGGTAGTGGGAATATCATTGTAATTCTGTAAATACTTTCAATCTATAAGTTATTAACAATTATTTCTTATTAAAATATAGTTAAAGCCCCTAAATTTGTTTTGATTCGTAATATTTATATGTATATTTGTCCGCAACAACCATTGTATGAAGACAGAACCTATCAGAGCGGGGAAAGAAAGGTCCGGAAGGATGCTGTTGTCGGGGTAGAATGGTATGAACTGCACGATTCAAAACCGTTCTCCCGTGAATCCAGAGAACGGTTTTTTTGTGATGGTGCTTTAAAAAATCAATCCGATGAGAAGAATAAGACCTGATCGGGACGGTTTGTACAGGTCCGGGTTCGAACATGACAGCTGCGGGATCGGTTTCGTGGTGCATCTGAAGGGAAAAAGAACACACGAGATCATCCGGCGGGGACTGGAAACCCTTGTGAATATGAAACACCGCGGTGCGGAAGGTTCCGATTCCAAAACGGGAGATGGTGCGGGTATCATGATCCAGATCCCCAGGGATTTTTACCTCCTCCAGGGTTATTCCATCCCTCCGGAGGGTCAGTTCGGTACCGGACTGGTTTTCCTGCCCGGAGAACCTGCGGAAGCAAAGCAATGTGAGGAGATCCTGGTGCAGCTGGTTCATGATGAAGGGGTCCGGTTCATCGGTTTCAGGGACGTGCCCAGGGATAACAGTGTCATCGGGGATATTGCCCGGAATTCGGAACCCGTGATCAGGCAGATCCTCCTGGGAGCCGATCTGGCCCGGGAAGAGCTGGAACGCAGACTTTACATCATCCGCAAAAGAGCCGAAAAATACGTGGCGGCCTCCAGTTTGACACAGAAGGCCGTTTTCTACCTGCCGAGCCTCTCCACCAGGATCCTGATTTATAAGGGAATGCTTACCTCTGAACAGCTGGGGGAATATTTTCTCGATCTGCAGGATCCCAGGATCCAGAGTGCCATTGCCCTGGTGCACTCAAGGTTCAGCACCAACACATTTCCCAGCTGGGATCTGGCCCAGCCTTTCCGCATGCTGGCCCATAACGGGGAGATCAACACGGTGAAGGGTAACCGTTTCTGGATGGAAGCCAGGGAATCGATCCTCAAATCCGATATACTGGGAGACCTGGGCAGGATCTACCCGGTGATCGAACCTGAAAAGAGCGATTCTGCCTCTCTTGACAATGTGCTGGAGTTCCTGGTGATGAGCGGCAAATCCCTGCCCTATGCCATGTCCGTGCTTATTCCCGAATCCTGGAACGATAAAAATCCCATTTCTCCGGAGCTGAAAGCTTTCTACCAGTACCACTCCACTTTCATGGAACCCTGGGATGGTCCTGCCTCCCTGGTTTTCAGTG
>DSEO01000261.1 GCA_011056635.1 Bacteroides sp.
CGGGGAAAGTACTTCAATGGGCTGTCCTGCATAAAGGGCAGCAGATCATTGTCCCTTCCCCTGCCTCCATGCAGATTCAGACAGATACGGGATCGGATAAAATTGAAGTGCTGGGAGAAAATGTGCGGGTCTCCTCCTCCAATACAGAAGAGATCGACACAGAGATCCTCCCGGTCAATTACATAAAAAGGGTGGTCCCCGACCGGTATAACCAGCTGACCATACACTGCAGAGGGAATTACGGGATCATCTTCAGGGCCTATCATGATGCCGTGGCTTACCGGTTCTTCCTGGAAAGAAAGGGAGAGGTGGTGATCCTGAATGAAACGGCCAATTTTAATTTTCCGGAAGACCATATGGCTTTTATCCCCTACATGTGGGATTACAGGGATGGCCGCATATTCAACTGTTCATTCGAGTCCCTGTATGACGAGCACCGTATCTCGCAATTTAAGCAGGACTCCCTGGCTTTCCTGCCGCTGCTGGTGGACCCGGGCAACGGAAAGAAAGTGGTGATCCTGGAAGCGGACCTGGAGGATTATCCCGGGATGTTCCTGGACCTGAATCATACAGGGAAAGGGTTCCGTGGAGTATTTGCCCCCTATCCGCTGGAAGCAGAACGTGTAGGAAGAAATTACATTCCCACGCAAAGGGCCGGTTATATTGCACGGACGCAGGGGACGCGCCTCTTTCCCTGGCGGGTCATTGTGATCAGTGAACAGGACAGGGAATTGCTGGACAAGGACATTGTGCAGCAACTGGCATCGCCTTCCCGGATTGAAGATCCTTCCTGGATAGAGCCGGGTCAGGCGGCCTGGGAATGGTGGAATGACTGGAATATTTCCCGTGTGGATTTCAGGGCCGGACAGAATACTGACACCTATAAATATTATATTGATTTTGCCGCAGACAATGGGCTGCGCTACATGATCATTGACGAGGGATGGTCTGTCAGGGGTGACCTGACGGGCACCGTATCCCACGTAGATCTTCCCGCAATCATTGAATATGCCACTCTCCGGGGGGTCGGGATTATTCTCTGGGCTACCTGGCTGGATATCCTGCAGCAGATGGATGTGGTTTTTCCCCTGTACGCGGCCATGGGCGTGAAGGGTTTTAAAATAGATTTTATTGACCGTGATGACCAGATAGCGGTGGCCTCCACCTATGAAATTGCTGAAAAAGCGGCTGAACACCACCTGCTTGTGGACTTTCACGGGGTGTTCAAGCCAACCGGACTGCAGCGCACCTATCCCAACGTGGTGGGATATGAAGGGGTGAAAGGGCTTGAAAATGTGAAATGGGCCCACGAAGACGTGCCCCGGTATGACGTGACCATCCCCTTCATCCGCATGATGGCCGGTCCCATGGACTATACCCCGGGTGCCATGCGAAATGCCAGCAGGCATAACTTCCGGGCCATCCATTCAACTCCCATGAGCCAGGGCACCCGTTGCCATCAGATGGCCATGTACGTGATCTATGAGGTTCCCTTTCAGATTCTTGCGGACAATCCGACCAACTACATGAAGGAACAGGAATGTACCGGATTTATTGCAAATATCCCCACAACGTACGATGAAACCCGGGCACTGGACGGAAAAGTGGGAGAATATGCGGTCACTGCCCGAAGAAAGGGTACCGACTGGTATGTGGGAGCCATGACCAACTGGGAGGCAAGGGAACTGATCCTGGATTTTTCATTCCTGGGGGAAGGTACCTATGAAGCTGTTGTTTTTGCGGATGGGATCAATGCGGACCGGGAGGCAACCGATTACAGAAAGGAGGTGATCCGTCTCTCAGCGGGAGACCGGCTGAAGATTCAGCTTTCCTCAGGCGGAGGCTGGGCAGCCAGGATCTATCCTGTTGATCAGACCTCCGCCGCAAAATGACGTGGTCAGTTGCAGTGCACATGAATTTTGACGATTCTTGCATATCTTTGCAGCAGAAATACCCCTGCAATCCAAGAAAGACAAATGGTTAAAAGACTCCTGATCACACCATTTCAGAAATTCGTCCGCATTGAGAGTTTCAGCGGTATACTTTTGTTTGGTGTAACAATCCTGGCCCTCATATGGGCGAACAGTTCGTTCAGAGATACATATCATGCCATCTGGCAGTTTAAACTGGGGATCAGTGCGGAGCATTTCGAATTCTCCAAACCACTGATCCTGTGGATAAACGATGGTCTGATGGCCATTTTCTTTTTCCTGATCGGACTTGAGATCAAGCGCGAATTGCTCATCGGGGAACTGAACAGCCTGAAGAAGGCCGCTTTCCCCTTGTTTGCAGCCGTGGGCGGCATGCTGGTGCCCATTGCATTCTTCTTCCTGCTGAACCGGGATCCCGGGACAAGAAATGCCTGGGGGATCAGCATGGCCACGGATATTGCATTTTCACTGGCCATTATCACACTGCTGGGAAAAAGGGTACCCCTGAGCCTGAAAATTTTCCTGACAGCATTCGCCATCGTGGATGACCTGGGAGCCGTGATGGTGATCGCCATATTTTACAGTTCGAGCATCAAATGGATGCTGCTGATATATGCTGTGATCCTCCTGATCATATTGTATATTCTGGCTTACCGGGCAATCCATGCCAAATACCTCATCCTGGCATTCGGGATCGTAATCTGGTTTCTTTTTTTGAAGGCCGGCATCCATCCCACCATTGCGGGGGTACTCCTTGCTTTTGCCGTACCCATCAGGCAGAAGATCGATATCAAGACATATTCGGACAGGCTCTGTCAGCTCAGCGACAAGATCAAGGCTGCCGCTGACAATGACAAACCCATACTGACCAATGAGCAGATTGAAGAACTGGACAACCTGGAAGACTGGACAAGCCTGGTGCAATCTCCGCTGCAGCAACTGGAACACAAACTCCATAACTGGGTCGCTTTCCTGATCATGCCGCTGTTTGCCCTCTCCAATTCAGGTGTGGCATTCAGCGGTGAGTTAGGTCTGGATACCCGGCTGAGCAGCACCATTGCCATCAGCCTCGTGGCCGGAAAGTTTTTCGGTATTTTCCTGATGTCCTGGCTCGGAGTGAAGCTCAGACTGGCAGAACTCCCAGCGGGAGTGAATTACTGGCAGGTCGTGGGCATAGCCCTGCTGGCAGGGGTGGGATTTACCATGTCCATATTTATTGCCAACCTTGCCTTTCCCGACAATGTAGCCCTCCTGGATTCGGCCAAGGTGGGTATACTGATCGGGTCTTTTGTTGCCGGTGTGGCCGGCTATTTCGTGTTGAGACTCTCCTGTACAAAGCAGGTGGAAGATGAAGGAATACCAGTCCCCCGATGAAAATATCCATATGCTGGTTCAGGCGTGACCTGAGGCTTGATGACAATACGGCATTGCATCATGCCCTGGAGTCGGATTTGCCTGTGATGGCCCTGTTCATTTTTGACCGGAACATCCTGCATGAACTCGATGCTGACGATCCCAGGGTAACCTTCATACACCAGAACCTCCGGTCCATCCACGAGCGGCTTAAAAAATACGGAAGTTCCCTGCTGGTCCTGCATGGGGATCCCGTGAAGATCTGGAAGGAACTGACCGTCAGATATGAGATTGGAAAAGTATTCGTGAACCGGGATTATGAGCCCTATGCCCTGGAAAGAGATCTCAAAGTTGAATTGCTTGTCAGCAAAAAGAACATTCAGTGGCACTCCTGCAAGGATCAGGTCATTTTTGAGAAAAACGAAATATTAAAAAAAGACGGTTCACCCTATACGGTCTTTACGCCATATAAAAACAGGTGGTTGCAGCAGTTTAAAACGAATGCATCTATGACTCCGGGAAATTCCCGCTCCGGCGCTTTTCTGAAATTCGATCATGCTTTCCCGGAACTCGGTGCAATTGGATTTCAGGAGTCCGCCATCAAAGTCAGGGAATACGATCTTTCCGGTTTGGACGACTATGCGGATACAAGGGATTACCCGGCGGCAGACACCACGACCTACCTGGGTCCCCATCTCAGATTCGGCACGGTCAGTATCCGGCAGGTGATCTCACACCTGGGCGACGCACACGGGGTGTTCCTCGGTGAACTGATCTGGAGGGAGTTTTTCATGCAGGTCCTCTTTCATTACCCGGATGTGGTCAGCCAGAATTTCCGTCCAAAGTACAACGGTATCACGTGGAGGAACCATGAAGCGGAATTTGAGAAATGGTGCGGTGGAAATACGGGTTACCCGATGGTTGATGCCGGTATGCGGCAACTGAACCACACCGGTTTCATGCATAACAGGGTCCGGATGGTGGCAGCCAGCTTCCTTTGCAAACACCTGCTGATCGACTGGAGGTGGGGAGAATCCTATTTTGCCGAAAAACTCCTGGATTATGAACTTTCATCGAATAATGGCAACTGGCAATGGGCTGCTGGTACCGGATGCGATGCGGCTCCTTATTTCAGGGTGTTCAATCCTTCGGAGCAGATGAAAAAATTTGACCCGGATCAGGCCTACGTAAAAAAATGGGTCCCTGAATTTGGCACTTCCGGCTACGGTGCTCCCATGGTGAACCATCCATTCGCCAGGTCCAGGGCGCTGGAAACCTATAAAAAGGGGATCATGATATTTTAGTTTTATATATTTTTTGCACTCCGCTTATAAAAATATATATTTACAATATTAAAAAATAAATAATTCCCGCTTTCTTTTATAAACCGCACAATATCTTCAATTTACATCATATTCGATTCTTTACTGCAGGCGATCTCGAATTATCTTTCGGATTGCGTCTTTATTTATTAAACTTAAAAATGATACATGGAAACACTCAGACTTCCGGACTCGGAGCTTTCCGAGATGAAACAGTTTTACCTTGAGGAGTATGAAAGAACGGAAAAAAAACTGCAGCACATTAAAAATGTTCTGACCAGGCTCGGGGTAACCGAACAGGACCTGTTTACCGGGATTCCTCAGATGCAAGCGGATTTAGCGGGAAAAACCAGAACCGGTCAGGGTCAGCCGGCCGCCAGGAAATCACCCGGGACATCCACCGTCAGAAAATCAAAGAAAACAGGCAGAAAATCAAAATGGGAGTTGCTGATCATGAAACGGATGCGGCAGATTGACAGGCCCGTGACCTATGATGAGCTGACCGATGAGATCATGACATTTTCCAAGTTGCCGGAGAGTAAAAGAAAAAGCACGAAACAGGCGGTTGTCAATGTCATATTCCGGCTCAGGAACCGGGATCAGAAACTGGACACTTTCTCCATCGGTACCCGGGAAAAGTATATTGCACTGAAAAGCTGGTTCGAAAAACCCGGCGAAATTAAAAAAGAGTACGCTGCAAAAATTGAAAGACCGGAACCTGCAAAAAAAAGAAGGACCGCTAAGTCCGGCCCCCGTAAAAAGAAAGCGTAAAATGCGCTGGTTTCCGATCCCGGGATTGATATTGCTGATCGGTATCCCGTTTTCCTTTCTTTCTTTTGAGGAACCGACATCCCATGCAAACAGGTGGTTCAAACACCATACCGTTTCCCTTGATCTCCCGGCAGGGGCTCATGTCAGGTACGGCACTCCTGCGGTGGCTGATTTCGATCGTGACGGAGACCTGGATTTTGCAGTCTCCGTGGCAGGGGGTCCGCTCTACTGGTTCGAATTAAAAGAATCCTTCATCTGGCAACAGCACGAGATCGGATCCGTTCCCACCGTGCAACTGGGCGGAGGAGCCTTCGACGTGGACCGGGATGGCTGGACGGACATTGTGACGGGAGGACACTGGTTCAGGAACTCCATAAAACAAGCAGAGGAAGCGTTTACGCGATACCGTTACGATCCCGCCATTGACCGTGAGATACATGATCTTGTTTTTGCAGATATGAACGGGGATGGCAGCAAGGACCTGGTGGTGCTGGGTGATCTGGAAGGTTGTTTCTGGTACGATATACCCTTTGATCCTGTTACAGATACCGTATGGGAAAAGCACCTGATCACCATGGACGTGGTGAACCACCGGGCAGATATCCACGGAGGTTTTTTTCCCGGAGGGATCGGGGATCTGGATATGGATGGCGATGCGGATGTAGTGTTGCCGGGGAGGTGGTACCGAAACGAAGCCCGGGGCAAGACCTGGACCAGTCATCTTCTGCCCTTCGGCAGCGTGGGTTACTGGGGACTTTCGGCCAGAAGCTGGATCGTTGACATGGACGGTGACGGCGATCCGGATATTGTTATGACGGACTGCGACCAGGTGGGTTCACGGGGAGCCTGGCTGGAAAATGACGGGCGGTCCGATCCTGCTTTCACAGTCCACGTACTGCCCGTGAAAGCCCCGGGCATAAGGGGTTCATTCCACTCTCTCTGGGTGGATGATTTCGATCGTGACGGCGACCTGGACATTTTTACCATGGAACAGGAGGATGCATCTATCCTGCCCCGGGGAACAACAATGAGGGCATTCATTTGGGAGAACATGGACGGCAAAGGAGTCGAATTTGCCGAGCGGATTGTGCTGGACATGAATATCGGGGGACATGATGTGATTTTCGGCGATGCGGACGGGGACGGAGATATGGACGCTTATGTAAAGGTCTGGAGCGCGTACCGGCAAAACTCCTGTGGGGGAAAGCCACATGTGGATTTCCTGGAAAACCTTGCCATTGACTGCATGAAATGTGATCAGTCAGGTTCCGTAATGCCCCTGAAGCTGTCGGTACGGAACGGAGAAGCCGGAAGGTCTGCCGAATTGACCAGGTTGCATTCCGGGTTGGATGACCATCCGTAACGGACCGCTACCGGTTCACCGATCCCCGGGGCCCAAACCTGCACCTTGTTACCCCTGATTTCAGCCTCCGCCCAAACGAACTCCCTGTCCTTCCCGCAAATGGAGAATCCCTTCAGTTCCCCGCCATCAGCTGTTTTCAGCCCGTCATACACATAATCAAATGACACCTCGATCAAATTTCCCTGGATCTCCATGCCTGCATACAGGGGTCCGCTGTACGGGATATCCTGGCCGTAAGCAATAGCCAGAGCATGAAGCGCCAACCGTTTACCTACGTCCTGTTTATTCCCGGGGTGGATGTCCAGCGCATCTCCGATGTCAATGGTTACCGCCATCCCCGTGTTGGGTAAAGCAAGGGCCATGGCCTGTGCCTCCCTGAGCTCTGCCCATGTATCTTCCACGGGGGTTTCATTACGCCTCAGGTAATTGGCCAGCTGTACAAAGAAGAACGGGAAGTCGCCCTGTCCCCATAACTGTCTCCAGTCCGTGATCAATGCCCGGAAAAGGCGGCGATACTGGAAAGCCCTTCCCGCATTGCTTTCTCCCTGGTACCAGATGCTCCCCCTGATGGTAAAAGGCACAAGGGGATGTATCATCCCATTGAACAAAACCGTGGGCTGGTTGGGATCGAACGGTGATACGGGAATGGTCTTCACATCCTCAAAATCGAATCCTTTCTTTGCTTTCCAGCTTGTTGCGATGGGAATGGATTGACCCAGGGAGGATCTGATGGCAAATTGTGTCGCTTCTCCCATGAAACCACCCCCACCGCCGGTATCCATGATCCTGATCACGATGGTGTTGGTTCCCGCAACAGCCACTCCTTCAGGTATTTCGTATTCCCGGGGGACATCCCATGCCCTGCTCTCCCCTACTTTTACCCCGTTCACCCAGGCCTGGTCCCAATCATCGGGTGCGCTGTAACAGAGTGTCAGGTCACTGCTGGCCATGAACGGGGAAAGCTCCACTGCTTTGACGAACCATACGGATCCGTCAAATACGCCCAGGCCGGTTTCTTCCCACATCCTGGGAAGATCCAGGGTGAGCCAGTCCGAGGTGTCCGCTTTCCCGTTGGCAAAAACCGTATCCCCGTCTGTGATCCCGGCATCCAGTTCCCTGATCTCCTGTTCCATCTTACGCGTATCCCGAATGTATTCCGCCAGGAGACTGTCTCTTGCGGCTGCTTTTTTGGCAATGAGCTCCACCTTTTCTGAAAAGTCCTCCAGATCTTTGAGCGAACCTGCGCTCATCCATGCTTCGGCCACCGTTCCGCCCCAGGATGTATTGATCAGTCCCACGGGAACTCCCAGCTCCCGGTGGACCATTCTTCCGAAAAAATAGGCGGTGGCCGAAAAGTCACGGACGGATTGCGGATTGCACTCCTTCCAACCTTCCGTTACCAGTGTATCCACCGGCTGGAAGGCAATATGATGCCCTACAGTGAAAAGACGCATCTCCGGGTATACAGCATTGCGAACTTCCTCCCCTGCATGATCCAAATGGGCCCAGCCGCTGATCATGGGCATTTCCATGTTGGATTGGCCTGAACAGACCCAGACTTCCCCCACCAGGACATTGTGGAAAGCCGTCCTCCGGGCTCCGGAAGTGATGACCAGGCTGTCAGGTCCCCCGTAAATTAACGGGTCAAGTACCGTTTTCCAGGTGCTGTCCCGTTCGACCCGAACCGTTTTTTCCTGGTTGCGGAACTGCACAATGACCCTGCTTCCGGGATCACCTGTCCCCCAGATGTTCACGGGAGTCTCGGCCTGCAGGACCATGTTGTCACCGAAGATATCGGCTACCTTTACCTGTCCGGGCTCACTGCAGGCGGCTAGCAGTGACAGGATGGCGAGTCCTGTAACGCGTACGCTGTGTTTTTTCATGATGCTGATCAGTGTAGATTCTGGGTGTATGATTACTACCTAAAGGTAAAAATTATGTGTCAGAATTCAGCCAATGTCCGAAATTTCCGGGAGACTGGAACAAAAAGGCCCACTTCAGACAATGCGAAAGTGGGCCGGGAGGAAAACCTAATCCGGATTGCCGGATCAGCCTTTTACAAATGGGTCATCCCTGTTTGGTTGAACCATCTTCAGACGGAAGATGATCCTGATAGTGCAAAGGTTGCGCTCCCACTTTTTCGTCTGGCCGATTTTAGCTAATTTTGCAGCTTTCAATTGAACCGGTAAGTGATGTTTGAGAATTTATCAGAACGGCTGGAGCAATCCTTCCGAATGCTCAGGGGACAGGGGCGGATCACCGAGATCAATGTGGCCGAGACCCTGAAGGATGTCAGGCGCGCCCTGCTTGATGCAGATGTGAATTTTAAAATTGCCAAGCAATTTACAGATGAGGTCAGGGAAGAGGCGCTCGGACAGAAAATCCTGGCAGCGGTCAAGCCGGGTGAAATGATGGTGAAAATCGTCCATGACCACCTGGCTTCGCTCATGGGAGAAGAGCATGTGGAAATGGACCTGAAGGGCAACCCTTCCGTGGTGCTGATCGCCGGGTTGCAGGGTTCGGGAAAAACCACATTTGCCGGAAAACTCGCTTCGTTCCTCAAGAAGAAAAAAGGCAGAAACCCCCTGCTGGTGGCGGGAGACGTTTACAGGCCCGCTGCCATAGACCAGCTGAAGATCATCGGTGAACAGGTGCAGATCCCTGTATATACAGAGGACGGGAACAAAAATCCCGTGAAGATTGCGAAAGCTGCCGTCAGAGAAGCCAGGATGAAAGGATTCAATACGGTGATCATTGATACGGCGGGACGCCTGGCCATTGATGAAGAGATGATGAATGAGATCACCGCCATCAAGGAAGCGGTCACCCCCCATGAGATTCTCTTCGTGGTGGATTCCATGACGGGCCAGGATGCGGTGAACACAGCGAAGGAATTCAACGAAAGACTCGATTACGACGGGGTGGTCCTGACCAAACTGGACGGGGACACACGGGGGGGAGCAGCACTGTCGATCCGTTCGGTGGTCAACAAACCCATCAAATTCGTGGGGACCGGCGAGAAACTGGATGCCATGGATGTATTTCATCCCAAACGGATGGCGGACCGGATCCTCGGTATGGGTGATATCGTCTCCCTGGTAGAAAAAGCCCAGGAACAGTATGACCAGGAAGAAGCCAGGAAACTGCAGAAAAAGATTGCAAAAAACCAGTTTGATCTCACCGATTTCATGTCCCAGATCCAGCAGATCAAAAAAATGGGGAACATCAAAGATCTGGCTGCCATGATCCCAGGGGCAGGAAAAGCCCTGAAGAACCTGGACATGGATGACGATGCTTTCAAGGGCATCGAAGCGATCATCAATTCCATGACCCCCGAAGAACGTTCCGATCCTTCCCTTTTAAACGGGAGCCGCCGAAGAAGGATCGCAGAGGGAAGCGGCACCACGGTGCCGGAAGTGAACAGGCTTGTCAAACAATTTGGCGAAACCCGCAAAATGATGAAGCTGATGACCTCCGGCAAAGGGAAAGCCATGGCCAGGGCCATGGGTCAGAAAATGCCGGGTATGTAATCCCATTTAATCGAAGCCACAAATTTTTTAGCTATGCAAATTATAGATGGTAAGGCCACTGCCAGAACGATCAAGGAAGAAATCAGGGCCGAAGTGGATGCAATGGTCTCCGCGTTTCAGCGCCGGCCCCACCTGGCCGCGGTCCTGGTGGGTCACGACGGTGGCAGCGAAACCTATGTGGCTTATAAGATCAGGGATTGCGAAGAGGTGGGATTCCGGTCCACGCTCGTACGCTTTGAAGATGATGTGCCCGGGAACGTGCTCTTCGGGAAGATCGATGAACTGAATCAGGATCACGAATTGGATGGTTTTATCGTGCAGCTACCCCTTCCGGATCATATCGACGAACAGCGGGTCATTGAAAGCATTGATCCATCGAAGGATGTGGACGGATTCCACCCGGTGAACGTGGGTCGGACCGTGATCGGTCTCCCCTCCTATGGGTCGGCCACTCCCTATGGCATCGTGGAACTGATCAAACGCTACCAGATCGAGACGACCGGCAAACATTGTGTCATTGTCGGCAGAAGCAACATCGTGGGCAGACCGCTGAGTATCCTCATGTCCCAGAAATCGATCAACGCAACGGTGACGGTGGCCCACAGCCGGACCAGGGACCTGGAGGCGCTCTGTGCCACAGCCGATATTCTCGTGGCCGCGCTTGGCTCGCCGGGTTTTGTGAAAGCCCATATGGTCAAGGAGGGAGCCGTGGTCATCGATGTGGGAACCACACGGGTCCCCGCATCCGATACAAAATCAGGATTCCGTCTCAAAGGGGATGTGCTTTTCGAGGAGGTAGCCCCCAAATGCTCCTTCATCACTCCTGTTCCCGGTGGAGTGGGTCCCATGACCCGGGTGTCATTACTGACCAATACCCTGAAAGCGGCGAAGAAAAATATCCGGCACTGACCTTGCGTTATTCAGAAGAGTGTTATGAAGCGTTTATTTTCTTTCCTAATGGTCCTCGGGACCCTGATGAATGTATTGGGCCAATCACAACAGCAGGATCCGTTCACCAACGAATCGGCCCGGGAATATGTGAAAGATTTCACGGAACGGAGTTTCCTCTGGCGGTCCGGGCAGGAATGGCTGCGAAGCGATCTGGAGCGATTGTTCCAGCATGCGGAAGAGCCATTTGACAGTGTGAAACAAAGGATTGCCGGATTTGATTTTGCATCTGTGGATGTGACAATCAAAGATTTTCTGATCAGGGATTCGATGGAGATCAAATGGTTGAATGATTCCACCTTCATCATTGACTCCCTGGGCTGGAATACCGATCTGTTTCTTTTTGCCGATACGCTTTCAGATCTCAACCTGGTTTCCGATTCCTTGCCCGCTCAACCGGGACTGCCGGATACATTCCCGGTGACAAAGATCGACACTGCCGCACTGGAAGCACTTGGCGTGCCCATGTACCTGTATTCAGGGAACCGGATCATTCCCGGATTGGACGACCCTGCACGCCGGAGATCGGCAAGTATTGCAGCCGGATCGCATTCCATTGTGTTCACCGATACCCTCTCCCTCTGGGTTGCTGATACGGATTCACCCTTCCGGATTGTTGGCGGGGAACATCAGCTTGATTCACTGCAGATCGCAGTGGAAACGCTGCTGTTCCATACAGAAAAGCGGGATTCCACCCGGCTGATAATCAATGACATGTTTGGAGGCAGAACGCCTTTCTGGCTAACTACCGGGAAAGATGATTTTTACCGGTTCTGGGTGAAAAATGACAGGAGCGATTCCATCACACTGTGGATTGGCAATCCCGGAAGAAACGAGATCAGCCTGCTGCTTGAAGATGCCATCGATGTGAACCGCCTGGCGACAGAATACCCCGAACACATTCCGGTCAGGCTCAGGGAACCTGCCAGGTCGCTGGAGAAGATGGAGCCTTTAAAGCCCGATCCTGTTTCATGGGATTATGAGCTGGCCAGTGCTTTAGCGTTTAACCAGACATACCTCTCAAACTGGTCCAAAGGGGGAGAAAATTCCCTCTCCAGCATGTTCGACATTTCGGGTACGGCCACTTACACCAACAGGGATGCGAAGACACAGTGGATCAATGAAGCCAGACTGAAGTACGGCACACTGATCACCGAGGAGCACGGGCTGAGAAAGAATACCGACCAGTTTGAACTCAATTCGCAGATGAACAAGAATGCCAGGGGAAAATTTGATCTGAGTGCTGTTTTCTACATGAAGAACCAGATTGCACGGGGCTACAGTTATCCCAATGATTCGGTGGTGGTTTCAAAATTCCTCAACCCGGCTACCCTTACCGTGGGCCTCGGGGTGGATTACAAACCTTTCAAGCACACATCCATCAACCTGGCCCCGCTTTCCTATAAGAACACTTTCGTCCTGGACACAGCACAGATCGATCAGACAAAGCACGGGATCCCTGAGGAAAAACGTGCCAAGCAGGAGATGGGAACCCAGGTATTGATCAAAAACAGGATCAGTCCCATGGAGGACATGACCATCTTTAATTCCGTCAGGCTCTTTTCCAATTATCTCAATAAACCGCAGAATATTGACGTGGACTGGGAAATGGTCCTTGACCAGAAGATCAGCTGGTTCTTTACGGTACGGCTTAACCTCCACCTGATCTACGATGATGATGTCCGTTTTCCGGTGTACGACAGTAACGACCAGCCTGTCCTTCTTCCCGACGGAACCGAGAAAAAATCACCGAAAGCGCAATTCAAGGAATTTGTGGGTCTGTCCCTCCTCGTTAAATTCTGAACAGCCGGGAAGATTTCCCCGGCGAGGGGCCTTCAGTCCAGGAGAAGCTCCAGGGATTTTTGTTTCCCGGTCATCTGCAGATGGTAATACAGCTGGTACAGTTTTTCGATGGTGGGTTTATGTCCTGGATCCATTTCATGGGCCTTTTCGAGCCACTGTATCGCTTCCGTGAAACTGGCCCGCGCCCTGTCCCTTTCAGACTGATAAGCAGCATTGTTCCTGATATGCCGTGCATTTTCATTGATGGCCACACCGATGTTGTAATGCGATATGCCCAGGTGATACAGGATCATCGGTTCGGCCGGGTCGAGTTCGCTCGCCTTAGTAAGCAGTCTGATTGCCTTGTCATATTCGCCCGTCTTCTGGTGAACCAGTCCGCAGGTCCATGGAAAGACAGCATTCTCCGGCTTACTGACCATGGCGCTGTCCAGCAGCCGGACGGCATCCTGTGTGCGGTGACTGTTCATGAGGAAATCAACCAGTTCGAGGACAATGGTCTGATCATGGTCATACCGGTCCACGCCATCCGCGAGTACCTCTTCGGCCATCAGGGAGTCTCCTGTCTCGAGATAGATACGATACAGGAGCAGGGCGATATCGGGAGCGTATCCGTCGCCGTTGAGCCCCGTGAAATAGCTGATCGCCTTTTCCCAGTTTCCGCTTTCGTATGCGGCCAGCGCCGTATTATAGACCAGGCTGGTATCCGTTTCTGCGGAAAGCAGGGAACTCTTGCTTAAAAGCAGGGCCTGTTCGAACGCATCCAGGGCGTTCTGGTATTCCTTCTGTCTGTAAAGTCTTTCCCCCAGTTTCTGAAAATCATTGACAAGCTGATAATACTGCGTGGATATCACCGAATGAAGCCTGCTCCTTTTGTCCAGCTCCAGTGCTTTTTCATAAGCATCGTAGGCCACGAACAGTTGATCCGGGTAAAGGGCTGTTTTTTCCTTTTCATTCTTCTCAAAACCCGCCTCAAAGGCTTTCTGACAGAGCAATCCCTTGGCGTAATAAGTCCTGTGCCACCTGGAAGTCTTATCGTTCCAGATCGCTAGCTCGATCGCTTCCTTGGCATCCTCGTATTTCCCGGCTTCGATCAGCTGAAAAACAGAGATCACCCTGCTTTTCTGCGCGATCGCCCCCACAGAAAATCCCAGCACAAAAGCGGATAGGATGAATTTCCTGATCATGCCTGCTGTCTTACATTCGCTCGGGCACTTCTATGCCCATCAAATCCATCCCTGACCGGATAATCTGCCCGACCACCCTGACCAGCAGCAGCCTGGTGGAAACCTGATCCTGGCTTTCGGCACCCAGGATGCTGTAATCGTGGTAGAACTGATTGAACTCCCTGGACAAATCGTACAGGAAATTGGCAATCAGGGACGGGTTAAGCGTATCTGCTGATTCGGTAATGATCTCGGGGAAATCGTGGATCATCCGGATCAGAAGGATCTCCTTTTCATTCAGATCCTGCCCCCCCACTTTCATGTCAACATTCTTGCTTTTTCGCAGAACGCTCTGAATACGCGCATAGGTATACTGGATAAAAGGTCCTGTGTTTCCATTAAAATCAATGGATTCTGCAGGATCGAAGGTCATGTTCTTCTTCGGGTCCACCTTCAGAATAAAATACTTCAGGGCACCCATTCCCACCTGCCTGCAAATCCGGTCGCGCTCCTTATCACTGTAACCCTCCAGCTTTCCCAGCTCTTCCGACATCGAGCGGGCGGTAGTTTCCATCTCGTCCATGAGATCATCCGCATCCACCACGGTACCTTCCCGTGATTTCATTTTACCTTCCGGCAGTTCCACCATGCCATAGGACAGATGGTAGAGCCGGTCCGCCCATTTGAACCCCAGTTTTTTCAGGATGAGAGCAAGCACCCGGAAATGATAATTCTGTTCATTCCCGACCACGTAGATATGTGTGTCGAAGGGATATTCGCTGTAGCGCTGATGGGCGGTCCCCACATCCTGCGTCATATAGACGGAAGTCCCGTCCGACCGCAGCAGCAATTTATGGTCCAGTCCCTCCGCGGTCAAATCCGCCCACACCGACCCGTCCGGCTTCCGGTAAAGTACCCCTTCCTCTAGTCCCTTCAATATGATTTCCTTGCCGAACTTGTAAGTCTCCGACTCATAATAGGTGGTATCGAATTCAACCCCCAGCCGCCTGTAAGTTTTGTCAAATCCTTCGTATACCCAGCCGTTCATTTCTTCCCACAGGGCCCTCACCCCGGGATCCTCATTTTCCCATTTCCGAAGCATTTCCCTGGCTTCTTCCATGATTGGGGCCCGGGATTCCGCCTCTTTACGGGCATTTCCTTCTGCAACCAAAGCCTCCACCTCGCGCTTATAAGCCTGCTCAAACAGTACATAATATTTGCCCACAAGGTGGTCGCCTTTGATGCCAGACGAGACGGGCGTTTCACCACCACCCCACTTCTGCCAGGCCAGCATGGACTTGCAGATGTGGATCCCGCGGTCGTTGACCAGGTTCACCTTCTTCACCTCCCGTCCTCCTGCTTCCATGATCTTTGAAATGGAATATCCCAGCAGGTTATTCCTGATGTGCCCCAGGTGAAGGGGTTTGTTTGTGTTGGGCGATGAGAATTCGACCATGACACGGGCAGATTCCGGGGAAACTTCACTGAAACCATACCGGGGAGTGCACATTTCCCCGCTCAGCTGTTGCTTCCAGTAAAACTGCGACACGGTAAGGTTCAGGAAACCTTTGATCACTTCAAAACCGGAAAGCATCTCCGAATGGTCCACCATGTATCTGCCCAATTCATTGCCGGTTTGCTCGGGTGAGCGACCTGAATAGCCAAGCAACGGAAAGACAACCAGGGTGAAATCCCCTGCGAATTCCCTGCGGGTTTTCTGGATCTGAATATTTTCCCCGGGTACGCTCGCACCCCACAGGTCACGGACCGCGTCCGCAGCCCTGAATTGGATGATCTGGTCGATTCGCTGCATATGCACTGGATGTTGAGGAGCAAAGATAAAAAAAGATCCCCCGACTGGCGCCGGGGGATCTTAAAACTAAACTAACCCTAAAACTAAATCTATGAAAAGAAATGTAGAGAAAAGAACGAAATTATCTAATTGATAATCAATAAACTCTCTTCAACTTATACAACGCACTTTGCCTTCATTTTGTTGCATTGACCCTCAAAAAAAAGTACTAAAAAATGTTAATATTTTTACTTTATCTTTAACTCTTGGACTACAGAACCCGTTGAAGGTTTAACATGCCGGTAAAATACTTGCATATTGTTTCTTTCAATGTGCCTTACCCGCCCGACTATGGGGGCGTGATTGACGTGTACCATAAGATACGGGCCCTGAAGGATGCCGGAATTCATGTGATCCTGCATTGTTTTGCCTATGGTCGCCAGCCTGTCAGAGAACTTGAGGAAGTCTGCCTGAAGGTCCATTATTATCCCCGGAAAACCGGAGTGAAATATTTTCTCAGGCGTACACCCTACATTGTAGCTACCAGAACATCAAAATCTATGCCAGAAAACCTTCTGGAAGATTCATTTCCCGTCCTGTTTGAGGGGCTTCATTCCACTTCCTTGCTTGACCTGTGTGCAGATGCGGGTAAAAAGGTGTTTGTGAGGACCCACAATATCGAACACCTGTACTACCGGTTTCTGTCACGGAGCGAAACAAATCCGTTCAGGAAAATATTCCTGTGGAGCGAATCCATCAAACTGCTCCGTTATGAGCCCATCCTGGAACGTGCGGATCATATTCTGTGCATTGCAAAACATGAAACCGCATATTTCAGTGAAAAATATCACGATGCGATATTCATTCCCGCCTTTCACAGGTTTGATGAAGTGACCTGTCTCACCGGAAGCGGTGATTATATCCTTTTTCACGGGAACCTGAGCGTGCCGGAAAACTCCGCCGCATTCCTGGAACTGGCCAGAAACGTGCTGTCCCGCACCCGGATCCCGGTCAAGGTGGCCGGGAAAGATCCGCCGGAAGTGTTTCTGCGCCAGACGGCCAGGTACCCGAATGTGACTGTTATTGCAAATCCCCCGGATACGCAAATGGACAGCCTGATTCAGAATGCACATATCAATCTTTTGTTTACCGCGCAGCCCACGGGGATCAAGTTGAAACTGCTGCATGCCCTCTATGCGGGCCGGCACTGTGTGGTCAATCGCCCGATGATCGAGGGAACGGCACTGGAAAATCTCTGTCACCCGGTGGATACGGCTGAACAGACCCTTGCCATACTCCATAAGCTGATGGGGATCTCATTCTCTGAATCCCGGATCCGGGAGCGAACAATAGCACTGGCGGATTACTCCAACAGGGTCAGTGCAGACAAAATCATCAGGCTCCTCAGCTGAGAGGCTCTTCATCCCTTCGATCCACACGCTCGGGCCTGTCCAGTATGGAAAATATCAGCACGATCACGGCAGCTGCGGCCAGGATGACCATCAGTGATTTAAACATGCGGGCGATCAGATATTCAATATCCACGATCTCCCAGATACCCAGGATGGCGATCACCGAGAAGAGCAGTACAAGAATGGACAGGGTATACGCAATGATCTTTTTGACTTTCATTTCAGTTTTTTTTTGCCCGGTTAAATTACTGAATTATTCAGCCTGAATCAAGAATCGGGCCAGCGAATAAATATCCGGGAAAAATTTCTCTTCCCGGTCCGTGATCCATTGCCAGCCATATTCCCCCTGCCGGCCGGTCACCCGGATGGTGGCTCTCCCGGAATGCTTATCGATCCTGTATCCCAGGCGCTCAAGGGCCGTCCGGGTCCAGTACATCACCAAAGGCTCCTCCCCTTCCAGGCAGATCGTTCCCCGGGGCACGAAATGAGGCATAAATCTGCGTTCTGACGGGTCGAAGGTGATATCCGAATCGGCAAAAAGATGCTCAAACACATGCATGATCCCCAGATCCTCCGGCGCACCCTCCACTATTTTACTCCCGTGAATGACCCAGAATTTATCCGCCCACAGCCAGGCTGTTTCCAGATCGTGGGTGGAAAAGATCACCGATCTGCCATTGTCCCTGAACCGGCCCAGGGTGCGAATCAGTTCGTATTTGTTGGGAATATCCAAAAAGGCAGTGGGTTCATCCAGTACCATCAGGACTGTCTCCTGGGCCATGGCCCGGGCGATCATTGCCCTGTGCCGCTCGCCATCACTCAGCTGATCCACCTTCCTGTCGGCAAAATCCTCCATCCCCAGTTCCCCCATCGCTTTCCATACCGCTTCCCTGTCCCGGGCACCCTGCCTGCCCGCCCATCCGGTGTGGGGCATTCTTCCGAGAGATACCAGTTCCCGGACGGACATGGATGGCATGGCCGGTACCCGGGAGGACACATAACTCACCACGCGCGCCCGCCTGCGAAGATCAAAGCTGTCTGCAGGTGCACCGAACAGGAGGCACTCCCCTCCCAGCACAGGGAGAAAACCGAGGATCGATCTGAGCAGCGTGCTTTTCCCGGTCCCGTTCCTTCCCACCAGTGCCACCATTTCGCCCGGCAGCAAGGAAAGATTGATTTCCGACAACAGCACTTTTTCTGGTGCATAGCCGATGGCCATGTGTTCCAGGCTGACAATCCGGTTATCTGCAGATGGATCCATCAGAATGAGGCAGTTTTCCGGTTCAGGATCACAAGCCAGATGACCACCGGTATCCCGATCAGAGAAGTAACCGCGTTGATGGGTAGCATCCGGTCGGTGCCGGGCAGCTGGGAAACAATGTCACTGAACAGCATGATCACCATACCCGTGATCATGGTCGCCGGCAGAAGAATTCTGTGATCTGTCTGGACCAGCAGGAACCTGGTGATGTGGGGGACGGCGATGCCGATGAAGCCGATGGGACCGCAGAAAGCCGTGATCGTTCCAGCCAGGATGCTGGTAGTGGCAAAAATGATGATCCTGGACCTTCTCACCCGGATCCCCATGCTCATGGCATACTCTTCCCCGAGCATCATTCCGTTCAGCATCTTCGGGTAAAAAAGCGTGAATACCAGCACGGGGATCACGGCACCGGACATGATCAGCAGCTGGCTGCCGGTAACATTTCCCAGGCTCCCCATACTCCATATGATGAAGGACTTCAATGCGGAAGCGTTGCTGAAATACTGCATGATGCTGATGATCGCATTGAGCCCGCTGGAGAACATGATCCCCAGGATCAGGATGGTCATCACATCCCTGATCCGGAATGAGACGACCAGAAGCAGGACCATCACCAGTCCCGCCCCCACCCAGGAAGACAGCGCCAGTCCCCACCCTGCCACCATGCCGCCTGCACCCACGCTCATCACTACCACAGCAGCCCCGAAACTGGCCCCCGAGCTGATTCCCAGCACATAGGGACCGGCCAGGGGGTTCCTGAACAGGGTCTGCATCTGGAGACCGCAAACAGGCAGTGCCGCACCTGCCAGCAGTGCGGTGACAAGCCTGGGAAGTCTGAAACTTTTCAGGATAATGAGCTGTTCATGGGATAAAAGCTGCGTTCCGCGCAGATGTGCCAGCATCTCCGGAAAAGTGATCCTGATGCTTCCCAGTCTGAAATCCAGCAGGAAAAGTAAGACCAGAAGCAGGACCAGCAGCACGAAGATCAGCGGGCTTCTGGAAGGGGACTTCACCGTTTATTTTTTAAGTTCCTCCACCACCTCTGCCATCTTCAGCAGGTCCAGCTGAACCTGCTTGTAATGCGCTTTCAGGGATTCCGACTCGGCATCACTCTCCGGATGATTCGTCCTGAGGATCAGATCATTTCGCAGGAACACGATTTTTTTGATGACCTCGTCAAATCTATCCTCGGACAGATCTTCAGAATGGTGTCTGTATGCAAAGCACTCCCTTAAAAGTTCAAATGCAATCTTGTTGATGTCTTTTTTCAGAAGTCGGATGCTGGCCATGGATCGCTGCGTTGAGTTTCTCAAATGTAACGATTATTTTAATTTCCTGTAATAGATGAAGTGATGATCTTCCATCAGTCCGGGATGAAAGATTTTGATCAGATCGGCCAGGACAAGGTGTGGACTGACAATGCCGGATTCCCAGTAATCGTTCCCTCCCGAGTGACTGGTCCGGGCATTGTGATTGAACACATTTCCCAGTCTGACCACCTCCAGAGCGCTGAAACGCCCGTCTGACCTGACAAGGTCTTCCAGGCTATCCGCAGTTCCCGGATTGATCCATACATCGGCCCTCACCGCCCTGGAAAAGACTGCTTCCAGATCCAGGGGTATGGCCTGGGAAGACTCTGTATCATTCCAGAGAAAGGTTCCCCCCGCATCCTCGATCAGTCTGGCGGCAAAGCTGTTCCCTCCTGCCATGTACCAGGTATCCTTCCAGGGTAATCCAGTGAGCACAAGAGGTTTGTTTTCCAAATCCGCAGTCAATTCCGCCAGGGCCCGGTAAGCAGAATCGATCTTTTGAAACCGGATCATCGCTTCGGATTCCTTCTGAAAAAAAAGCGCGAAAAACCTGATCCATTCAGCCCTGCCGAGGGGATGGTCTTCCAGGTAATCTCCACAGAATACCACCGGAATTCCCATCCTGGTCAGTCTGTTTGAAATTTCCCTGATCCTGTCTTCCACGCCGTAAAGAAAAAAAACATCCGGTTTCAGGGCAATGATCCTTTCATAGTTCAGGGCCTGGTCATGACCCACATCGATGACCGCTCCGTCGCGGATCCGCTCATTCATCCTTGGGTCATAGATCAGCTCCGCACCCGAAATCCCCCTGATCTTTTCCGATTCACCCAGGGCTTCCACGAAAGCGAGGTGGGTGGTTGAAAAAGTGATCACCCGCTGCACGGGTACGGTAATGAAAGGCAGACCGCGCAATGAATCGGGCACCTGTGCGGGATCCTCCCCGAGGATATACGAGTAGATGATCTGTCTGCTATTCTGCCATGGATCAAATACATGCACCAGGTCAAATCCCCGGTATGCTTCCACGGCAAATCCGGAGGCATAACGGGTATAGGACATGTCCTGCCTGGCGGGAGCATAGCCGTTACCATCCTCCCCCCTGAAACAGCCAGCCAGTAAACAGAGAAAGGGGATGCAGGCAGCAAGATACCCGGCCGGCCAGGTCAGGCGGAACGAAAAAAGGCACCGTAAAGTTCGCTGGTGCGGGAAATAAAGTGAGGATCCAGGCTGCAGGTTGATGGGTATCATCTTGTCACCACAAATTTCAGATATACAGACTGTCCGTTTGATTCGATTCCCAACAGGTAAAAGCCTGAACCGAGCGACCGGACATCCAGGGACATCTGTTCCCCGGGCCCAAAACTGCCCGACAAGAAGATACTTCCTGAAAGATCATACACCCTGTAATTGCTCCGCTGAGCCGAAATGTACCGTGGCACAATGAATAAAATGTCCTGAACCGGATTGGGGTAGATGTGGTAATACGAGTCTGGATCAAGCCGGGATGTATCCGTGCTGGCAGGATGATAGCCACCGATGGTCGTTGCTCCGGAATTCAGGGGATCAAGCCAGGGCTTCAGGGCAGGTCCGTTCTCGCCGTAGTAGTCCCACGCCACATTGAGCCTGGTGTAGTAATCATTCCGGTTCAGTGTAGTGTTATAGATCACCCTGTCCTTCTCCTCATCGTACCCGATGGAATCCCCGCAGGAGGCATAACCACCCGTCAGAATACCGATCATCCGCTTTTCAGCGTTGAACAGCGGCGACCCGGAGGAGCCCCCTTCCGTGCTTCCCTCGTCCCACTGCCTGATCCACCAGTAGGAGAAGTAGTAATAATCCCGAAGGTCACCCTGCGGAATATCACTTGCCTTTTCCACAATGGATACAGGCTGGTAGTCTTTGGAAATCTTTTTCACGTCCCCCTCCGGATGGTGGATCGTGGTGGTCGTGGAAGGCTGGTAATTGTCCAGGTCCCAGCCCGCATAATAAACGTCGAATGAATCGGGCGGGGAAACGGACAACCGGACCAGGCTGAAATCGATGCTGTCGCCCACCGCCATGGTATCGCAGCCGGAGATGGACATCGCAGTGGACCCGTCCCCACCGAAACATTCCGGGCTCTCGTAGTTAAATACGAATACGGACCGGTCCGCATAGTAGGTCCGGTTGATGCAGTGTTCCGATGTTAACAGGTACGGGATTCCATCATAGGAAGTGTTGTTAACCAGCACACCGGTACAGTATTCCCGGGTGGTATAGATCCGCACCACGGATTTTTTATGCAGTTGCCAGCCATCTCCCTCCTCGCAGTTGATATCAATCTCACATGCCTGCGACCTGCCGAACCGGATGTCCCGTTTCAGTCCGCATGCACCGGTGGAAAGAAATGCATGGGAGATGGTCTCAATGCGGAAGATCCCGTAATCGGACAACCCGTTGGGAACCTGCATTTCCACGATCAGTTCCTGTCCCGGTATGTGCCCTACGGCAAGTATCCCGGAGGGTTTGTTGTTGCCGGAGGTGAATGCGCCCCGGATATGCAACATGTCGGGGTCATACACGAACACCTTAACCCCTTCCTTCAGGTTATAACCATTGAATACCAGTCCCATGGATATGGCCTCCGGGGAAATGAGGTGTACCCTCCATACCCGCATATCCCCTTCCGGGACCCAGCAACCGTGGATGGAGGGGGACAGGTCCACGGGTCTTTCCACCGCAAAACGCAGCACCTTGGCATCTCCTCCATCGTTGGCCATCCGGTTGGCTTCCAGCTCCAACGGATCCAGGGGAGGAAGGGAATAGATAACCGCTGCAGCCTTCAGCGCAGGTTCGAATCCAAAAGGTTTGCCAGGATGCTGAAGCTGTGCATTTAGCGTACCATTCCCGCAGACAAACAGTGCCAGTATGATCAGCCGGTACAGGCGTGGGTCAACGCGCATCCTTTTTCAGCCAGATAAATATAACAGGGATGAAGATACCATATTCGCCGGAAAATTGAACGACCGGACAGCTATTTCACAGGGAAATATTTTTCCTAATTTTGCTTAAAACCCAGGTCCGATGACCCCCGAACAGGCAGAAAGCAGGATTGAAGCGCTCCGGAAGCAGTTACACCGCCACAATTATGATTACTATGTAAGATCGGAACCGACCATCTCCGATTTTGAGTTTGATCAGCTGCTCAAGGAATTACAACAATTGGAAGCATCTTTCCCCCAATTCCGGGATGAGAATTCACCTTCACAGCGGGTGGGGAGTGATCTGAACCAGGAGTTTGAATCCTTCCCGCACCGCCATCCCATGCTTTCACTCGGGAACACATACAGCAAAGAGGAGTTGATGGATTTTGACCGGAGGGTCAGGAAAAGTGCCGGAGAGGACTTCGCTTACTTTTGCGAACTGAAGTACGACGGAGTGGCCGTTAGTCTTACCTATGAGGCTGGTAAGTTATCCCGGGCCCTTACCCGGGGGGATGGGACAAGGGGGGATGACGTCACCCGGAATATACGCACAATCAGGAGCATCCCGCTACAGCTTCAGGGTACCGGTTATCCGGAATTGTTCGAGATCAGGGGTGAGGTCATCCTGCCCGCGGATGTGTTCGAGAAGCTGAACAGGGAAAGAAAGGAGAAAGGGGAGCCACTTTTTGCCAACCCCAGGAATGCCGCTGCAGGCACCCTGAAAATGCAGAACGCTTCCGCGGTAGCCAGGCGGCCCCTGGATTGTTTTTTCTATTATGTCCCGGATGCACAGGAGTGGTGCTCCACCCACCACGAATGCCTGGAGAAAGCACAATCGTGGGGATTCAAGATCCCCCCTTACCACAGCATTGCCGGGAACATGCAGGAGGTATTCCGCTATATCGATTACTGGGAGAAAGCCAGGGAGGACCTTCCATTCGGAATAGACGGCGTGGTGATCAAAGTGGATTCGATCCGGCTTCAGCAGGAGCTGGGATACACTGCCAAAATCCCCCGCTGGGCCATCTCCTATAAATACAAGGCCGCACGGGCACTCACACGCCTGGTGAGCATTGATTTCCAGGTGGGGCGGACCGGGGTGGTCACTCCCGTGGCAAACCTTGAACCCGTTCAGCTTGCAGGCACCACTGTGAAAAGGGCTTCACTGCATAACGCGGATCAGATCCGCATGCTGGATGTCAGGATCGGCGACCACGTCTATGTGGAAAAGGGGGGCGAGATCATTCCCAAGATCGTCGGAGTGGCAAAAGAAAAAAGGGATTCGTCCGTTCTCCCGTTCAGCTTTATCACGCATTGCCCTGAATGCGGGACGGCGCTGGAAAGGAAGGAGGATGAGGCGGCTCATTACTGCCCCAATCTGACCGGTTGTCCCCCCCAGATCAAAAACAGGCTGGAGCACTTCATCAGCCGGGGAGCCATGGACATTCATGCGGCAGAAGCAACCATTGAACTGCTATTCAGAGAAGGGCTGGTGCGCAACCCTGCGGACCTGTACACACTGGAATTCGATGCGGTGGTGAATCTTGAACGGTTCGGAGAGAAGTCTGCGAATAAACTCCTTCAGAGCATTGCGGAATCGAAGCGGGTTCCTTTCCCCCGCGTCCTCTACGCACTGGGGATCCGGTATGTGGGAGAGACGGTAGCCCGTAAACTGGCGGAAGCCTTCGGGAGCATGGACAATCTCATGAAAGCGGAGATCGGTGAGCTGGTGGACGTGGATGAGATCGGTGAACGGATTGCGGAATCCGTGCGGTCCTATTTTCATGATCCGGAGAACAGGAAACTGATAGAGGACCTGAAAGCTCACGGACTTCAGTTCCGGATGGAAACACAGGAAAAGTCCGCCGGAAACGCACTGGAAGGCAAAACCTTTGTGATCTCAGGGGTGTTTGAGAAATTCTCCAGGGACGAGTTAAAAACCATGATCGGACAGCACGGTGGGCGCAACACGGGGTCTGTCACCGCCAGAACTGATTACATCCTGGCCGGCAGCAATATGGGTCCGGCCAAGCTGGAGAAGGCAAAGGAACTGGGTATCTCCATTATTTCGGAGGATGAGTTCCTTTCCATGATATCCTAGCCGCTATCATATAAAATTGTATTTTTGTTCAGATCATGGCAAAGCTCGCAGAATATATCGGCTGGAGGATCCTCAAGAGGAAGAGAAAGGGGGTGGACAGGGAGGTCCGTGTGCATAATTTCGGCACTGCGAAATCTGCAGCGATCCTCTTCGACACAACCGTGGAGAACTCATTTCCGGTCATCCACGAATTCAGGAAATTCATTGACAAGCAAGGGATCCGCTGTTCCGCATTCGGATACGTGCCTGAAAAAGAGATTCCCCAGGAGATGCTTCTCCGTAAAAATTATTCATTCATTACCCGCAAAGATCTCAACTGGTACCGCAGGCCCAGGGGAGAGGTGACCGAAAATTTTTACAGCTGTGATCCTGATATGCTTATCGATTTTACCTTCCAATCGCTTCTGGAACTGCAGTTCCTGGTACAATTGTCTACCGCCAGGTTTAAGATCGGCTGTTATACCGAACAGGAAAACGACTATGACCTGATGATCAATATTACCGGGAAGGAATGTGAAATCGGTTATTTTGCAGAACAGGTCAAACATTATATTTCCATGTTGCATCCGTCAAAATAGCAGATTATGGCACCGGCAAAACAATTCAGAGGAACGGGCACGGCCATGGTCACCCCTTTCAACCGGGAGGGCGAAGTGGATCATGAAAAGCTGATGCTTCATACCGACAGGCTGATCAGGAACGGGATCAATTACCTGGTGGTCCTGGGAACAACAGCCGAGACCCCTACCCTGTCCGCGGCAGAAAAAAATGAGGTTGTCCGGCATGTGGTTGAAGCCGGCGGAGGGAGGGTTCCGGTGATCGTTGGAGCGGGCGGCAATGATACAAGGGCGACCGTGGACCTGGTAAGATCGATGGATCTGCGGGGCGTAAACGGATTGCTGAGTGTGGCACCCTATTACAACAAGCCCTCGCAGGAGGGTATTTACCAGCATTTCTCGGCCATAGCAGCCGTATCGGAACTGCCCCTGATCTTGTACAACGTGCCCGGGCGTACCGGTTCCAATATTCGTGCTGAAACGGTCCTGCGACTGGCTGCTGATTTCCCTGACAAAATAGTGGCTGTCAAGGAAGCATCGGGTGATCTGAACCAGGTCATGGAGATCATCGGGAACCGGCCGGAGGGATTCATGGTGATCTCGGGGGACGATTCCATCTCTCTTTCTTTGATCGCTTCAGGTGGTGACGGTGTGATCAGCGTGATCGCCAATGCATACCCGGCACTTTTTTCCACGATGATCGCAGCTGCGCTGGAGGGAGCCTTCGGTAAGGCTCGTGAATTGCATTACCGGTTATTCCCCATGATGAAAGCGATTTTCAAAGAAGGAAATCCCGCCGGAGTCAAAGCTGCCATGGAAATCCAGGGCTGGACAGAAAATGTATTGCGATTGCCCCTGATCCCGGTAACGGGAAAATTATATGCGGAGATCAGAGAGCTTGATCGTCAGCTGCATCAGGGGGGCTAGCTCATCCCGGGCCTTCCGTGACAATTCTTGTATTTTTTGCCGCTGCCACAGGGACAGGGATCATTGCGCCCAATCTTCTTCTCCACCCGGACAGGCTGTTGCGCCCGTGTGCGCCCATCCTTGCCCGGTCCGCCTCCCGAAGGATCATTGTACCTGGGCATATCATCCTTGTTGGCTTCGAATTTGCTCAGGTCCATTCTTTTCGGAGCCTCCGCCTTCCGGACACTTTCGGGATCACGCAGCGGAATGTGGGCCTTCATCAGGGTGGAGACCACATCCCGGTTGATCTTGTCGATCATGGCCGTGAACAGTTCAAATGCCTCGAACTTGTAGATCAGCAAGGGATCTTTCTGTTCATAGGCAGCATTCCTGACCGATTGTCTCAGCTCATCCAGTTCGCGGAGGTGTTCCTGCCACGACTGGTCAATGCTCACCAGGATGATGCTTTTCTCGTAGGAACGTACCAGCTCTTTCCCTTTTGAATTGTAACATTTCTCCAGGTTCGTCAGGACCTGGAATACCCGGGTCCCGTCCGACACAGGTACCACGATGTTCTCGTAAACCTGGCGCTGGTGTTCGTACACCTGGTTGATCACCGGCATGGCCTGATCGGAAATGCTTTCCTGTTTCCTCCGGTAAGTTTCCAGCAGGATCTGGTAGATTTTCTCCACCAGGTCGTTTCCGTCCATCTTTTTGAATTCCACTTCCGAAACAGGGGACTCAATGGAAAAGAACCGGATCAGCTCCAGCTTATACCCGTCAAAATCACCGCTCTGGTGATAGGTATTAACGATACTCTCGGTCACGTCGTACATCATATTGGCGATATCCAGCCCGATGCGTTCTCCGAAAAGTGCGTGACGTCTTCTTTTGTATATCACTTCCCGCTGGGCATTCATCACATCATCATACTCCAACAGGTTCTTCCTGATACCGAAATTGTTCTCCTCCACTTTTTTCTGGGCGCGCTCAATGGATTTGGTGATCATGGAATGCTGGATCACCTCCCCCTCCTTCAATCCCAGTTTGTCCATCATTCCCGCAATCCGCTCCGATCCGAAGAGTCGCATCAGATCATCTTCAAGCGATACGTAAAACTGCGACGAACCCGGGTCTCCCTGCCTTCCCGATCGTCCCCGCAACTGCCTGTCCACCCGCCGTGATTCATGCCGTTCGGTCCCTATAATGGCGAGTCCGCCCGCTTCTCTCACCTCCGGCGTCAGTTTGATGTCGGTCCCCCGACCTGCCATATTGGTGGCGATGGTGACCGTACCCGGCTTCCCCGCCTGGGCTACCACCTCGGCTTCGCGCTGGTGGAGCTTGGCATTCAGTACATTATGATTTATCTTTCTGATTTTAAGCATCTTAGACAGCAGCTCTGAAACCTCCACCGTGGTGGTACCCACCAGTGCGGGCCTCCCCTGTTTGTTCAACCGGACCAGTTCATCGATCACTGCATTGTATTTCTCCCGCTTTGTCTTGTAAACAAGGTCCTGTCGGTCATCCCGGACCACAGGCCTGTTGGTCGGGATCACCATGACATCCAGCTTGTAGATGTCCCAGAATTCACCGGCCTCCGTCTCGGCCGTCCCGGTCATTCCCGCCAGCTTGTGGTACATCCTGAAGTAATTCTGCAGGGTAATGGTGGCCCAGGTCTGTGTGGCTGCCTCCACCTTCACATTTTCCTTCGCCTCGATGGCCTGGTGCAATCCGTCGCTGTACCTCCGGCCTTCCATGATCCTTCCGGTCTGTTCATCCACGATCTTCACCTTGTTGTCGATGACCACATATTCCACCTCTTTTTCAAACATGGTATATGCCTTCAGGAGCTGGTTCACCGTATGGATCCGTTCCGACTTGACCGCATAATCCTGGAGCATTTTGTCCTTGACCTCCAGCTTTTTCTTATCGGGCATATCGGATTTTTCGATCTCCGCCACCTCACTCCCGATATCAGGGAGGATAAAAAAGCTGGGGTCATCCGAGTCGCTGGTGATCAGGTCAATACCCTGTTCCGTAAGCTCTACGGAATTGAGCTTCTCTTCAATGATGAAGAAAAGATCGTCCGTAACCAGATGCATGTGCTTGGACTGCTCCTGCATGTAGTGGTTTTCGGTCTTCTGCATCAGGATCTTGTTCCCCTCTTCGCTGAGCAGCTTGATCAGGGGTTTGTATTTGGGTAATCCTTTGTGTGCCTGCAACAGTTTGAATCCTGCCTTCTCCGTATCGCCTTCGCTCAGCAGTTTGCGTGCTTCCGAGAAGATGCTATTGATCAGCTGCCGCTGGGCGTTTAACAGCCTTTCCACTTTGGGCTTGTATGCATCGAATTCGTGATGCTCCCCCTTGGGAACGGGACCGGAGATGATCAGCGGGGTCCTGGCATCGTCGATCAGTACTGAATCCACCTCATCCACGATGGCATAATTGTGTTTCCGTTGCACCAGTTCGGCGGGACTGTGCGCCATGTTATCACGCAGGTAGTCGAAACCGAATTCGTTGTTGGTCCCGAAGGTCACATCACAGCCGTATGCTTTTCTCCGGGCCTCGGAATTGGGTTGATGCTTGTCAATGCAATCCACCGTCAGACCGTGAAATTCGTAAATCGGCCCCATCCATTCCGAGTCGCGTTTGGCCAGGTAATCGTTTACCGTCACCATATGCACACCTTTGCCTGTGAGGGCATTCAAAAATACGGGCAGTGTGGCCACCACGGTTTTCCCTTCGCCCGTTGCCATTTCTGCGATCTTTCCTGTATGCAGGGCAACTCCGCCGATAAGCTGCACGTCATAATGCACCATATCCCAGGTAATCTCGTTGCCTCCGGCCATCCAGCGGTTTTTCCAGTAAGCCTTATCGCCCTTTATCTCTATGGACTCCCTGGAGGCTGCCAGTGTGCGGTCGTATTCAAGAGCGGTTACTTCAATCACTTCGTTTTCCTTGAACCTTCTGGCCGTATCCTTGATGATGGCGAAAGCTTCCGGAAGTATCTCGTCCAGTATCTCTTCGTATTTGTCGTCGATCGCGGCTTCCAGTTTGTCGATTTCCTGATAGGCGGACTCCTTCTCCGAAACATCGACATCGGGATCTTCAGCTTTCTCCTTCAAATTTTGAAGGGTTGATTCTTCTTCAGCCACATATTCCCGCACCCGCTTCTTCAGATGGGCCGATCTTTCACGAAGCGCATCATTGCTGAGCCCCTGAACAGATTCATATGCCTCCCTGATCTTTCCCACATAGGGCATCACTTCACGCATGTCCCTGTCTGCCTTGTTCCCTAAAAACCTGGATACTACCTTACCGAAATCCATGATCTGATCTCTTTTATTGAAGCAAATTTCTTCCTTTAAAAAGGACAAATTTACTCTTTTTATTCGTCATAACCACCCCTGCTTCGCCGACTCCTTGCCGGCTTCCACCCGTATTTCACATATACTGAATGATGGCCGAACCGAATTCGGAAGTTTTCAATGTGGAAGCTTTCTCCATCAGGCGTGCAAAATCATAGGTCACTTTCATTTGTTTGATGGCACTCTCCAGACCCTTGATGATCAAATCCCCTGCCTCATCCCATCCCATGTACTGGAGCATCATGACCCCGGAGAGAATCAGCGAGCCGGGATTTACTTTATCCTGGCCGGCATATTTGGGGGCCGTCCCGTGGGTGGCTTCGAAGATGGCGTGACCGGTTTCATAGTTAATATTGGCTCCCGGAGCGATACCGATGCCTCCCACAATGGCGGCAAGCGAGTCGGAGATATAATCCCCGTTCAGGTTCATGGTGGCGATCACTGAATAATCGGTTGGCCGCGTAAGGATCTGCTGCAGGAAAGCATCCGCAATCACATCCTTGATCAGGATCTTACCTTCCTTCATAGCCAGTGCCTGTGCTTTATCGGCTTTTTCCTTTCCTTCCTCCTCAGCGATCCTGTCATACTGTGCCCAGGTGAACACCAGATCGCCGAATTCCATTTCCGCCAGTTCATAGCCCCATAGTTTGAACTGTCCTTCGGTGAATTTCATGATGTTGCCTTTGTGTACCAGTGTGACCGACGGCAGTTTTTTCCGGACCGCGTACTGGATCGCCGCACGCACAAGCCTGTAAGTCCCCTCCCTGGAGACCGGTTTGATGCCGATGGAGGAGGTATCGGGAAACCTGATGGTGGTGACGCCCATCTCTTCCAGCAGGAATTTTTTTACCTTTTCTCCCTCCTCGGTTCCCGTCATCCACTCGATTCCGGCATAGATATCCTCGGAGTTTTCCCGGAAGATCACCATGTCGGTCCTGCTGGGATCTTTCACCGGCGACGGGACTCCGTTATAATACTTGACGGGGCGCAGGCAGACATACAGATCCAGTATCTGCCTGAGGGCCACGTTCAGCGACCTGATCCCCCCTCCCACCGGGGTGGTGAGAGGCCCCTTGATGGCAACCAGGTACTCATTCAGGGTGTCCAGTGTCTCCTCCGGAAGCCATTTGCCTGTCTGCTGATATGCCTTTTCTCCGGCATAGACCTCTTTCCACATGATCTTCCGCCTGCCTCCGTATGCCTTTTCCACGGCTGCATCGAATACCCGGACCGATGCGGCCCAGATATCGGGTCCGGTCCCGTCTCCCTCAATGAAAGGAATGACGGGAAAGTCAGGGACAATCAGTTTTCCATACGCATTGATGATTTTTTCGCCGTTCATGCTGATAAAATTTTATAAAGATGATGTTCAATGATCAAAATCGAGATTGAACCTGGATTTAAACTGTCCCAGCTCCGGATTTTTCTGCATCAGGAAATCAAGTTTATCCTGGTCCGTATAGATCTTCTTGCCGTTCTGTTCGTTATCCGGGACTTCCGCAAAGATTTCCAGTGCGGACAGGCCCGTCGTATCCTGGATAAACTTTACCAGACGCGGTTTGATATTCTTTACGAAATTATCCCTTTGTGCTTCCGTGTTGAGCCGGACCATCACACTGCCGTCTGCTTTGACAACCGGTCTGCCGGACTTCAGCGTGCTGAATATTCTGGGACGGCTCTTCTCGATGGTGGCAGCGTAGTCGTCCCATGCTTTCAGGATCTGATCCGGTTCAACCGGTACTGCACAGGCCTCAACCGACGGAACCTCGTTCTGTCCTGCTGGATCCGTCACATCCGCTGTATCCTGTCCCGGTAAGCGGCCCCTGAGGCTTTCTTTGATGGAAATGGACGGTTTCCTGATGATCCTGCCGGCACCATTGGAAATGTCAGCGGCCTGAGGTTTCCCTGATGACAGGGGTTCGCCGGGAGCTTCCGGCTTGCCGGACGGCAGATTATCTGCCTGTGTTTCCTGTCCCCCGGAGGGCACTACTTTTTTTTTTGCATCAGACTGGAGGTTGGCCAGCCTGACCAGCGCAAGCTCGATGGTCAGCCGCTGGTTCCTGCTTGTACGGAATTGTAAATCGGCCTGGTTGCAGATCTCCAGTGCCTCATAGATGAACGAAAGCGGAATTCCGGCTGACCCGGCCAGGTACTTTTCCCGGATCCCGGCACCCACCTCCATGAGCTGTACTGTCTCCGCGTCCTTACAGACCATCAGGTCGCGCAGGTGTGCGGCGAACCCGTTGATGAAATTCCGTGCGTCAAATCCCCTGGCCAGTATGTCATCAAAAATCAGGAGCGCGTTGGAGATATCCCGGTCGAGCAAAGCGGCAGTAAGCCTGAAATAATATTCATAATCCAGGATATTCAGATTGGTGATCACATCCCGGTAGGTGATATCCCCTCCCGAGAAACTCACCACCTGGTCAAATATGGAGAGCGCGTCCCGCATGGCCCCGTCGGCCTTCTGTGCGATCACATGCAATGCATCCTCTTCATAACTGATCTTCTCCTGTCCGGCAATCTGCTTCAGGTATTCCACGATATCTTCAATTTTGATCCGGTTGAAGTCGAAGATCTGACAGCGCGAGAGAATGGTGGGAAGGATCTTGTGTTTCTCGGTGGTGGCCAGGATGAATATGGCGTGCCTGGGAGGCTCCTCCAGGGTTTTCAGAAATGCATTGAAAGCGGACTGGGACAGCATGTGCACCTCATCGATGATGTAGATGCTGTAGGACCCGATCTGTGGCGGGATCCGCACCTGTTCGGTGAGTGTCCGGATATCGTCCACCGAATTGTTGGAAGCCGCATCCAGCTCATGGATGCTGTAGGAGCGGTTCTCGTTGAATGACCGGCAGGATTCACAACTGTTACATGCTTCCCCGGAATCTGTGATCCGGGAACAGTTGATCGTTTTGGCAAAGATGCGCGCACAGGTGGTTTTACCCACGCCCCGGGGACCGCTGAATAAATATGCATGACCCAGGTGGTTGTTGTGTATGGAATTTTTCAGCGTGGTGGTGATGGAATGCTGTCCGATCACATCACTGAAACTGTCGGGTCTGTATTTGCGGGCTGAAACAATATATGTATCCATGCGTTCTCGGAAATTCGAGTCTAAAGATAGAAACTTAGCGACAAAGATGAAAGTGATCGGATGCCGGATAAAAAAAGCGCGCTTTCTTTGCCGTTATTCAAAAACTTCCTACTTTTGCAGTCAATTTTTTAACAACTTAATTATTAACCATGTTGAATCAATACGAGACCGTTTTCATTGCAACTCCCGTTTTGTCTGAAAACCAGATGAAGGAAGCGGTAAGCAAATTCAAAAAGATCATCACCGACGAACAGGGTGAGATCGTATATGAAGAAGACTGGGGCCTGAAGAAACTGGCCTATCCCATTCAGAAAAAGTCCACCGGTTTTTACCACCTGATCGAGTTCAGGGCTGAACCAGGCGTCATCGCGAAACTGGAGACCGAATACCGGCGAGATGAACGGATCATCCGGTTCCTCACGATGAAAATGGAGAAATATGCAGTGGCATACAGCGAGAAAAAGCGGGCAAGGAAATCAGCAGAACAAAAACAGGAGACTGAATAATGGCACAGGATAATTCAGAAATCAGGTATTTAACACCTCCGACAGTTGAGATCAAGAAGAAAAAATACTGCCGGTTCAGAAAAAACAGGATCAGGTACATTGATTATAAAGATCCCGAATTCCTCAAAAAATTCCTGAATGAACAGGGAAAGATTCTTCCCCGGCGGCTGACAGGTACCTCTTTGAAATACCAGAGAAAGGTGGCTGTGGCCATCAAAAGGGCCAGGCATCTGGCACTGTTGCCCTATGTCACCGATATGCTAAAATAAAAAGGAGAATTCGGAAATGAATGTAATCTTAAGACAGGATATACCCAACCTTGGCCACAAGGATGATATCGTTGCAGTAAAGGATGGATATGCGAGGAATTATCTGATTCCGCAGGGATTTGCGATCAATGCCACCAGTGAAGCAACAAAAGTGCACGAAGAGATTCTCCGCCAGCGCGCCCACAAGGAGCAACAGCTGAAGGAAGCTGCACTGAAGATGGCAGAAGAACTGAAAAATGTATCACTGACCATCGGCGCCAAAACCAGCACCAAAGGAAAGATCTTCGGTTCGGTAAATACCATCCAGATCGCTGAGGCGCTCAAAGAAAAGGGATTTGATGTGGAAAGAAAGAACATCTCCATCAAGGATGATCTGATCAAGGAGGTCGGAAATTACTCGGCCACCGTCAAACTCCACAAGGAAGTCCGCGTGGATATTCCCTTCGAGATCGTTTCGGAATAAGGATTCCGCCTGACGGAACCGGGCGGAGAGACCTTACTTCACAGCAACGGATTCGATCTCCACCAATGCCCCCAGCGGCAGCGACTTCACCGCAAAAGCAGCTCTTGCCGGCTGGTTCTCCTTGTAATAACGGGCGTACACTTCATTCATGGCCCCGAAATCGTCCATGGTGGAAAGAAGACATGTGGATTTCACCACATCCTCAAATCCGTATCCTGCTGCCTCCAGGATGGCTCCGATGTTCTTCATCACCTGCTCGGTCTGCTCCCGGATGCCTCCCCCGGCCATTTTGCCGGACTCCGGGTTCACGGGCACCTGTCCGGATATGAAGAGTGTCCCGTTCACTTCTACTGCCTGGGAATACGGTCCCACCGGTACGGGTGCTTTCCTTGTTTCAATGATCTTTTTCATAAGGTGTTTGTTTAAAAGTTATCCTGCCAGGACTTCCGTTTGTTGTATTTCAGATCCGACAGGATCGTTGATTTTGCATTGATCTGGAAATTGTATGATTTGTAGTTGCCGAAGGGGACTACCGACATCCGCATCTCCCAGCAATGCAGGTCCCGGTATATACTCAAATTGGTGGTGCTGAACTCCATTCTTTTCAGGTCATACCCCGTGTTGAACCCGATCTTCCATTTGGGTGTCAGACTGAAATCGCCCGTGACCCGCACGGTCTGCACCACGCTTGGCACATCCCTCGGCTTGGAGTAGCTGAAGCTGTAATCGACGCGGAGGGTCCAGGGAATATCAAAATCCACATAATCACCGTAATAATCATCGGCTGCCGGATCGTATTGCTCCATTTGATTGGCGCCGGCGGGACCGGAATCATTCAGCCGGGATCCTTCTTCCTCTCCGGATTCACGGCTGGCATTTGCAGACTTCTGGGAGTTCAGCGAAAATCCCATGGACATACTGGCATTGGTCAGCCTGACCGGTTTCCCGGTCTGGGAAAAATAGCTTTCCCTGGTGCGTGAGCGGGTTTCGTCATATCCGTAGGGATCCATCACACCCCTGAATGACAGGGTCACCTTATTATTCAGGATCCGCGTGTTCCCATTGAAGCTGATGGGGCGCCATCTGGGAGAAAGGGTGTCGGTCTGAAAGAGGTTCATACCGGTACTGAAATTCAGGTTATCCAGTATCTTGACCTTTTCCAGTTCGTCCACCGTATCGTTGCGGGACCGCATCTTGGCTTCCACCGTGTTGCGCAGCGAAAGGCTGAGTGAACCGGAAGCCCCGTTAAATGTGGGCGTGCCGTAAATCTCCTTCTCGTATATGGAATAAACCTCGATGGTATCCATGTTCACCTCGTCGTACAACGCTCTGTAGTAATTGGCCTGGATCCCTGTGAGATCAGGCACATACGAAAAACTTGCCGAGGGGGTCATCACATGCCTGATGGTTTGAAGTCTCCCGTCACCTTTGAATTGGAACATGCCGTATATCTTTGGTGCAAGTCCCGCACTGAAACTGGGATACAGAGAATGGGCATAGGACAGTTTCCTGATGAGTGTATCCTGCACGATGGGTTTCAGGGTGATCTGTCCATCCACCTCGGTCTCCTGGTGCCCGGTGATCTGTTTGAAGGTTTGCCGGGTATAGATCATTCCGCTGTAATTCATGGATGGGGTGAAGGTAAGACTCTGGAGCATGGGCAGTTTTCTGAAGGGCTTGATATTCAGACTCAGCGGTATGGAGTGCTTGTAGCCGTTGGTCATATCATTGAACACATCACCGGTGAACAGCAGAGAATCGTATGTGTTGACCCTGTTCTCAAGGATGCTGGTATAAGTGAGCTGGATGTCCTCATACCACCGGTTCGGACCGGCACCCCGCTTCCTCTTGAACGGGGTGATCCTGCTCATATTCAATGATATCTTCGGCAGGGTCAGGCTCACCCCCTTTGTCCGGCTGTTCTGTGAATGATTCAGGGCGGCACTCAGATTAAAGGGACTGTTGGGCCAGGACTTGGTGTAGGAGATGCTGGACTGCTTGGTGTTGGTCATCACATTGTTGATGTTTCTTGTGTGGTTCCGGTCATACGATGAGCTGGAAAGGTTCACACTTGCCCTGAAGGAGCTTGTGGGATTGGCCCTGGAATCCTGACTGTGACTCCAGGTTACGGAGTAATCCCTGCTGACGCTGTACAATCCTTCAATATTCTTGTAACCGCTCACATTCTTGAAATACTGCACCCGCAGGTTACCGGAAAACCTGTAATTGAGCTTGTAATTGGTACCTACCCGCAGTCCCCATGTCCCGTTGGTATAGAGATCCCCCGTCATTCTCAAATCCATATAGTCGTTCATGGCAAAATAGTATCCCCCGTCTCTCAGATAAAAGCCCCTGCGCTGCTCTTCACCGTACTGGGGGATCAGGACCCCCGATGTCTTTGTCTTGGAATTGGGAAAGAATCCAAAGGGAATTGCCAGTGGCAGCGGAACGTCCTCCAGCACGATATAGGCCGGACCGGCAATGATCTTGTCCCCCGGCATGGAGATCCCCTTGGTGATGGCTATGTAAAAATGGGGGTGTTCGGCATCACAGGTGGTGTACTTGCCATCCTTCAGGTGAATGTGTCCGCTGGTCTGCCTTTTGGTCTGCTCTGCGTGAAGATAACCTCCTTCCTGCTCGGTAATCACCTCTTCAATATATCCCTTTTGTGTCTTGAAGTTATATTTGAGCAATTTGGACTGAAAAGAATTGTTCTTGTCCGTAAAATTGGGATTCCCGGTCACCACACCCGAGGAATCGGGGAGACCGTGGGCGATCACAAGGTTGTTGTCCATTTCATACCGTATATAAGCCGCCTCCAGCACGATGTCCCCGTAGGTAATCCGGGCATCCCCGTACAGTTCTACAATGCCTGTATCCAGGGCAAACACGAGCGAATCAACGGCATTGTATTTCACCTCCGCCTCAATATCGCCGCCCAGGGTCGCAGGGACGGGAATGGTGTCATGCGCCACGCTATCGGTAACCTGCCGGCCCACAGGTGCGGCAGGAATGCTGTCGCCCGCCAGGGAATCATCCGGCTCCTGTGCACGCAATAACGCAGTGACAGATGCAGTTAGTAAGATGATGAAAAGTATCTTTATACAGTCGTGGCGCAAAATGAATAAACTTATATTTTTGTACCAGTTGCACAGCCAGCCACCAGGATGATGAATAATCAGGGATCTATGCGTCATACAAAGGTAATGCCAATAAATATAAAACGGATCCATCGTATTATTCTTGTTTCAACATTATTGGCTTTTATTTTTTCTCCCCGTTCAGTGGGAAATGCCGATAATGAACCCAAACGGGGAATCCAGACCGTAGTGATCGATGCGGGGCACGGAGGAAAAGATCCGGGTGCGGTGGGTAAAATCGCCAGGGAGAAGGATCTCACCCTGAAGATCGCACTCAAGGTGGGCCAGTACATCGAGGAAAACATGGAAGATGTGGAGGTAATCTATACCAGAAAGAGCGATGTCTCTGTGGAGCTCTGGAAGCGTGCTGAGATTGCCAACGAGGCAGAGGCCGACCTCTTCATCTCCATTCATGTCAATGCCCACCCCCGCACATCCGCCCGGGGAACGCTTACGCTTGTGCTGGGACAGCACCGCGCCGATGAGAATTTTGACGTGGCTGTCCGGGAAAACTCCGTGATCCTGCTTGAGGACAACTACGAAACAATCTATGAGGGCTTTAACCCGGAATCAACCGAATCCTACATCATGTTCTCCCTGATGCAGAAGACCTATTTCAGGCAGAGTATCGAATTCGGATCCTTCGTACAAAATCAGTTCAGGGAACGTGCCAGAAGGAATGACCTTGGCGTACGGGAACAGGGAATACTCGTACTGGCCCAGACTTCCATGCCGGGAGTGCTCGTCGAGACCGGCTTCATCTCCAATCCGGAAGAGGAGAAGTTCCTTATGTCAGATTACGGACAGGATATCATTGCATCTGCCATCTTCCGTGGATTCCGCGATTACAAGCGGGAAATTGAACGCCGGAGCCACTTTGAGCTGCTTGTGCGTGAAGATCAGGAAACGGTTTTTCAGGAAACGTACAGCGGAACACCGGGTGACCTGTCCCCGGAAGCATCCGCACACCAGCCACTGCCCGGGGACCGGCTGGTTTTCGGGATCCAGGTAGCCTCAACCAAAAACAAAGTCCCCGCCGTACCCGCTTCTTTTAAGGGATATGAAAATGTGATCGTCGTGGAGGACGGTAGATGGTATAAATACGTGGTTGGGTTTGAAACGGATTATGCTGAGGCTTTGAACAGGTGCTTGGCGGTAAAAGAAGATTTTCCCGATGCATTTGTGATTGCCCTGAAAAACGGAAAACCGGTTCCCATGAATGAAGCCATCCTGGAAATCAACCAGTAAATCCCATGAAACTGCGCACAGAGGCGAAAATAGGAATGATCGGGGTGGCCACGCTCGCAGTCCTTATCTGGGGTATGAATTACCTGAAAGGAAAGAATGTACTCAGTAAGGGCTATACGGTATATGCGCTTTGCCAGCATGCCGGAGGCATGAGAGAAGATGCCCCTGTCATGATGAACGGAGTGAAAATTGGCTATGTGGATAAAATCGAGCTCCACCCCGGGGACCGACTCCCGGTAACCCTGATATTGCATATTGAAAAGAAATACGTTCCTCCTGCAGAATCCGTGGCAGAAATGTACAGTGCGGACCTGTTGGGGACCAAAGCCATCCGGATCCGCACCTCGGGCAGCATGAACGGAACTGCCGCGGGCGATACGTTGCAAACCGCAGTGGTACCCGATCTGCTTTCCGGCCTGGAGGAAGGTATCGCACCGGTTCTGGAAGATATCGGCGCCCTGGCGCGTACGCTCGATTCCCTCGGTGAAACCCTGGAAGGTGTGATCGGCTCTGAAACAACGAAACAGACCATTTCCCACCTTTCCTCCATATCCAGTTCCCTGAGCGCTTCACTGGAAGCGGGCGGTGCGCTTGAACTCACTTTCAGCAATCTGAAAGACTTTTCTTCCATGCTCAAATCCAGGGAAGAAGAGGTGGGATCGCTGCTCGGCCACCTGAACTCCATCAGCGAATCTGCAGACAGCGCCGGGATCCGGGAACTGACGGGAAATCTGACTTCTGCCGCGATACAACTCGACAGGCTTCTGGACCAGATCAATTCGGGAACTGGAAATGCGGGGCGGATGGTCTATTCAGACACGCTCATGCGCAACCTGGAATCCCTCATATCGGACCTGGATCTGCTGGTCAGGGACCTGAGGGATCACCCGGAGGATTACGTGCAGGTCTCGCTGTTCGGCAGATCAAAAAAAGGACGGGACTGATATTTTCCCGAATTACAAACCCTTGCTTTTTTGACCATACGCGGTTTTTTTTTGACCAATCTGGAATCCCCGAAATTGGTAATTTTAAACCATGGATTGAATTGGGATTCCTAAAGGTTTAGATCACAATTTATTAAGATATTGTTCATAAAATATGTTCTTATTAAATTGATATTCAACAAATTAAAATTTTTTAATTTTTTTTCAACCTATAAACAGTTGACCCTAAAACCAATAGATTCTATACGGGAATTTCAAATGATTTTCAATTTTTTTTTTGCTTTTTTTTCACAACCTTTGCTTAAGGGAATCCCATAAGCTTCATCATAGTAACCTTGAACTAAATTAACGTTTGCAATGCATGAACGTGTCTGGAACAATTGTTTGACCATTATCAAAGACAATGTCCCTTCCATCAGTTTTCGCACCTGGTTTGAACCGATTGTTCCCTTAAAACTTGACAATGATGTATTAACCATTCAGGTTCCCAGTCCTTTTTTTTATGAATACCTGGAAGAACAGTATATCGATATACTTCGGAAAGTGATCAGGAAAGAGCTTGGTCCGGACGCCAAGCTGGAGTATAACGTGGTCATGCAAAACAATTCCTACAGCAACAATAAGCCCTATACCGTAAAATTCCCGGCCCGCAACAACAGGGAGATCAGAAACAGGCCGGTGACCGTTCCGCTCGATACCACAGAACAAACCATCAGAAATCCTTTCGTCATCCCCGGGTTGAAGAAACTGGATATTGACCCCAGGCTGAACCCGGAAAACTCATTCGAGAATTTCATTGAAGGAGAATGCAACCGGCTGGCCCGTTCCGCCGGGTATGCAGTGGCCAAGAATCCGGGAGGAACCGCCTTTAATCCGCTGCTGATCTACGGGGACAGCGGCCTGGGAAAGACGCACCTTGCCCAGGCGGTGGGGATCGAGGTGAAGGACCTGTTTCCCGAAAAGACCGTGCTGTACGTGAATGCCAATAAATTCCAGACCCAGTTTGTGGACGCCATCAGGAATAACAACAAGAATGATTTTCTTCATTTTTACCAGATGATCGACGTTTTGATCATCGATGACGTGCATGAGTTTGCCGGCAAGGAAAAAACGCAGGATACCTTCTTCCATATTTTCAATCACCTCCATCAGAGCGGAAAACAGTTGATCCTCACATCAGACAAACCCCCGGTGGAGCTGCAGGGAATGGAATCCAGGCTCCTGAGCAGGTTCAAATGGGGGCTTTCAGCCGATCTTCAGGCTCCGGACTTTGAGACCAGGATGGCGATCCTGAAGAGAAAAACCTACAATGACGGGATCGAACTCCCCGAAGAGGTCCTGGAATATATCTCCACACACATATCCGACAACATCCGGGAACTGGAGGGGGCACTCATCTCTCTGCTTGCCCAGTCCACACTTAATAAAAAAGAGATCACCCTGGATCTGACCAAGGAGATGATCGATAAGCTCATCAAGAGCACCAAAAGAGAAATCTCCATTGATTACATTCAGAAAGTTGTCTGCAACTATTACAACATCGGCCTGGAACAGCTGCAGTCAAAAACCAGAAAACGTGAGATTGTCCAGGCCAGGCAGGTGGCCATGTACTTTTCCAAGACGCTCACCAAATCTTCGCTGGCAACCATCGGTTCACAGATAGGCGGAAAGGACCATGCCACGGTGTTGCATGCCTGCAAGACAGTGAACAACCTGATCGAAACGGATAAGCGGTTCAGGTTGCAGGTTGATGAAATCGAAAAGAAACTAAAGATGTAACCGCCGGGACTGAATGCATTTTCTGATCCTCTGCATACTCTCCTCCACAGGCATTTTTCTCATATTCAAAGTCATTGACCGCATCGGTATCCCCGCTTTTCCCGTTATTGTCATCAACTATCTGGCGGCCACCCTTCTCGGATTTTCCATCAACGCAGGTCCCGTATCTTTATCAGCGCTGAAACAAATGGAATGGCTTCCCTTCTCCCTGCTCATCGGGGTCCTTTTCATTGTGATGTTTTTCATTGTGGCCCTGGCCACCCGGAAAGCAGGCATCTCTGTCACCACCGTAGCCAGCAAGATGTCGGTGATCTTTCCCATTGTGGTTTCACTGGTCATTGATCCAACAGACCACCTGACGGTCATGAAGCTGGCCGGGATCATCCTTGCCATTTCGGGAGTGGGACTCACCGTCTACAAACCTGTTTCGGAACGGCTTGACCTGAGGACCATATACATTCCGGTGATCCTGTTCTTTGGGATGGGTCTGGTGGATTCACTGGTGAAATATGCGCAACATCATTTTGTCCGCGATCCCGACACGGCCCTTTTCAGTGCCATCCTTTTCCTGAATGCCTTCCTGTCAGGTCTTGTCCTGGTACTTTTTTTCCCGAAATTCCACCGCTGGTTTTTCAAGCCATCCGTATGGGGAATGGGTGCCCTTCTGGGCGCTGTGAACTTCGGGTCCATCTATTTCATCATACGGACACTCAACTTCAGTTTTGCTACAGGATCCGGGATAGACAGCTCGCTGGTTTTCGGGATCAACAACATTGGGATCGTGAGCCTGAGTGTGCTGGCAGGGCTCTGGATATTCAGGGAACAGCTGGTTCCCCTGAACCGGATCGGAATTGCCCTGTCCATTGCGGCCATCCTCCTGTTTACACTGGCTTAGATGCGTGATATATACAGGACCATAGCATCCGAATCCAGCGGAATATACAAAGAAAAAGGAAGCAAGTTCCTGGCCTTTGCCTTTCCGGTGGAAACGGAAAAGATGATCGAAGAGCGGCTGGGGGAACTGCGTAAGCAGTACCACGACGCACGTCACCAGTGCTATGCCTGGCGCATGGGTCCCTCCATGGAACACTACCGGGTGAACGATGACGGGGAACCATCGGGGAGTGCCGGGAATCCCATCTTCAATCAGATCCAGTCCCGGGAACTGACCAATGTCCTGGTGGTGGTGGTCCGTTACTTCGGTGGCACCCTGCTGGGTGTGGGAGGCCTGATCAGGGCTTACCGCACTGCTTCCGCAGAGGCACTGGACCGGGCCAGGATCATCCAGAGAAAGGTGTATACAAGACTGAGGCTGAATTTTGGCTACGGGCAGATGAACAGTGTCATGCAACTGCTCAAGAAATACAGGCTCGAGCCATACGACCAGCAGTTTGACATGGAGTGCTCTCTCAGGGTGAACGTATGGAAGAGGCAGGCGTCCCGGGTAGTGAAAAGCCTTTCATTGATAGAAGGATGCAGCGTGGCGGAGGAAAGTGCATGAGAACTTTTGAATTTGTTATCAACACCTGGTCTGCCCGTCAGCGGCAATGTTATATTTACATAAAAAACCGCTTCATTGAAAATCAATTTGCATCAGGATGAAAAATAAAAATCTCGTATCAATCACGGATTTCTCCAGGGAGGAATACATGAGGATCCTGGAACTTGCCGCCGAGTTTGAAAAAATGCCCAGGCAGAATATCCTCAAAGATTATGTGATCTCCACACTGTTCTTTGAACCTTCCACCAGGACCCGCCTGAGCTTCGAAACAGCCATCAATGCCCTTGGAGGCAAGGTCATCGGGTTCGTGGACTCGGGGGCGACCAGCACCACAAAGGGCGAGACCCTCTATGACACCATCAAAATGGTGAGCAATTATGCCGACCTGATCGTGATCCGGCATCCATTGGAGGGCAGTGCCAAACTGGCCAGCGAGATCTCCGCGGTACCCATCATCAATGCCGGGGACGGGGCCAATCAGCATCCCACACAGACCCTGCTGGACATGTATTCCATCCAGAAGACCCAGGGCACACTGGAGAATCTGAAGATCTTCATGGTGGGGGACCTCAAGTACGGCCGCACTGTGCATTCCCTGCTGATGGCCATGTCCAGGTTCAACTCCACCTTCTATTTCATTGCCCCGGATGAACTGAAATTGCCCTCGGCCTATAAGATCCACCTGGACAAAATGGGACTTGAATACCACGAGGGGAAGGATCTTTCCGAATTTCTCCCCGAAGCGGACATCATTTACATGACCCGCGTGCAGCAGGAACGGTTTACAGATCCCATTGAATACGAACGGGTAAAGAATGCGTATATTCTTCGGAAAAGCATGCTTGAGGGAACCAGGGAGACCATGAAAGTCCTTCATCCCCTCCCCCGGGTCAACGAGACCCATACCGATGTGGACGACAGTCCCCATGCCTATTATTTCGACCAGGCCAGAAACGGAGTGTTTGTCCGGATGGCCATCATCAGTGCAATTCTGGGAGTTAAATAATTGAATAATGAAAGACAAACAATTATCAGTCAGCGCAATAAAAGAAGGTACGGTCATCGACCACGTACCTGCGAACGTGGTGTTCAAGGTTGTTTCCATCCTGAAACTGGACAAAGTTGAAACCATGATCACCATCGGGAACAACCTGGAAAGCAAAAAACTCGGGCAAAAGGGTATCATTAAAATCTCCCGGGTCTTTTTCGAGGACAATGAGATCAACAAGATCGCCCTGGTGGCCCCCAGTGCCAAGCTCAATATTATCCGTGACTACGAAGTGGTTGAAAAGCGGGTGGTGACCATTCCCGATGAGATCAAAGGCATTGTCAAATGCGTCAATCCCAAGTGCATCACCAACAATGAGCAGGTAACCACACGTTTTGAGGTGGTGTCAAAACCGGACGTCAGGCTCAGATGCCACTATTGCGAAAAAATCACGGAACAGGAGAACATTGAGATCATCTGAGGGAGCCTTCTGGTCCGGTCAGCGGATCCGTTCATAGGCCTTCACCAGCAGCTCATCCCTGCGGATCCTTCTGTACCCCAGGTAGAGCAGAATCATGGCGATGAGCGGGATCACGACCCTCCACTGGTAGATCACCTGCATCCCCTCGAATTTCAGTTTGACGTAACGGACATAATAATAGATCATCCCCAGCATGCCCGCATTGAGCAGGATCAAAAACACACAGATCCGCATCTGTCTCACCCTGTTCCTGTAAAAAAATATATTCAGGAAAGCCAGACCCACCACAATGGCGAAATATAACGTGAGGGGCCATGTATCCACATCCAGCCGGTCACCCGGCCGGTCAAACGCTCCCGAGTGCCCGAGAAGAATCTCCCCTGTATCCACAGGGATCAGGGCCAGCGGTCCGGTCAGCAGGAACAGGGACAGGATGAAGACCGCAAGCAGATAAAGTGTCTGTGGTCTCTGTAACATGACCTGTTAATTTCCGCCCAGGATCATGGGCAATCCGTCCTCTCCGCTTCCGATCACCACCACTTTGCTGTTGGGTGAGTTGGCAAGTTCCAGGGTGGCATCGATGCCTTTCTGCTGCAGGATCCGGTCCGTCAGCGAGGCGCTGATGATCTTATTATAGTCGGCAATCCCCTGCGCTTCAATCCTTTTTCTTTCCGCTTCACTCGTTTCCCTTTCCAGCCTGAACTGGTAGGCGAGTGCTTCCTGTTGCTGCTGAAGCTTGCTTTCGATGGCCTGCTTGATCTTGTCCGGAAGGGCAATGGAACGGATCAGCAAATCCTTCATCTCAATGTCCTTTAAACTGAGCGCCTTCCGTGTGGCTGCAATGATCTCGGTTTCCACCTCCCCACGCTTTGTCGAATAGATCTCCTCTGCATTAAATCGTCCGGTCACCGCCCTTACAGAAGACCTCACATTGGGGATCACCATCACATCCACGTAATTTACCCCGATGTTCTCGTGAAGGTAACCGATCTTGTCATAAAAAGGATTGAAAATAATGGTCACATCCAGGTTGATGGAGAGCCCTCCCTTGTCCAGCACATCCATGGTCTCCTCGCGCTTCTGCTCTTTCACATCGTAGCGGATCGGGTCATTCCAGGGTGCGATCACATGGAATCCCGGTACATAAATATTCTCCTTGTCGAGTCCTCCGGAGAATCGCTTGAAAATTACCGCGCGTTCACCCGGTTTCAAGACGAAGAACATCCTGCTGCCGAAAATAAGCAACAGTACCACAACTGCCACTACACCGATAATAATGTATTGTACTCTTTTCATCATGCATGGTTTTAATTCACAGGAATGTGAGTAAGTATTTATAGCGCCGCCGTAAAATTACATTATTTTTATTGAAAACAGCGGAAGAACAAGATTTATGCCTGCAATCGATCCCACAGACCTGATACTGAACCCCGACGGAAGCATTTACCATTTGCACCTGAAACCCGGGGATGTGGCCGGTACCATCATCCTGGTAGGCGATCCCGGGCGGGTCAGCCAGGTTTCTTCGCATTTCGACACCGTTGATGTGCAGAAATCGAACCGCGAATTCGTAACCCATACGGGAACCTGCCGGGGAAAACGCCTGAGCGTCCTGTCCACGGGGATCGGTCCGGATAACATCGATATCGTGGTCAATGAACTGGATGCGCTGTGGAATATCGACCTGCCCTCCCGGAAGGCGAAAAAGACCCGGAAATCCCTGGAACTGGTCCGGATCGGGACAAGCGGTGCACTGCAGGAGGACATTGTGCCGGGGTCCATGATCATGACAGAGATAGCAGGAGGATATGACGGGCTGTATCATTTCTATCAGGATAAAAAGCAGTTGAACATCCCGGGACTGTCGGAGGCATTCATGCGGCACACAGGCTGGAGCCGCTCACTTCCGGAACCCTATTTTATCAGGGCATCTGAAAAGCTGGCCGCCAGGATCTCAGAACCGGACTGGTACAGGGGCATCACCCTTTCCACCCCGGGTTTCTACGGGCCCCAGTGCCGGAGCCTCAGGCTTACACCGCATGATCCAACCCTCATCGGGAAGACAGCAACATTCAGGTACCGGGGGATGCGCATCAATAACTTTGAGATGGAGAGTTCAGCACTCTATGCCCTCTCCTCCCTGATGGGGCATGAAGCCCTGACCATCTGCGCCGGGATTGCAAACCGTGTAACAAAAGCTTTCCTGGAAGAGTATAAGGAAACTGTGGATTCACTTATCGCAAAGGTGCTTGATAAACTGATACCGAATGACATTGCATAGCCCCGGGGAACTTGAAGCCCTGTTGAGCCTGCTGGAAGACCCTGACACGGAGGTTCAGGAATCGGTGGTGGACCGGCTGATCCAGCTGGGTGAACCGGCTGTTTCTTCCCTTGAAAAACGCTGGGAAGCAACCCTGAGGGTCGACCTGCAGGAGAAGATTGAAAATGTGATCAGGCAAATCCAGCATCATACCCTGGTCCGGGATATGGAAGCCTGGAGATATTCAGGCGGGAAGGACCTCCTGTACGGGGCCTACCTGGTAGCCCGCTTTCAATATCCCGATCTGGAATACGATCCTTTCAACAAAATCGTGGACAGGATCCGGAGGGACATCTGGCTGGAGCTGAACAACAATCTGACGGCCCTTGAAAAAGTGCGGGTGATCAATTACTTCATGTACGACATCCATAAATTCGATAAAAGCCTGAAAAAGGCACAGTCGCCCCAGCTTTACCTGGTCAACCATGTCCTTGATACGAAAAAAGGAAGCCCGGTAGTGCTTGGTCTTATCTATGCCGAAGTTGCAAGGCGACTGGAACTTCCCATCTTCGGCGTGAACCTGCCCAGGAATTTCGTACTATGCTATTATGATCCGGATTTCCAGGATGATCCCAGCGGGATCCTGTTCTATATCAATCCGTATGACAACGGGGCGGTACTGGGAAAGAAGGAACTCCGGTATTTTCTGAAGCAGCTGAATATCGAGGAAAGGGATTTTTATTTCAATCCCTGCTCCAACATTGACATCATCGAGCGGCTCGTGCTCAATCTTCAGTTTGCCTTTGACAAATCAGGGCATCCCGATAAGGCGGATATGCTGAAAAGCCTGCTATCCGGAGATCAGATTCCGTAATAACTCCTGTACCACTCCACGAAATGTCCGATCCCCTCCTCCACGGAAGTGGAAGGGTTGTAGTTGAAGTCCTCCGCAAGGGAAGTGACATCCGCCCATGTTTTTTCCACATCTCCGGGCTGGATGGGCATCATTTTTTTTATGGCTTTTTTGCCAAGTGCCTTTTCAATGGCCCCTATGAAGTCGGTCAGCCTTACAGGATGATTGTGCCCGATGTTATAAAGCCTGTAAGGAGCCGTGGAACCGGACGGGTCGGGATGTTCCGGATCCCACCCATGTTTGGGACCGGGTGGCTGCGGGATCATTTTCTCGATGCCGGTGACAATGTCGTCAATATAGGTAAAGTCCCGCTCCATCTTCCCGTGGTTAAACACCTCAATGGGCCTTCCTTCAAAAATCGCCCTGGTAAAAATAAACAGGGCCATATCGGGACGTCCCCAGGGTCCGTATACCGTGAAGAAGCGAAGCCCGATGGTGGGGATCCCGAAAAGGTGACTGTAAGTATGGGCCATCAATTCATTGCTCTTTTTACTGGCGGCATAGAGGCTCACCGGGTGATCCACATTGGAACCCACGGAAAAAGGCATTTTTTTATTCAAACCATATACACTGCTGCTGCTGGCGTAGATCAGGTTACGGACCGGGTGGCGCCTGCATGCTTCCAGGATACTGAGGAAACCGGTGATATTGCAGTCCACATATGCCTGGGGATTGGTCAGGCTGTAACGCACACCGGCCTGTGCCGCAAGGTTGACCACCACATCAAAATTGCTCCGGGCGAAGAGGTCGAAGATCGCTTCCCGGTCCTCCAGCTGCAACTGGATGAACTGATAGCGTTTGTCGGGCCCTCCGGATACCTGCCGGTTGTAAAAGATCTGCTCGCTCGATATACCCGCCTGCTCCAGGCGAGCATATTTCAGTTCCACATCGTAATAGTCATTGATCGAATCAAGCCCGGTCACCCTGTATCCCCTGCTGACCAGTCGCTTAGCCAGATGATACCCGATAAACCCGGCGGTTCCCGTGACCAGCACATGTACCCCGGAAGGCTCCATGCTGTTTTGACTACTTGGCATAGCTGATGGCTCTAGTTTCCCTGATGACCGTGATCTTGACCTGACCCGGGTAGGTCATCTCATCCTGGATCTTTCTGGCGATATCAAAGGAGAGACTTTCCGCCTCCTGGTCCGAAACTTTTTCACTTCCAACGATCACCCTGAGCTCGCGCCCGGCCTGAATGGCATACGTTTTTAACACACCGGGATAGGACAGTGCCAGCGCTTCAAGCTCCTTGAGCCGTTTGATGTATGATTCGACCACTTCACGCCTGGCTCCCGGCCTGGCTCCGGAGATGGCATCACAGACCTGGACGATGGGAGCGAGCAGTGTGGTCATCTCCACTTCATCATGGTGTGCCCCGATGGCATTGCAGATCTCCGGTTTCTCCTTGTATTTTTCAGCGAGCTTCATTCCGAATACTGCGTGGGGAAGCTCCGGTTCATCATCCGGCACTTTCCCGATATCATGGAGCAGTCCGGCCCGTCTGGCGAGTTTGGCATTGAGTCCCAGCTCCGAAGCCATTACTGCACAGAGATTGGCCACTTCCCGGGAATGCTGCAGCAGGTTCTGACCGTAGGAAGAACGGTACTTCATCTTGCCCACCATTCTGATCAGTTCCGGGTGAAGACCGTGAATTCCCAGATCGATGGCGGTCCTTTTCCCCACTTCAATGATCTCTTCTTCAATCTGCCTGGTGGTTTTTGTAACGATCTCCTCGATCCTGGCCGGGTGAATCCGGCCATCGGTAACAAGCTGATGGAGAGCGAGCCGTGCCACCTCCCTCCTCACGGGATCGAAGGCGGAAAGGATAATGGCTTCCGGAGTATCATCCACGATGACCTCCACACCGGTAGCAGCTTCAAGGGCACGTATATTGCGCCCCTCTCTTCCGATGATACGCCCTTTCAGTTCATCGGATTCAATGTGAAAGACAGTGACCGCATTTTCAATGGCAGTTTCTCCGGCCACCCGCTGGATGGACTTGATCACAATGTTCTTGGCCTCCTTGTTTGCGGTCATTTTAGCCTCATCCACAATCTCATTGATCAGCGACATGGCTTCGCTCCGGGCTTCCTCTTTCAGGGATTCCACCAACTGGGATTTGGCCTCCTCGGCAGACATTCCGGAAATGGTCTCCAGCTGTTCCACCTGCATCCTGTGTGCCCTTTCCAGCTCCTCTTTCCTTTTTTCGACGATCTCGATCTGCATGTTGAGGTTTTCCCTGATGGCCTCGATTTCAGAATTCTTTCTTTGCAGATCCTCTTGCTTCTGGGACAGAGAAAACTCTTTCTGCTTTATCTCATTCTCCCGCTGATTGATTTTACTATTCTTCTCATTGATGAGCTTTTCGTGCTCTTCCTTCAGCTGAAGGAACTTTTCCTTGGCCTGGAGTATCTTCTGCTGTTTGATCATTTCAGCTTCCCCCTCGGCCTCCCTGATGATATTGCTGCTTTTCCTGTTCGTCAGCGTATTGATCACAAGGAAAGCTACTCCCGCACCCACCAGCAATGAAGCTCCTCCGATCAACCAGGTCATGGTTGCCTGCAGCACCAATGATTGCATTAACAGTTCCATAGGTTTCTCGTTTATGTAAAATAAAAAACCCGCATATTTCTCCAAGATTTAATTAAACCCCACTACGACATGGGTGAAGCTGCCGGACTGTATCAAGTTTCCAATGACCGAACGAATTCAGTATCCCGGCGAACCGGGATTTTGGCCTGCTTTTCTCAATCCGAGCTTTGCTCCAATGTAATAAATGTTGAGTTCAAAAAATAATTGAAGAAACAATGCGGGCAAACTCTTATATATTCAAAGAACGATATTACTCTTATTTCAGCATTTCATCCAGCTCGCTGCTCAATAATCCCAGCTCCTTTTCCAAAGATACAACATTTTGCTGTTGTTCACAATCCAGCAAGTTGATGACGAACTGCAGGGCTGCCATGGCGATAAAATCCTGTGCATCCTTATCGGTATATCTCTGCTTATACTGAAGGATCTTATCATTGATCAGCCGGGCTGCTTTTCGTATCTTTTCCTCATCCTGCCGCTGTATTTTTAGGGGATAAAAACGCTCTGCAATCTGGACTTTGATGGACAGTTGTTCTTCCATGATCCCCTTATGATCTGTTTAAAAGAGCAATACATTTGTCTATCTCCCGCACAATTCTGTTGATTCTTACCCTGGCACCATTCACATCATCGCTGTCCGCCATGATGCTTTTCACCAGTGCAAGCTGCTGGTTCTTCTGTTCCAGCTCCTCAATCTTCGACTGCTTTTGTTGAACCATCTGCTGAAGTTCCTCATACTGCTCTTTCAATCGCCTATTTTCATCCTGTTGTTCCTTCAGCCGGAATTTTATCGATTGAATTTTTTCCTTGATCCCCTCCAATATTTCAACATGTTCAACGCTCATTCAACAGAGATATATACAACACAAATATATAACTATTTTAATAATATTAAACGGGCGGTATTTCTTAATCAGGTATAAAAATATAGCTTTGAAGCGTCACCATACAAACATGACATCATGCAGAGACCGCTCCTTGTAATCATGCTTCATTTATTTATCAGCCAGTCAATTAGTCAGGATGCAATCCATTTTCTCCCCCCGCTTGACATTCCCCTGGTCCTGTCAGGAAATTTTGGGGAGATCCGGGATGATCACTTTCATTCGGGCATTGACATCAAAACCAACGGGGTCATTGGTTATGCGGTGCATTCCATTGAAGAAGGTTACGTCTCCAGGATCAAGGTGCAGGCAAACGGTTACGGAAAATCCATCTATGTGAGTCACCCCACCGGACACACCTCCCAGTACGGGCACCTGGACCGGTACACGCCTGATATCGCATCCCATGTGAAGCAGATACAGTACGCGCGAAAGTCACACGTGGTGGATATCTACCTGAAGCCGGGTCAGTTCCCCCTTCAAAAAGGAGCGATCATCGGTTATTCGGGGAACAGCGGAAGTTCTTCCGGACCCCATCTCCATTTGGAGATCCGGACCACGGGCGACCAGCACCCCACCAATGTGCTGCGGTACGGATTTGACATCACCGACAGGCTCCCTCCCAGGTTTCATCAGCTCTTCCTGTATCCTGTGGGTGACAGCAGCCGCGTCAACCGGTCCCCGCAAAAATTCTCTGCGGCCACTGTCCCAGGCGAAGGTGGCTTCACCCTTTCCTCCGGACCGGAAATTGCTGCCTGTGGCACCATCGGATGCGGGGTGGAGGTATTCGATTACCTGAACGGGGCACCCAACCGATGTGGCGTCTACATGCTCGAGCTCTTTGTGAACGGTTCCAGGGTTTACAAACACGTGATGGACGAATTCTCCTTTTCGGAGACACGGTTCATCAATGCGCACATTGATTACGGGGAACGATTCAATAAAGGGACCAAATCACACCGGCTTCACCGCCTTCCCAATGACAGGCTGCGGATCTACAGGGGACTGGTGTCCGACGGACTGATCCAAATTGAGGAAGGCAGAACCTACGAGATCCGAGTGGTTGCGTCCGACGTGGCAGGAAACAATGCGGAACTCAAATTCAGGATCAGGGGGGAGCAGAACGGACAAATCTCTGGACATTCCGAGGATGATCATGTCCACCGCATGTCCTACCACAAAATCAACCGTTTTTCCGCGGATGGCGTGGAACTGGAAATGCCGGCATATGCACTGTACGATGACCTGGATTTCAGGTATGCGAGCTCACCGCGGCCGGATGGCCTGCATTCCGAACTGCACCATGTTCACACCCCGGACATACCGGTCCACCTCCCCTACCGGCTGTCAATCAATACAGTCAACGGGCACAGGGGGCAGGGCGACAGGCTTTGTCTGGTCACATTCGACAAAAACGGGGAGATATCCTATGTTGGAGGGGAATACAAAGACGGGAAAGTGACAGCCCAGGTACGAAGTTTCGGTACCTTTGCCGTTTCCATGGATACCATCCCTCCCGAGATCATTCCTTACGCCGGGAAAGCCATGGAAGACCCCGGGGGCACGGAATCGCTCCGCTTCATCATCCGGGATGATCTTTCGGGAATTGACCGCTACGAGGGATATATCGACAACAGGTGGGCCCTGTTTGAATATGACCCGAAAGACGAGCTGCTGACCTATATTTTTGATAATGAACGGATTGAGCGGGGATCAACCCACGAGCTGGAGCTGTATGTTACGGATGCCAGCGGGAACGTGAACCTTTATCACTCCACCTTCAAGTGGTAAGCGACCGCGAAACACAGGCAGAATACAGGGTGACGGGAGTCATGTCAGGATCCTCGCTGGACGGAGTGGACCTGGCGTTCTGCTGCTTTTCTGCCGGGCGTTCGGGCTGGAGCTACCGTATCCTCCGGGCTGAAACAATCCCATACCCTCCACCGATTCTTGAACAGCTTTCCGGCGCTTCCGGGTGGGACCGGACTGCACTCAGGAAGATGGATGTGACACTGGGGCATTTCTACGCCGAACAGATCCATTCATTCCACGAAAGGATTCACAGAATCCCCGATTTTATTGCATCCCATGGCCACACCCTTATTCACCGGCCGGAAAACGGCATCACTTTCCAGGCTGGCAACGGTGAGATCATGGCCAGGGAAACCGGACTGACTGTGGTGAATGATTTCAGGAAAGCGGATGTGGCACAGGGGGGACAGGGCGCTCCGCTGGTGCCGGCGGGTGACAGGCTGCTGTTTGGGGAATATGATGGATGCCTGAACCTGGGCGGGTTCGCCAATATTTCCTATGAGGATGACATTGGGAGACGGATCGGTTATGACATATGCCCGGTAAATCTGGCCCTCAACAAGCTGGCCGGAAGAGCAGGCAAAACATTCGACAAGGATGGGGTCATGGCCCGTCAGGGCAGGGTCGGCAATGCATTGCTTGAAGCCCTGAACCATCTGGATTACTACAGGGTCCCGCCTCCCAAATCACTGGGGAAGGAATGGTTCGAAAAGGAATTTGTGCCCGTGCTCGAATCCGCTTCTGACGCACTCCCCGACCTGATGGCCACTGTGATCGAGCATATCTGCATCCAAATTTCATTCTGTGTTCGTAATGCCGGGATGGAATCGGTGCTGGTTACCGGAGGGGGTGCTTTGAACCCAATGCTGATGGAACGGTTACAGCATCATACGAAAGCAAGGCTCGTGATACCGGACAGGCAACTGGTCGAATTCAAAGAAGCACTGGTCTTTGCTTTTCTCGGAGTGCTCAGGGTCCGCAACGAGATCAACTGCCTGGCAAGCGTCACGGGCGGACAGGCAGATCTGTCCGCAGGTGAGATCCACCAATGAGAAAAGGGCCCCTCTGACGATGCACCCGTTTTACAATCCAGGTTATTTTGTGTTAAATTCGGCCCGCTTTTATGTTATGGAATAGGGTTGCTTGGTTGTTTTGCAGAAAAGTGGAATATTTACCGTCCTTTTAATTAAAATGTGGAATTGATGAGAAAATATATGTTTATCGCCGCCGTCCTGATGGCATGGTGGAATGCAGCGGAAATACTGGGATGTACCAATTTCCTGGTTACCCCGGGTGCTTCGGTCAACGGAAGCTCGATGATCACCTATGCAGCCGACTCCCACGTTCTCTTCGGGGAACTCTATTTCAGACCTGCCGCGGATTATCCGGCCGGAACCATGATGGATGTGTACGAATGGGATACCAACAGATTCCTGGGGCGAATCCCGCAGGTCTCGCATACTTATTCGGTGGTGGGCAACATCAACGAACACCAGGTGGCCATCGGAGAAACCACGTACGGAGGTAGAACGGAGTTGGTGGATACCACCGGGATCGTGGATTACGGAAGCCTGATGTATATCGCCCTGCAGCGGGCGAGGACGGCTAGGGAAGCCATTCACATCATGGGTGAACTGGTGGCCGAATTCGGTTATGCCAGTTCCGGCGAGTCATTTTCCATTGCCGATCCCAATGAGGTGTGGATCATGGAGATGATCGGGAAAGGCACAAAAATGGTCAATGAAGGCGGAACACCCTACAACCAAAACAAGGGAGCCGTCTGGGTGGCTGTCCGGATCCCGGACGGATATGTATCAGCCCACGCCAACCAGGCCAGGATCAGGCAATTCCCGCTGAATGACCCGGAAAACTGCCTGTATGCCCCCGACGTGATCTCATTCGCCCGTGAAATGGGATACTACGATGGTCCGGACCAGGAGTTCAGTTTCAGCGACACCTATGCCCCGGTGGATTTCAGCGGGGCCCGTTTCTGTGAGGTGCGTGTCTGGTCTTTTTTCAAGGAGATCAACGATGATATGGATCAGTACTTCGCGTATGCAAAAGGCCATGAGCTGGATAACCGCATGCCCCTGTATATCAAACCGAACCGGAAAATTTCCCATGCGGACCTGATGCACTTCATGCGGGACCACCTGGAAGGCACCGAACTGGATATGAGCCAGGATGCCGGAGCCGGACCATTCGGACTGCCCTATCGCTGGCGGCCACTCACCTGGGAATATGACGGGAAAACATACTGCAACGAGCGCGCCACAGCCACGCAGCAGACCGGTTTCTCCTTTGTGGCAGAATGCCGTCCGGTCAAGCCGGATTACCTGGGCGGTATCCTTTGGTTCGGTGTGGACGATGCGGCAGCTTCGGTGTATGTGCCCATGTACTGCGGAATGACCCGTGTGCCCGAATCCTATGCCGTGGGGAACGGGGACCTGCTTACCTATTCGGAAACTTCGGCCTTCTGGGCATTCAACTTTGTGTCCAATTTCAGTTACCTGAGATACAATGTGATGATGGAAGATGTCCGGCAGGTCCAGTCAGAACTGGAAAAGAAGTTTATCGCGGAAGTTCCCGCCATTGATGCCGCCGCCGCGGTCCTCCATGAAACCGATCCGGCCATGGCCAGGGAGTTCATCACCAATTACTCCGTCAGTATGGGCGATTATACCGTGCAGCGATACAGGGACCTGGGGCATTTCCTGCTGGTGAAGTACATGGACGGGAACACCAAGAAAGAGGAGAACGGACATTTTTTGAGAACTCCCGAGGGTTATCCCATGATGCCGGATTTTCCCGGATATCCGGAAAGCTGGAAAGAAAATGTGGTCAAAGATACGGGCAAGAAACTGCGGGTTCCTGAGAGCGGGTCCCACTGACAGGTCGCATTTGCAGACTGTGTACTGGTCCGGAGGGAGCATTGCTTTCCATTGTGAATAATTCTGAATATTTCTTATTACAAATAGGAAAATATTTGTACTTTTGCGACCTGTTAATTCCAGGCATAGCAATTAAAGTTTAGAATCATGGATCTGATGAAGGTTGTTGACAAAGAATATGCTCCGCATGCTGAATTGCCCGATTTTAAGGCAGGAGACACCATTACCGTACATTACAAGATCCGGGAAGGTAACAAAGAACGTATCCAGCAGTTCAGGGGAGTGGTCCTGCAGCGAAGGGGCACAGGGAACACGGAAACCTTCACCGTCCGGAAAATGTCCGGGAACATCGGTGTGGAAAGGATCTTCCCGTCCGCATCCCCCTTTATTGAAAAGGTTGAGATCAACAAACACGGACATGTCAGAAGGGCCAGGATCTTCTATTTCAGGGATCTGACCGGTAAAAAAGCCCGTATCAAGGAAAAGAAATTTTAGTTCCTACAACTTTTCCGCTTCTTTCCTGGCATTCTCCAGGATCTTTTCCGCCCTTTCCTCCGCCTCCCGAATGAGGTTTTCTGACTGTTTTACCGCCTGGTTCCTCAGCTCTGCGGCTGCTCTTTTGGCCGCTGCCTGCCGGAGGGGATTGCTGCCTGCTTCCTTGATCATCTTTTCACCCTGTCGCTCCGCTTCACTTACCAGTTCATCCCCTGCTTTCCGCGCCTCCCCGATGATCCGTTCCGCTTCCCGTTCGGCTTCGCTGATGATCTTGTCCGCCCTTTCGCCGGCTTCCTCCCGCACATCTTCTTCCACCTCTTCCAGTTTTTCCCGTACTTCTTCCTCCACGGCATTTTTCACAGTTTCTCCCCCTGACCTGAGATTGGCACTGAGATCGGTGGTGATCTGCGGATCCCCGAATGTGCCCCTGATCCAGGCCTTCACCTTCACCACATCGGATTGGGGGATCTGCAGGCCCGCTCCTGCAGCCAGTGCACCAATTCCCTGCATCAATTCAGCCGCCCCTTCCCCCAGATCAGATTTTGCAATCTCCATATCCAGCAGGTAATCCATGGTCAGGTCGATGCCGTGGGACCCGGAAACGGTGATCCTGGAATCATCAAAATCCACGTCGAAAGGTTCGACCATCACCCTGCCGTCCAGCACGGTGAACTGCAGGTCCACCTCGTCGGGGGCCATGTTCCTGAATTTCTCATTTTTCAGGATCTCGCTCAGCCGGACAAAAGATTTCAGGTTATAGATCTGCAGGTCCTTCGTAAATAATCTGCCATTCCCGTTGATGGTGGAAAAAAGCGGGGTGAATTTCGCGTCCAGAAGCGATTGGTAACGCATCTTCACATTGGCCGTTCCCCTGCAGTATTTAGCCACGGGTGCCAGTCTTTCCACAGTAACAAAAGTTTCATAGGCAGCGGGAATGTCCACATCGTTAATATCCAGTACCAAATCCACATCCGGATAGGTCCCCCGGGTATCCACCAACCCCGAAGTGCGCACACTTCCGTCAAGAACCTCCAGGTCCAGTCCCTCCAACCTGGCGGTCCCTTCCGTGACCTGCATGGCGCCCCGGATGTTTTCCACCACCATATCCTGGTAGTGCACCTTCTTCAGATCAAGGATCAGGTCGAAATCAATATTCTCCGGTATCCTGAATGCAGCCGGTCCGGCTGCGGATTCTTCCGGTGTTGCGTTGGCAGCCTCATCCGGTTCAGCTTCTGGTGTCTTCTCTGCCGTTGCTTCCCCGGCTACAGGTTTTGCACGGGCAGTATCTGCCGCCGTTTCCGGAAGCATCTCGTTCACGTCGAGCAGCGAGGATTTCACATTCAGCGAACCTGATACGACCTGGTCATCAAAGACATACGGGATAAAATTGGAAAGTTCCCCGTGCATTTGAAGATCGGATGCCCCCATGTTGAGATCCATGGCCAGCAGGTTCACGACCCGGGGCGTGAATTCCATATCCATCCGGGTCAGCTTCACCGGAACGGGGATATCCGGTGTATTGAGCAACACATCCTCCATCACCAGCCTGCCATCCAGGTTCACCTTCTCATACTGTTCATTCTCAATGTATGACATGCGCGTATCCCACCGCAGATCGGCCTCCAGCCGTCCGCCCAGTTCAATTCCCTCCAGCGGGACCACATCCCGGATGCTGGAAAAGTCGACCGTGCCCCTGGCCAACCCGTCCACCTGCATGTCGGAGACGGGATGCGCCACATGCAGGATGATGTCAAAGGGGTTCCCTCCCATCACAAGGTGGAACTTTTTCAGGTCCACGGTGGACAGGTCCATGTCGGCACCCCGGTAGTCCGCATACAGCTCGATCTGCACATCGGACACATCCTTCGGAAGGTCCGGATAGGAGAAATAACCGTCACTGACCATCAGTGACAGGGTTGCATCGGGAAGGATCGTATCTTTCATGGTCCCTTTGACCTCCCCTTCCAGCTGAAGGTTGCCGGTTGTTTTCAGGGAACCGAATTCATTGAGGTAGATGGCCGGCACCAGGGATAACAGCGATTCGAAGCTGGTCTCCCGTGTAAAGAAACGCAGATCCATTTCCATGGCCCCGTCCCCCTGCAGGGACACCATCCCTTCCGTACCCAGGACCAGCTCATTCAACCGGATCTCATTCTCTTTCAGGGTATAGACGCTGTTGACCAGGTCCACCGCAGCGGTCAGGTCCATACCGAACACCGCATCCTTCAGGTACCGGATCCCGCCATACTTAGCCTGTATCCCTTCAGCCGCCACTTCCAGGATCAGATCGGTCTGATCCATGGAAAAATCACCCGAAAGCTCCAGGTCCAGGTCCCGCAGCATCGCTTCCGCCCCTTGCCTGGCATCGCTGTACATGATGCGGCCGTCCAGGATGGCCAGCCTGTTCAGCTGTATTTTGATGGGAACTTCTTCGTCCGCTGCTGCGGTCCCGGATTTACCCGCATCATCTTTTTCCGGCTTATCTGCCGGCTGCACTCCGGGTTCTTCATCGGTCACGCTCCCCGGTTCCTCCGGCTGTGCCACTTCTTCCGGAGTATCATCCGGTTTCCGGGCAATGTCCCAGCTGGCCGAACCATCCTCCAGCACCACCGCGTTGATCAGCGGCCGGTCCAGGATGACCGATTTCACCTCCACATCCTTGCGGATGGCGCTGATCAGGTCCACCCTGATATCAAAGCGATCCATACTTGCAAGCGTATCTCCTGCAAACGGTTCCAGTCCAACCACTGAAAAGCCGCGCAGGTTCACACTCAGGTCGGGAAATCCCCTGAACAGGGAGATCCCGATCCCCGACCAGTCCACCGTCGCATGTACCTGTTTGTTGATCATGTCCTTCACCTTTGATTCGATCCTGGACCGGAACAGCAAAGGCACGGTCACCAGCAGGAGAAGCAGCACACCCAGGGTAATCAGCAGGATACGGAAGACTTTTTTCATGGCTTGCGGTTTTGGTCAAAATTACGAAATCTGTACGAAGAGTTTTGGAATTGGGCTGTTTTACGTAAATTTGCCTTCGCTTTTCAGTATTGAATAGCCGGACTAGTAGCTCAACTGGATAGAGCACCTGACTACGGATCAGGAGGTTGCGGGTTCGACTCCTGCCTAGTTCAC
>DSEO01000262.1 GCA_011056635.1 Bacteroides sp.
AATGGAGCAGTCTTCCCGTGAATTCCAGGTGTTTGTCAAACCGGTGGGCCCCCGGTGCAACATGGGGTGCCGCTATTGTTATTACCTGGAGAAAGACCTGCTTTATCCCGGGGAAGCAAGTTTTCGCATGTCTCCCGACCTTCTCGGGGAATACATCCGGCAGCACATCGAAGCATCCACCGAACCGGTGATCAGTTTTTCCTGGCACGGAGGAGAGCCTACGATGACCGGCCTCGATTACTTCAGGGAGATCGTCGAGATTCAAAAGAGATATTGTCCGGCCGGCCGGCGCATTGTGAATGGTATACAGACCAACGGGACCTTGCTGGATGAAAACTGGTGCAGGTTTTTTGCCGAGGAGCAGTTTACGGTGGGGATCAGCATCGACGGTCCGCGTGAGCTTCACGACCTTTACCGGTATGGAAAAAACGGGAAATCCACTTTCGAACAAACCCTGAATGGTTACAGGCTCCTGAGGAAACATGGGGTCATTTCAGAGATCCTCTGCGTGGTCAATGCCGGCAATGTGAGGTATCCCCTGGAAGTTTACCGGTTCTTCAAAGCGCTGCAGGCAAATTATATCACTTTCCTTCCCCTGGTGGAGAGAGCACCTGAGACGGGATCACCGGTCAGTGACATCTCTGTCCCCCCAGAAGCCTTCGGGGATTTTCTGATCGCCGTATTCGATGAATGGAAGGAAGCGGATATCGGCAGACTGAAAGTGCAGATCTTCGAGGAGGCAGCCAGGGTGGCATTCGGACAGGAGCATACGCTTTGCATTTTTAAAAGGACCTGCGGGGGTGTCCCGGTGGTGGAATACAACGGTGATTTTTACCCGTGTGACCATTTTGTGAACGGGGAGCACCTCCTGGGAAACATCCGGGAGCGCAGCCTGGCCGAATTACTGGACAGCCCGGAGCAGCTGGCCTTCGGCAGGGCCAAGCTGGGAACCCTGCCCCGCTATTGCCTGGAATGTGAGGTGCGGGACATGTGCAACGGGGAGTGTCCCAAAAACCGGTTTATTGCAGCCCCCGGTGGGGAGGATGGACTGAATCCCGTTAAGAGGGTCAATTACCTGTGTGCCGGCTACAGGAAATTCTTCAACCATTGCCGGCCATTTGTGGAAGAGGTGGCGAAAGTATGGAACGCGCAGCAACACCAGGAACAGGATCCTTCCCGAAAGGTGGGGCGTAACGATCCGTGCCCCTGTGGCAGCGGCAAAAAATACAAGCATTGTTGCATGAACAGGTAGCCTGTCAGCAGCTCTTCTGTCCGGGTTTCTGCGTCTGCAGCTGCTGTAAATTTACACCTGCAGCTTCTCCCTGAAAAAGGCGATGGTCCGCTTCCAGGCAAGTTCGGCCGCTTCCTGGTGGTACCTGCCCGGATTGGAATCATTGTTGAAGGCATGCTGCGCCCCTTCATAGATGAACAGCTGATATTCCACCCCGGCCTTTTTCAGGGCTTCTTCGAATGCGGGGATCCCGCTGTTGATCCTTTCATCCTCCCCGGCATAATGCAGCATGAGTTCAGCTTTGATCTTCGGCACATCCTCCGGATCGGGCTGGCTGCCGTAGTAGGGAACGGCCGCATCCAGTTCGGGGGCACGGACGGCCACCTGGTTGGTCATCCCACCACCCCAGCAGAAGCCCGTGCATCCCACTTTCCCATTGGTAAGCGGATGGGTATCCAGGTATTTGACAGCAGCCACGAAATTTTTCACGGTCTCTTCATTATCCAGCTCACGCATCATATTCCGGCCCTTGTCCTCATCATCCTCCGGGGTTCCTCCCAGTGGCGATAATGCGTCGGGTGCCAGCGCCAGGAATCCTTCCCTGGCCATACGCCGGTTTACATCCTGGATATGGGGGACCAGTCCCCTGTTTTCATGGATCACGATCACCCCGGGAAGCTTCTTATCCACTTTGGGCCTTGCCAGGTAGGCACGCACATCGCCCGTTGCACCCGGATAGGTGATGAATTCGGTATGCAGCTCCGGTTCACCGGCTGTCGGGATGCCCGCATAAAGTTGATGGCTTTCCAGCAGGGAAAGGATGGAAACTGCAGCTGCCGCACCGCCGGTCATGAGGGTAAGCTTTCTCAGGAACGCACGCCGGTCGAGCCCTCCGGCCCTGTACCGGGAATAAAGTTCTTTGATTTTCGGGTCCATTCTGGTTAGATTTTATGAATGACAATCATCAAATGTACAAAAGAAAAGAAAGTCTGTCCAGCGGTTTTTTCATAACTTGGTCACTGCAGAAAATTTAAAATACACTTATCCAAACCGAAGGACCATGAAAACGAACCGCAGGAATTTCATCAAAAAAACAGCAGCAGGGGCCGCAGCACTGGGGATAACCTCCGCTTTTCCCACGCTGCACGCAGGCATCCTGGGAGCCAATGAGAAACTGGTCTGCGGTGTGATCGGGGTGAACGGGATGGGATTTGCCGATCTGAGGGCATTCCTGAACCAGCCCGGCACGGAGTGTGCTGCGCTTTGTGATGTGGATGACAATGTGCTTCAGCAGCGGATCGCGGATGTAAAGGAGATCCAGGGAACGGCGCCTGCCGGGTACCATGATTTTAGGAAATTGCTGGAGCACCGGGGACTGGACGTGATCATTATCGGGACGCCCGATCACTGGCACACCCTTCCTTTCGTCTACGCGGCCCAGCAGGGATATGACATCTACTGCGAGAAGCCCCTGGCCAATTCCATTGAGGAATGCAACCTCATGGAACGTGCGGTGGAGCGGTATGGGAATGTGGTACAGGTCGGACAGTGGCAGCGGAGCGATCCCCACTGGCAGGATGCCATTGCCTATGTGCACGCGGGCAACCTGGGGAAGATCCGCTCGGTGAGGGCCTGGTCGTACCAGGGATGGATGAAATCGGTCCCGGTGGTACCTGACAGCCCGGTTCCCGGCGGCGTGGATTATGATTTCTGGCTGGGACCCGCCCCGAAGCGCCCTTTCAATAAAAACAGGTTCCACTTTACCTTCCGCTGGTTCTGGGATTATGCAGGGGGCATGATGACCGACTGGGGGGTGCATATCATGGATTATGCGCTCTTCGGGATGCGGCAGACGGCCCCGAAATCGGTCATGTCCATGGGCGGAAAGTTCGCCTATCCCGATGATGCCTGCGAGACCCCGGATACCCAGCAGGCCATCTATGAGTTTGACGGGTTCACCCTGCTCTGGGACCACGGGATCGGCATTGACGGGGGTTATTACGGCAGGTCACACGGGGTTGGTTTTGTGGGGAATGATGGTACCCTGGTGGTGGACCGGACCGGATGGGAAGTGATCCCTGAACCCAAAGAAGGGAACCCCACCCTGGAACGGGTGCCCCTGGTCGAAGGAAAAGGGATGGGATTGGAGAACCACATGGCCAATTTCATGGCTGCCATCAGGAACGGGGCGGAGCTGAATTGCCCCATTGAAATTGCCGCGGGGGTGGCCCGCACCTGCCACCTGGGGAATATCGCGTACAAGACCGGTAGGCGGCTATACTGGGATGCTGACCGGAACAGGTTCCTCAATGATCCCGGGGCAGACAGCTACCTTTCACCCTCATACCGGGAACCGTGGAGCTTACCTGTCCTGTAGCTCCGGATCAGGAACGGATCGGCAGGTCCTGTAAACGGGTTGCTGTTCGAACGGCCCGGACTCACTGCAACCGGATACGCATCAGGTAATTGTCCGCCGTCATATAGAGGTATTTACCTTCCGCATCCAGGGTGCAGTTGGAAGTGGCTTCGCCGGTACGGATGGTTCCCAGGTGTTTTCCTTCCGGGGTGATGATCCATACACCGCCGGGACCGGTGGCAAAGGTGATCCCGTCACTTCTGACTTCCAACCCGTCGGGTGATCCCCGGTCAATCTTTGCAGCCTCACCGGCGTCCACAAACACCCTTCCGTTGGACAGGGATCCGTCCTCCGTCAATTCATAGACCATCCAGAACGACTGGACGCCACCTCCTGAATTGGCCACATACAGCAGGGATTCGTCAGGCGAGAGCCCGATCCCGTTGGGAGCGGAAAGCGCATCGGTAAGCAGGGTCAGCTTCCCGCCGGGATCGTAGCGGAAAACACCGGTGAAGTCCAGTTCCCTTTTGGGGTCCCGGTAGCGGAGCTCCAGTCCGTATGCGGGATCGGTAAAGTAGAGTACTCCGTCGCTGCTGTATACGGCATCGTTGGGGGAATTCAGCCGTTTACCCTGCCAGCTGTCCGCCAGGGTCACAAAATCGGGGGCGGGATCATCCAGGGGTGCTTCCATACGGGCCATGCGGTGGTCACCATGCTGACAGAGCACCAGCCGTCCCTGGCCGTCAAGCAGGAGACCGTTGGAGCCGGTCTCCCCGCCCCGGGGTACGGTACCGGTATAGCCCGAAGGTTTCAGGTAAAGTTTCAGGCTGTCCTTCTCCGACCAGCTGTAGATGGCATTGTTGGGTATGTCGGAAAAGATCAGCATATGCTGGTCAGGCAGCCAGAGAGGACCCTCGGACCATTCAAATCCTTCCGCGATGATCTCCGGCCGTTCACCCGGTGCAATGATATCATCCAGTGCAGGATCCAGCCGTTCCACCGAGCCGGTCCGGGGATATTGTTTAGCGGGATCTGTGCTTTTGTCTCCCGGATTGCCGGGCTTTCCGGCACTGCCGCAGGAGGTGAGCAAAACGGCCAGGACCGCCGCGAGGCTGCTTTGCAGTCGTTTGTTTTTCATCCATGTAAAATTTGATCCAAATTAGGCATTTATGATGTAACACAGGGTCTTTAATCCGGAGATTTCAGCCAGTCGACCGTATGTTTGATCCCCGTGCGCAGGTCCATGGGCCGGTAGCCCAGTTCCCGGACAGCTTTTTCGGATGAAACGATCCAGTTGTGGTTGTATTTCCGGATCAGTCCGGGTACGATCAGGGGAGGGATACCTGTAACACGGGCGAACCAATGCATCAGCACGGCGACAGCGAGCATCAGCGGGTAAGGGACCTTCAGCAATTTTTTATCCACACCGGTTACCTCGCGGATGTACTGAAAAAGCTGCCTGTAGGTAACATTCTCACCTCCCAGCACATACCGTTCTCCGGGTTTCCCCTTTTCCATGGCAAGTATGTGACCGGAAACCACATCCTCCACGAATACATAGTTGCCCATACTGTTCCCGTCCCCGGGCAGGAGTCTCCACCATCCCTGCATGTACCTTGCGATCATTTTCGTCATGCTGTTGGACTCATTCAGCAGGCCCGGTCCGAATACCCGGGTGGGATTCACGATGACGATCTCCGGAAGCGCCAGTGGCAGGGATAAAAGTTCCTGTTCCATCCGGAATTTCGATGCTTCATACCGGGTGAAAAAGGATCCCGGGACCGGCGAGGACTCTTCAACGGGTGCTTCCGCCGAGGGACCCAGGACACCCGCCGTGGAAGTGACCACCACCCGTTTCACCCCGCATTCCCCTGCCGCTTCCACCACGTTGAGCGCTCCGTCCACATTGAGCCTGAAAATCCTGTCCGGGTCCCTGGTCCAGGCTTTCGCGAAAGCGGCGGCATGGAAAGCTGCCCCGCATCCTTCCATGGCGTTGCGCAGGGACTCCTTATCCAGGATATCCCCCCTGAAAAGCACCACGCCCGGTAGGTTCCTGATGGGATCCGCTTTGCTTTCGGTCCGGTAAAGCGCATGAACCACCGATCCCTCAGCTGCAAGTCTTCTTACAAGTTGCATCCCGATGAAACCGGTTGCTCCGGATACGAAGATCTTCATTGCCCGGGGTGGATTTGGATGGATTTGTTCACTGTTTTCACTGATTCCGGGATTTCATGGCCCGGGGCCTCACACTCCGTTGTAATTCCATCCCCGGATGAGCGCGGATGGACATCCACTCGTTGGTCAGCGCCATGAACGAATGGATGCATACTGCGGTCCAGATATTTCCCGTCAGGATGGTCAGGTAACACAGCAATACACCCATCGGGATCGCCCCGATGGTTTCCAGGGGGCCTTTATAAAGATGGGCCACTGCGTAGAGTACGCAGTTCAGAAGGACCGCGGGCTGCGGGTCCATCACCGAAAGTGCCCCGAATAAAAGGAATCCCCTGAACAGGAATTCGTAGGCCACCAGGAACATGATCCAGCTGATCCCGTTGATGAAAAGGATCCCTGGTGTCCATGTTTGGATCCGGAACTGGGGATACAGGGCCAGGTTTTTGGAACTGGAAGCATGATAACGGGATACCGCGATGATCAGGGGAAACGACAGGAGGATCCACCATGGGGGAGGTCGGTGGAATTGGAAACCGAGTCCGTATACAGCCAGCGGATCCCGGAGGAAAAGTCGGATCACCAGTACGGAAAGGATGCCCAGGAAGATCACTCCCCACATGCGCTGGAACAGCACCTGGATGATATGATAATCCAGGTGGGGAACCCTGTGCCGGAATTTTCTGGCAAACCGATCATTTTGAGACAACAGGTAATAGCAGGAAAAACCCGCCACACTCCAGATCAGGGCGATGATCAAAGCCTTGTTGGGAGGATCAGCTGGCATCCGGTTTCTCTGACATTTCCCTGACAAGCGCGGTCACGGTACGGAAATCGATTTTGCCCGTTCCCATCATGGGCATTTCCTCGATCACGAAGAATTGCCTGGGCAGTGAAATGTTGGGCAGATGCCTGGCCATTTTCCTCAGGATGGCGATCTTATTGATCTCCATATTCACCGCAGCCACGATGGTGGAGCCTTTCACATCGTCGGGAATTTCGACCACACAGCATTTGGCATTTTCAGGGAGGAACTGTTCCATCACATTTTCCACCCTCACCAGCGAAACCATCTCGCCGCCGATCTTCACGAACCGCTTTAACCTTCCGGAATGGTAAAGGAACCCGTCTTCATCCATATAACCCATGTCACCCGTATCGTACCATCCATCCACGATGCTTTGTGCGGTCAGCTCTGGATCACCCAGGTACCCTTTCATCACCAGGTCTCCTTTCACCAGGATCTTGCCCACCTCCCCGGGTTTGCATTCCTCGCCGGTCTCCAGGTGTTCAATTTTCACAAGCACATTGGGGATAACCTTCCCGATGCTGCCCGGCTTGTTGAATTCCGGTGTGTTCGAGGAGACCACCGGGGAAGTTTCCGTGGTACCATATCCTTCCAGCAGGGTGACACCATGTTTTTTCCGGTATCCTTCACGCAATACATCCGGGCACTTGTCCGCCCCGGCCACCATGATGCGGAGACTCTGAAAATCACCCGGTTCCGATTTCTGCAGATATCCCCAGTAAAAGCTCGGGGTACCCACCATGATGGTGGGTTTCTCCTCCCTGGCAATCCTGGATATGGTCTGAAATTCGGTGGGATTCGCATAAGTGACCATGGTCATGCCATACACAAATGATACCCACAGGTTGCAGGTCAGACCGAAAATGTGGAAAAAGACCAGGTTGGCAAGCAAAACGTCGGACTCACGAAGGTGGATGTGTGCACCGAAATTCAGGATATTCGATCCCAGGTTCCTGTGGGTGAGTTGCACTGCCTTTGGATCTTTCTCGCTGCCGCTTGTAAAGAGAATGGCGGCCGTGTCATTTTCCTCCCCCCTGTGGATACCGCCCAGGATCATGGAAGCGGGCAGCTTCGATCGCAATGCGGCCAGGAGTTTATCAGAGGTGGTGACCTCTTTCATGATGTCTTCAATGAGGACCATCCCATCCAGTACCGGGCATTTGATCTTTTCCAGCAATGCCCTGGATGCAATGATGGTCTTGAAACCGCATTTTTGCTGCGCGTAACGCGCATTCTCTTCCGCGCCCGTCGAATAGTTGATCATCACCGGGATCCTGCCGCTCATCAGCAGTCCGACCGAGGCCAGCGCACATCCGGCTGAAGTGGGGATCATGATCCCGATGTATCCTTTGTCGTATTTTTTGAATTTCCCGGACAGGATCAGTGTTCCGATCAGGGCTCTTGCATAGGTTACTTTGCTCTGGGTGGTCCTGTCAATGATGGCAAGTTTCTTGGCATGCTTTTTTGCCATCCTTACAAATTGGTGATGGAGGAGCATGGTGGTAGGTTTTTGGGTGAAAAAGGGTAAATTTCGTGGATAAATATATAAAATTGATTGATGAATACATTCATGGACGATTCCATTCTGCGATTAAACAGGGAATACAGGGAGTATTTTCTGAAAAACGGGGCATCGGTTGCAGCACAATTTACCCATCTGAGGGAGTTCCTGATGGAACGGGGCTGCACATTCCGGGGAGAGGCCATGCCAACGCTGCTGAAGCCTAACTTTGTGTCGGTGCGGCAATCGGCATTGCTGAAAAATTATGTGGAGCGGATGAGCAGGGCCCTTAATAAGTTCATCGGGATCTACCTGGCGGATGACCGGGTGCGGGGTTTCATGGGATTCTCGGAAAAGGAAAAGCAATTGTTCCGGATCGATCCGGGATACAGCAATCCGCTTGTCATTTCACGCCTGGACGCATTCCTGGATCATGAATCCCTGAAATTCCTGGAATTCAACTGCGATTCTCCTGCCGGTATCGCCTATGCAGATGTGCTGGAAGAGGGTTTTCAGGAGATCTTCAGGGGATACCCCTTTTTGAACAGTTACCGCATCCGTTACGCCAGGCGACAGGACATGCTCCTGGCCTCATTGCTGCATTGCTACCGGGAATTCCGGGTACTGCACAGAAATATGCCGGAAAAACCCGTGGTGGCCATCGTGGACTGGGCGGATGTCTCCACGCACTCCGAATTTGACCTGCACCGGAAACATTTCCGGGAGCACGGACTGCAAACCATCATTGCCACTCCGCAGGATTTTACCATCAGCAATGGAAAGGCACTGGCCGGGGGAGAGGAAGTGCATCTGGTTTATAAGCGGGTTATTACCAGAGAGCTGCTGGAGAAATGGAACGAGGTGGAGGAATTCATCGCGTGCATCGGTGAAGGCATGGTGTGTTGCTGTAACTCATTCAGGTCCTATATTGTAGGAAACAAGAAGGTACTTGCGGTACTGTCCGATCCCCGGTTCAATACCGCATTTTCTGACAGGGAAAGGCAGCTGATCAGACAGACCGTTCCGTGGACGCAGGTGCTTGCGGATTCGCGCGTAAAGTATGGAAGGAAATGGGTGAACCTGAAATCCTTTATACCGGATCAGAAAGACCGGATGGTCATGAAGCCAGGCAACAAATACGGGGGAAAGGATGTCTATATAGGGCGGGAGACATCCCAGAACGTCTGGGAAGAAGTGATGAACAAACACCTGAACGATGACACGTGGGTGGTCCAGGAATATGTGGATATTCCCACCGATGATTATCCTGAGATATCAGGCGAGGTCAGTTTTAAATGCAAGTACGTGAACATTAATCCATATGCCCTCAATAACCGTTACAGCGGGACCATCACCCGGATATCGGAGAGTCCGGTTATCAATGTGAGTGCGGGCGGGGGACTGGTGCCCACGCTGACTGCCGGGCCTGCGGAACGCTGAAAACAAAGATCATCAGGTGAAAACAATGCAAAGCTATACGCTGGAGGAGATCCGGGACAAGCTGGAAAAGCAGGAGTTTCCCATGGAAGGCATCACTGCACTCGGAACGGCCAGGTTCTGTTTCCGGGAGCCGGCCGGAACCCTGGGGATTGCCCTGCATGCGGGCAGCAGTGTCCGGCAGGATATGCTGGAAATCATGGAAGTGAGCGCGGAAGAGCGCTGCCGGGAGGAGGATCCCCATACGGACATTTTTGTGAAGGATTTTCCCATGCAGATCATTGCCCTTGATTCCAGGTTTGAATATGATCTGAACAGGGATATGAAAAATTGCATCTATTCCTACCATGTGAAGCAGTGGGGACTTCAGGTCTGGTCCAGGCCGCTGACCACGGAGGAAATTGAGTTTACCCTGCAAAAATACAGGGAATTCCACGAATTGCTGGAGATGGTCATCGATCACATCCTGGGGTACAGCAGGATCGCCATACTCTTTGATGTGCACTCCTATTGTTACCAGCGTGAAAGAAAGACGGAGTGGTGGAAAGATGAACGTCCTGAGATCAACCTGGGGACAAAGTCCATCCACAGGCAGCATTTTGCTCCCCTGATTGATGCTTTCCTGGAGCGCCTCTCGCGGACAAGGGTGGACAGGCACCAGATCCGGGTGGCTGAAAATGCAATATTTCCCGGAGGTTACCTCACCCGGAAATACGCCGGGTCGCATCCTGAAAGTGTACTGGTCCTCGCCATCGAATACAAGAAGATCTTTATGAATGAGTGGACCGGGGAGCTTCATACGGAGATCCTTTCCACGCTGGTCAGGGACCTTGTAAGGGCCAGGGATCATATCATGCAGTGAGGAATGAAACGATCATGCATTGAATGATGAAACATCTTTTTTCAATCTGGTTGATCCTGATCACGGCCGGTCTGTACGGACAGCGCGGGGGGATTGTGAACGGAAGGGTGTTGGATACGGATAGCGGAGAGCCCATGGTAGCAGTGAATATCAGTGCTGACCGGCGCACGGGTACTATCTCCGGAGAGGCGGGAGAGTTTTCGTTGTCCCTTTCCCCCGGCACGCATCTGATCGAGTTTTACTATGTGGGCTATGAGGTTGCCAGGAGAAGCATCAGGCTGGCCGCCGGCGAGACCGTGGCACTGGAAATAGAAATGAACCGGACCAGCAAAATGTTGGACGAAGTGGTGGTCAGCGCGGGTAAGTATGAACAGAAGCTGTCCGATGTAACTGTTTCCCTGGAACTGCTCAAGCCTTATCAATTATCCAACCAGAATATCACTTCCCTGGACATGATCCTGGAACGGACTTCCGGGGTGAGCATCCTGGACGGGCAGCCGAGCATCCGGGGCGGAAGCGGATTCAGTTACGGGGTGGGCAGCAGGGTCCTGATGCTGGTGGATGATCTTCCCATGATATCCGGCGATGCCGGGGATATCAAATGGAACTACATGCCGGTGGAGAACCTGCACCAGGTGGAGGTGATCAAGGGGGCGTCATCCGTCCTGCATGGATCTTCAGCATTGAACGGCGTGATCAATTTCAGGACCCGTTTTCCAGGCAATGAACCAGAGACCGAAGTGACCCTTCACGGGGGAGTTTACATGAAACCCCAACGCCGTGAACTGGTATGGTGGGAGCGGAACCCGCTCTTCGGGGGTGTTTCCTTCTCCCATCTGAGAATGATCGGGAACCTGGAGCTTACCCTGGGAGGGAATTATTTTAAAAATGAAGGTTACCGGGAACTGGAACATGAACAAAGGGGCAGGGGGAATGTGGCGGTGCGATACAGGTTCCAAAAAGTCCGGGGACTTACCGCGGGGATCTCGGCCAACGGCATGCTGCTCGACGCGGCAGATTTTCTTCTCTGGCAAAATGCCGACTCGGGAGCCTATCGGCAGAATCCAGAGACATGGTCTCCGCTGACGGGACACAGATACAACATCGATCCTTCCCTGGAGTATGTGACCCCGGAGGGGGACAAGCACTCGCTGAAGACCAGGATCTACAGTGTGGGGAACAGTGCCGTGGATACGGAGAAAAGCAGCTTTTCGAACATCTACTATGCAGAGTACAGGTACCTGAAGCGGTTCGGTGAGCAGGTGAACTGGACCAGCGGTATCTCTTTCTCCCGGAACACGGTCATCGCCAATCTTTATGAAAATCACCGGGGATCCAACACGGCCGCCTATTCGCAGCTGGATGCCAATCCGCTGAACCGGCTTAAGGTCTCCGCCGGTATCCGCTGGGAAATGAACACCCTCAACGGAACGCTGTATTATTCCATCCCGGTGGTGCGGGTGGGGACCAATTACCAGGCCGGGAGTGCCACCTACCTGAGGGCCTCGTTCGGACAGGGTTACAGGTTCCCCTCCGTGGCGGAAAAATATGCTTCGGCGGAGGTGGGGGGACTGCGTATTTTCAAGAACCCGGACCTGGAGCCGGAAAGGGGATGGAGCGCGGAAGCGGGCCTGAAACAGGGGTTTTCGCTGGGGGGATGGATGGGATTTGCCGACCTGGCTTTGTTCTGGACGGAATATGCGAACATGATCGAGTATACCTTCGGGGTGTATCCCAAAGACACCACCGCTATCCCCACTTTCGATGACGTGGGATTCAAGGCGCTGAACATCGGGACGGCCAGGATCACGGGGGCAGAGCTTTCCCTGAACGGAGAGGGACGCATGGGTCCGCTCAGGTTGCGGGTCACCGGGGGATATACCTTCATGAACCCTGTGGATCCCGGGATCATCCGGGAGGAGGGGAGGGGTGAGGATGAAGCGTTTATCCTCAAGTACCGCAGACGGCACCTGGTGAAAGCAGATGCAGAGCTGGAGGCATGGCGGCTTTTTGCAGGTGCCAACGTCCAGTACAATTCGCGGATGGTCAATGTGGATGAGGTGTTCATCGATCCGCTGACCGGGAACCTGCTGCAGCCGGGTTTCCCGGAGTACTGGAACACACATGCCACAGGCTATTTCCTGGCAGATTTCCGGCTTGGGTGGAACATTGTGGACGCTCTCAGGGTGAATGTCATTCTGCGGAATGCCTTTAACAGGGAATACCTGGGCAGACCCGGTGATATCGGTCCCCCGCGAAACTTCACCCTCCAGGTCAGGCTTACCTTCTGACAGTCCGGTTGGCCCGGATTACCTGGATTTGATGAATTTCCCCGTATAATGCCCGGTGCCGTTGGTGATCCTGTAGAAATAGGTACCGGGCTGCAGCTCCATTCCGTTAAAGTTAAAATAATGTTCGCCCGGGGGAGCGCCCACCTCCTCCTGGTATATCAATGTACCCAGGATGTTGAATACTTTCAGATCGATCCTGTTGTCAAACGGGGTGTAGAAACCGATCCGCGTCATGTCGGAAAAGGGATTGGGTACATTCTGGATCACGCGGAATTCAAAGGATTGATTCGGATCCAGCCCGGCTGGCCAGTGGACAGTCATTGTGACGGAGGTGCTATCAGTCACCTGCGGACCTTTGATGATGGATTCCAAATACCGGATGAAAGGGCTCACGAAGATGGACAGCATGTATTCGCCAGGAGTTACGGGAGTCCCTGCCAGCTGGATGCAGTAGGCCGTGTCGGCATAGAATTTCGACGCGTTGGGGAAATAATCAATACCCTCCGGCAGGTTCTTCACCGAGTCGATCTCAATATAAACGATCTCAACGGGGGTTGTCCCCAGTACTGCCTGATCAGGCGGGATCACGGTGATGGTTTCATCGTAAAGGACATTGACGGTGGCGGCGGGAAGGGTGCTGGGACAAATCTCGCCTGGATCATTGAGATCCTTGCAATTCACGGTGTCGGGAATGCATTGCCCGAAACCCGTTATTCCCGTTAACATCAGGAACGCAACGGGAATCAAAATCCGTCCGGATCTTTTCATGCTCTTTGAATATGGGTTGTCACAAAGATAGGTGCAAATCAGGCCAAAGTCAATGAAAAAGATCTCCTTTATTTAGTGTCATTCTAAATGCAAATTTGATATCTTTGGTCCTGTTTTTAAGACTAAACACCTTAACTATAGAATTATGAAAGAGATTTTTGGACTATTCTGGCTACTTCCACTGGCCGCGGTGGTCGCACTTCTTTTCGCATGGATGTTCTTTAAGAACATGATGAAAAAACCGGAAGGCAATGACCGGATGAAAGAGATCGCCAAGTATGTGCGCGAGGGGGCAATGGCCTATATCAAACGCCAGTACAGGGTGGTAGCCATGGTATTTGGAGTACTCTTAATTATTCTTTTGATCCTGGCCTACCTGGGTGTGCAGAATCCGTTTGTACCGGTGGCATTTCTCACCGGCGGGTTCTTTTCGGGTTTGTGCGGATACCTGGGGATGCGGACGGCGACATTCGCTTCCGCAAGGACTACCTGGGGTGCATCCCAGTCGCTGAACAAAGGTTTGCAGGTGGCTTTCAGGAGCGGCGCGGTGATGGGGCTCATCGTGGTGGGATTCGGATTGCTGGATATCACGGCCTGGTTCTGGGTGCTGAACAAATTGGTTTTCACGCCCGAACATATGGAAACGGGGCTGACCTGGGCCGGGCTTACCTTCGTGCATGAAGGTATCACCGAGAAGCAGAAATTGGTGGAGATCACTGCCACCATGCTGACATTCGGGATGGGTGCTTCCACCCAGGCGCTGTTTGCCCGTGTGGGCGGCGGAATTTATACAAAAGCCGCAGATGTGGGGGCAGATTTGGTGGGGAAAGTGGAAGCCGGGATCCCGGAGGATGATCCGAGGAATCCGGCCACCATCGCCGACAATGTGGGCGACAACGTGGGGGATGTGGCAGGCATGGGAGCTGACCTGTATGAATCCTACTGTGGTTCCATCCTGGCCACCGCCGCCCTGGGTGCGGCATTGCCGGGACTTTCGGGAGCGGACCAGGGGATGGCGGTCGTGGCGCCCATGATCGTTGCCGCGATCGGGATCATGCTCTCCATTGCGGGGATCTTCATGGTCAGGGCCAAGGAATCCGCCACCCAGCGGAATCTCCTCCATGCACTGTTGCTGGGCACGGGAGGAAGCTCGGTGCTGATCCTGGTGGCCATGGCGATCATGGCCTCTCTGGGATGGGTCACCTGGGGCATTTTCGGTGCTGTGGTAGCCGGACTGGTGGCAGGTGTGGTGATCGGTCAGGGTACCGAACTCTTCACCTCCGATGAATACAAATACACGAAAGGCATTGCCGGACAGGCACAGCAGGGACCAGCCACCACCATCATTGATGGCATCGCGGTGGGGATGTACTCCACCTGGATCCCGGTGGTGACCATTGCCGCTGCGATCATTGCCGCCTTTGGTTTTTCGGGCGGATTCCAGGAATTTGCCAATGGCGTGTACGGGATCGGTTTCGCCGCTGTGGGAATGCTCTCCACCCTGGGGATCACCCTGGCGACCGATGCATTCGGGCCCATTGCCGACAATGCGGGCGGGAATGCCGAGATGTCGGAACTGCCGCATGAGGTGCGGGAAAGGACGGATGCCCTGGATATGCTTGGTAATACCACCGCTGCCACCGGAAAAGGATTTGCCATCGGTTCGGCTGCACTTACCGCCATGGCCCTGCTGGCCGCCTATATGGAAGAGGTGAAACTGTGGCTGGGAAAGGTGGCGGACAAGAGCATTGAAGGGTTCAAACAGGTAGGGGATACAATATTCTACACGGATCAGGCACCTGCAGTGGCTGAAGGAGTGAACACGGTGAAATTGAGTGCAGCCCACATCTCGGATTTTGTGGCGGCATATGATCTTTCGCTGTTCAATCCCATATTGCTGGGCGGGGTATTCATTGGTGCCATGATGGCATTTGTATTCTGTGCCATGACCATGAAGGCCGTGGGACGGGCTGCCGGTGCCATGGTGGACGAAGTGCGGCGCCAGTTCCGGGATATCCCGGGGATCATGGAAGGGAAAGCCACCCCGGAATATGCCAAGTGCGTGGCCATTTCCACCAAGGGAGCGCAGCGTGAAATGATCGTTCCTTCCCTGCTTGCCATCATTGTACCCGTAACAATCGGTGTTGTTCTGGGCGTGGCCGGTGTGGTCGGACTGCTGGCAGGCGGACTCACCACCGGATTCACCCTGGCGGTGATGCTGAACAATTCGGGAGGAGCATGGGACAATGCCAAGAAATATATTGAGAAAGGGAATTACGGAGGCAAAGGCAGTGAGGCCCACAAAGCCAGTGTGGTTGGCGATACGGTGGGAGATCCGTTCAAAGATACCTCGGGACCATCGCTGAACATTCTGATCAAGCTGATGACCATGGTTTCTGTGGTGATGGCGGGACTGACAGTCACCATCGGGATCTTTGGCTGACCGACCGGGGGCGGGTCACATGGTGATGATCTCGCCCCGGTCCTCCAGGAACTTTTTGAGCTGAAGCGTCTTCCCGTCGAAAACGGCGTAGGTGAAATTCTCGATCCAGTCGCCCAGACAGATCACCCGGCTTTTCTCCCCGACCCGGATGTCATAGGGGATGTGACGGTGACCGAAAACGAAATAGTCGATCCCGGGGTTTTCCTTCAGTTTCTCCCGGGCGAACTGCACCTGATGTTCCTGATCCCTGCCGAGGAAAGGTATAAACAGACCCTTTTTCATGCGGCTTCTTTTCGACCACCACTGGGCAAAGGCGGTGGAGAGGTTGGGATGCAACCGTGCATAGCACCACTGGGCAACCGGGTTTTTGAAGAGCTGCTGCAGGAGCCGGTATCCCCCGTCCTTCCGTGACAGGCCATCACCATGTCCGAGAAGGAACAGCCGGTCATTCCATTCCCGGGTCAGGGGACTGCGATGGACCGCGAGACCGATCTCGGCAGGAAGGTAATCAAAGATCCAGATGTCATGGTTCCCCGTGAAGAGATGGATTTTCACTCCTTCATCGCTCAGGGTGGCCAGTTTTCCCAGTACCCTGGTAAAACCGCGCGGAACCACTTTCCTGTATTCGAACCAGTAATCGAACACATCACCCAGCAGCCAGAGCTCCGCGGCATCCCTGCGGATCTTTTCAAGCCATTGCACAAAGAGTTGTTCACGCTGGCGGCTTTCCTCAGGCGGAGGCATACCCAGATGAAGGTCCGATACGAAATATATGCGGTCACTTTCCGGCATCAGTCCGCTATAAAAGATTGTCCAGCCAGGTTTCGAGGGTCCTTCCGTAGAGGTCCCTGGCCACAATTTCACCTTCCCTGTTGACCAGAAAGCCAGCGGGCAGGCGGTTCACATTGTAAATCATGTCTGCTTTTGAGTCCGGGTAGGAGAGTTCGGAAACGTTGATCCAGTTGAATTCGTTGAAATCGATGGTATTCATCCATCGGATCCTGTCGTTGTCCAGCGAAATGGCATAAACCTCAAACCCTTTATCATGATAGCGGTCATAGGTGGACTGCAGCCGGATCAGTGCCCGGACACTCGCCTCGTTGCCGGATGCCCAGAAGATCACCAGGACCACCCTGCCCTCCAGGTCCGACAGCGCGATCGCATTCCCGTCCCGGTCGGGGATGGAGAGCTGCGGGAGACCGGTTTCGTCGGCCATGCTTATCAGTTCTTCCATGTGCCGCTGTCCTTCAAAGATGGCTTCTCTTTGCTCAATATCCCTGCGCAGCGATCTGACCAGGGAAACACCGGGATAGCTGTTTTCCAGGGAATCGGCCACGACTTTGTAATATTGCAGATCGCTTTCCTCTCCCAGGATGAAATTTTCTTCGTCGAATTTCTGGTAAAGCGCATAGATGCTGGCCAGCGAATGCATATTTTCCACCAGGAACCTGATGGTGAAACGCTTCTGGTCGACCAGGGCCCGGGTATAGGCTGTCCGGACGAGGGCAAGCCGGGGATCTTCCTGCTGCATGATGGAGTCGGCCACTTTTACCAGGGAATCCACGGTCGTTCTGGTGTAGTGCAGGTGCTCCACAAGCAGTCTGACCTTCTCCGATTCAGGAGAACCTTCGACACTGTAGATTTCCCCGAAAGCATGGTAGGTGGTACTGACCGAGATGCGTTCACCCGGAAACGGAAGCAGGTTGAGGATCTCCCCGCGGTCATTCCTCAATAGCAAAAGTTGCGGTTCTTTGATCCGGGTGGAAAAGGAGAAGGACCCGTCACGCCCGGTCCTGAGGGAGTCTATGACCGTGGTCCGGTTGATATCCAGTCTTTCCAGGCTGACTCCCGTGCGCGCGCCTCCGTCCACCACTCCGCGCACCACAACCTTCTCTCTGTCGCATGCCAGGCAAATGATCAGGGGAATGAGGAAAACCAGTGATCGATTCTTCATATATCAGCTTTCAAATAATGTATTCAGTCGCTCCAGCAACCGGTTCCCGAAAAGATCCGTTGCAATGATCCTTCCTGCCGGATCGATCAGGACATTGGAAGGGATCTTTTCCAGGCGATACAGATCGGCCACCGGGGATTCCCATCTGCTCAGGTCGCTGACATGATCCCAGTCCAGTTGATCTTCTTCAATGGCCCGAAGCCAGACCTCCCTTTCGCTGTCCAGTGAAACCTGCAGGATCCTGAAAGGTTGTTCACGGTATCGTATATGCGCCTTTTTCAGGGTAACATTCTCATCCCTGCTCAGCTTACTCCATCCTGCCCAGAAGCTTAAAAGTACGTAATTTCCACGCAAATCTGACAGGGCCATTTCTTTTCCGTCAGGCTGCGAAGATACAAAATCGGGAGCGATCTCTCCCTCGGGGAGCTGCATAACCGGATTTTTACGGGCCAGCTGACGGTCCGCTTCCTGGATCTGCGCGTGCAGGAGTTCAACCGCTTCAAACCCGCTGTACTTTGACATCAGGGCGGAGTCCACGAACCGGTAAACATCCAGATGCCGGTCGGGGCTGAATACGGGAAGCCCCGGTCCGTATAAATTATACAGCGCCACCAGGATGGAAAGCGATCCGGGATGCTGCCGGATGAACCCTTCAGAATAGCGCGTAAAATCCGCGGTGATGGAATCAAACCGGTAGTCAAGCTGTGCCTTGATCTCCGCATAACCTGGCGATCCGGACCGTTTCCGGTTCTCCCTGGATATTTCTCCCAGTGCATCCAGCGCTTTTTTATGTTCCGAGGCAAGTTCCCCGAGCAATGCCGAACCCCTGGAGCCCTTCACTTCGTATGAATGATCGCGGCCATAGGTCCCGGATAACTTCAGGGTTTCTCCCGGCTCGATCAGCAGTGTGATGTAACCGGGGCCTCCCAGTCTCAGTGCATAAAACGCCACCTCTTCGGCTGAAAAATTGATCTCAAAACTTCCTGTCTCATCACATACAGCCGTATCCACCGGGATCAGCTCCCTGGCCCCCATCTCATCGAGTATTACCGTTTTACCGGCACCGTTTTCCAGGGTTCCACGGATACCCACAGGCTGTCCGGGTTCCCTGCCGGAGGAATTACCGGTGCGCTCACCCCGGTTGCAACCGATACAGGTCAGTATCAGGAATGCAAAAATGATATGGATCCTGGTGATCATCTTCAGACACTTTCAATGCGTAAAAATAATAAGAATCGACAAAGTGATATTTCGGTGTAAAATTTGAAAAAGGGTGATAATTTTATATCTTTCTATTCTATTAATTATTAACGCCTTATATTCAAAGTTATTTTATTTGAACCGATCATAAACAAAACGGGTGACCAAAAGGTTAATTGTATTAAATTTGCGGACCGAAAATAAGTAATTTACCATTAAATTTCTCGCATCCATGAGCTACCTGAAGTTTGAAAAGTCAGAGCTGGTAAATCTGGAATATTCACTTTCCAGGGAGATGATCAGGTCCAACCGCGCGGGTTCCTATGCCTCTACCACGATCATCGGCTGCAATACCCGCAAATACCACGGGTTGCTCGTATGTCCCCTGGAGGAGGTGGACGGAGAGCACCATGTGCTTTTATCCAACATCGATCCGACGATCATTCAGCATGAGAAAGAATTCAACCTTGGCATCCACAAGTATGAAGGCGACCACTATCAGCCAAAAGGACACAAGTATGTGCGTGATTTTGATGCCACGCTGGGGTCTTTCCTGGTTTACCGTGTGGGCGGCGTGGTCCTGACGAGGGAAATTTTGCTGGTATCCAGGGCAGAACAGGTACTGATCCGGTATGAGCTGACCGATGCGCACTCCCCGACGCTCCTGCGGCTAAGGCCTTTTCTCGCTTTCCGTAATTACCACGCGTTGAGTAAATCGAACCTTTATGCCAACATCCGCTATACGCCCGTGAAAAACGGGATCATGTCCAAGTTATACGATACCTATCCCGGGCTTTACATGCAGTTCTCAAAAGAGGTTGAATTTGTCTCGGTGCCTGACTGGTACTATAACATCGAATACATGGAGGAACAGAGGCGGGGATATCCCTACAAGGAGGATTTATATGTGCCGGGATATTTTGAAATGTCCATTCGGAAAGGGGAATCCATCATCTTTTCAGCCTCGCTGAAGGAGATTGCCACTTCAATGCTCAAGCGGAAGTTTACCGCTGAACTGGACCTGCGTATCCCCAATAACAGCTACAAGAATTGCCTGTTGAATGCCGCGCAGCAATTCATTGTCAGGCGGAACGACTCCACCGAGATCAAAGCTGGATTTCCCTGGTTCGGAACCTGGGGAAGGGACACTTTTATGGCACTGCCGGGACTCACCATGACCACAGGAGATTTTGAAACCGCCCATGCGGTGATCGACACAATGGTTCGGCGGATGAAAGGCGGACTTTTCCCCAATACGGTGATCAAGGGAAAGCCTGCATTCAATGCGGTGGATGCGCCCCTCTGGTTCATCTGGGCGCTCCAGCAATTCCAGCAGTATGATACCGGCCTGGATATATGGTTTAGGTACGGGAAAGTGATCAAACAGATCCTGAGAACCTACCGTGATGGTACCCTGGGGACCATCCGGATGATTGAGAATGGATTGCTTCACGCAGAGGAAGCGGGTAAGCCACTTACCTGGATGGATGGAGTCGTGCACTCTCGCCCGGTCACCCAAAGGGGTGGCTCACCGGTTGAAGTGAATGCCCTGTGGTACAATGCCATTTGTCAGGCGCTGGAATGGGCCGAAACAGCGGATCAAAAATTTACCAGCGATTGGAAACATCTGCCGGAGATGATACATGACTCGTTCAATGAGGCTTTCTGGAACGAGGAAAATGGATACCTGGCCGATTATGTGAATGGTCCGCTGCAGGATTTTTCTGTCCGGCCCAGCCAGGTCATTGCTGTGGCGGTGAAATATTCCATGCTTTCCGGGGAAAGGAGGAAATCGGTCCTGGACGTGGTGGAGAGCGAGCTGCTGACCCCGCGGGGATTAAGGAGCCTTTCCCCGAAGCATGAATCCTATAAAGGTGTTTATGAGGGAAATGAGGAGCAGCGTAATCTGGCGTATCACCAGGGGACGGTATGGCCCTGGTTCCTGGAGCATTTCGCAACGGCCTATCTGCGGGTTCACAAAAAATCGGGACAGAATCTTATCAAGCGGTTGTATGACGGATTTGAGGACCAATTGTCCATCAGGGGGATCGGGAGCATCTCGGAGATCTATGACGGAAACCCGCCCCATCATCCCAGGGGATCCGTATCCCAGGCAACTGGAGTAGCCGCCCTTCTCCGGATCGGAGAAATGATAGAAAAATTTAATGAGAACACATAAAAGCTCGCTGGTATGAGGGTACTTATGTTCGGGTGGGAATTTCCACCACACATTTCGGGAGGTCTCGGAACAGCCTGTTACGGACTGACGAAGGGCATGTCTTCCATTCCCGGCCTGGAGATCCTGTTCGTTGTTCCCAGGGCCTACGGGGATGAAGACCAGAGCAGGATCCGTCTGCTGGGGGCAGGTGATGTTTCCGTGGATGTCCGGAAAATCAGGAAACGAAAGTACCTGAAGGATCTCTCCTATATTGAGATCGATTCCAACCTGGTACCGTATACATCACCCGAAGAATATACCAGGCTGGTGAAAAAGTCGGAAAATCGTGGTAAAAGATTCATTGAGACCAGAACGGGAGGTAAGCTCAGTTTCTCCGGAGGATATGGAAAAGACTTATTCAGTGAGATCGCAAATTACGCCATCATAGCCGGTGAGATAGCACTCACGCAGGACATTGATATCATCCATGCACACGACTGGCTCACTTTTCCTGCCGGGATCGCGGCCAAAAGAGCTTCCGGCAAGCCGCTGATCATTCATGTCCACGCCACCGATTTCGACCGGAGCGGAGGCAATGTGAACCCAGGGGTTTTTGAGATTGAAAAGATGGGTATGCATCTGGCTGACAGGATTATCGCTGTGAGCAACCTGACCCGGAACACGATCATCGAAAAATACGGGATCAGTCCTGAAAAGGTGGAGACCGTTTACAATGCAGTGGATCCGATTCCTGACCAGGAGCGGCTGAAACTGAAACGGGGGATTACCGACAAAGTGGTTACATTCCTCGGGCGGGTCACCATGCAGAAAGGGCCTGAATATTTTGTGCAGGCCGCTTATAAAGTGCTTCAGAAGATGGATAATGTGCGGTTTGTGATGGCCGGCAGCGGGGAGCTGCTGGAAAGAATGATCCACTGGACCGCGAAGCTGGGGATCTCCGACCGCTTCCACTATACTGGGTTCCTGCGGGGCGATGATGTGTTCAGGATGTTTTCCATCAGTGATGTTTACGTCATGCCGTCCGTATCGGAGCCTTTCGGTATATCGCCCCTGGAAGCCATGCAGTCCAATGTGCCTTCCATCATCTCCTACCAGTCCGGTGTGGCAGAAATTCTCAGATACACGTTAAAAGTGGATTTCTGGGACGTGGATGCCATGGCGGATGCCATATACGGCCTGCTGAATTATCCGTCACTGGCAAAGATGTTCGCCAGGCACGGCATCCAGGAGGTGCATGATATGAAGTGGGAAAATTCAGGGAAAAAAGTCTATTCAATATACAAGGCGTTTGTTTCGTAAAACCATAAGTGACACCCATGAGAACCATTTGTTTGTATTTTCAGGTCCATCAGCCATTTCGCTTCCGGAGGTACCGGTTTTTTGACATCGGGAACGATCATTACTATTATGATGATTATTCCAACGAAACCATCCTTCAGAAGGTGGCGGATAAATGTTATCTGCCTGCCAATGAATTGATTCTGGAAATGATCCAGAAGTACCAGGGAAAGTTCAGGGTGGCTTATTCCATGTCCGGGATTGCCATCGAACAATTCAAGCTTTATGCACCGGAAGTACTGGAGAGTTTCCGTAAACTTGCCGATACGGGTCATGTGGAGTTCCTTTCTGAGACCTACTCACATTCGCTGGCATCACTGAAGGCGGGAGGCGAGTTTGAACGCCAGGTAAAGGCACACCGGAACCTGATGAAGGAGCATTTCGGGAAGGTACCGAAGGTATTCAGGAATACGGAGTTGATCTATTCGGATGAGATCGGCGCACGGGTGGCAAAGATGGGGTACAAGGCCATGCTCACCGAGGGAGCGAAGCATGTGCTGGGGTGGAAGAGTCCCAATTATCTGTACTGCAATGCCCTGAATCCCAAACTGAAATTGTTGTTAAAAAATTTCAAGCTCAGCGACGATATTGCGTTCAGGTTCTCGAACAAGGGGTGGTCTGAATATCCGCTGACAGCTGAAAAATATGTGAAATGGCTGAATCTTGTGCCGAAAAAGGAGGAAGTGATCAACCTTTTCCTGGATTATGAAACTTTCGGAGAACACCAGTGGAAGGAAACGGGTATTTTTGAGTTCCTGAAAGCATTTCCTGAAATGGTTTTCAGAAATTCCCCATTTACCTTCAGCACCCCTTCCGAGGTGGCCGATAAATTACAGGTAGTCGCCGCAGCCAATGTGCCCAATCCCATTTCATGGGCGGACGAGGAACGGGACCTGACCGCCTGGTTGGGGAATGAGATGCAGCAGGAAGCTTTCGAAAAACTGTATTCGCTGTGTGATAAAGTCTACAGCGTAGAAGACCCGGCCATTCGGCAGGATTATGCCTACCTTCAGGTCAGTGACCATTTCTACTATATGTCCACCAAGTTCTTTTCCGACGGGGAAGTCCATTCCTATTTCAATCCCTTCGATACGCCCTATGAAGCTTTCATCAACTACATGAATATCCTGAGCGATTTTGAGATCAGGCTGAATGCAGCGCTGAAAACCCATGTGGATGATCAGGTGGCCAGACTGAGCAAGATCATCCAGGAGAAGGAGGAACAATTGAGAAGGCTTGAGAAACAACTGGCAGGCAGGAAAGTGGTCCGGAAGACGGTCCGCAAACCTTCAGCATCAGAAAATCTGGGACGGGTTGAAACAGGTGAGCCCGGGTCCCCGAAGCAGCGCAAGAGCCCTGCGGGAGCCGGGAAACCGAAAACAAAAAAGACAAGCACTGCAGGTAAGAAGTCGCCGTCAGGTAAAAAATCTTCAGACACATGATAAGACCAGACTATCTTTTCGAGGTCAGCTGGGAGGTATGCAATAAGATCGGTGGGATCCACACGGTCATTTCAACCAAGGCATTGAGCCTGGTCCGGGAGCTCAATGACCATTACATCACCATCGGACCGGACGTGTGGCGGGATAATGCAGAACATCCTGAATTCGAGGAGGATCAAAACCTCTATGCCGAATGGAGGGAAGAGGCATTCAGGGATGGGATCCGTGTGCGGATCGGACGATGGAAAGTTGCCGGTAAACCGGTGGCTGTGGTTCTGGACTTCACATCTTTTTTCAACGAGAAAAACGACATTTTCAAGAGCCTGTGGGAGACCTACAAGCTGGACTCCATCAACGGCCAGTGGGACTATATTGAACCGGCCCTGTTCGGATATGCTTCGGGCAAAGCCATTGAGAGTTTCCTGGGCTTTTACGGGCTGCAGGAACACAAGGTGGTAGCCCAGTTCCATGAATGGCAGACGGGAGCGGGATTGCTTTACCTGGAGCAGTACCAGCCCCAGGTGGGGACCGTTTTCACCACCCACGCCACCTGTGTGGGACGTTCCATCTCAGGGAACAACCAGTTGTTCTACAGCAACCTGGCCGCGATGAACGGTGACCAGAAAGCGAGGGAACTGAATATCATCTCCAAGCACTCCCTTGAAAAACTGGCAAGCAACCAGGCGGATGCATTTACCACGGTCAGTGAACTCACGGCCAGGGAATGTTTGCAGTTCCATGAGAGAAAAGTGGACGTGGTGATCCCCAACGGCTTTGACGACAGTTTGATCCCGGCTGATAAGGAGTATGCTGAAAAACGAAAAACGGCCCGGGAAAAGATGCTGCAGGTAGCCTCCCTGCTCTGTGGGGAGAAGATCCCCGGGGAAGCCATACTGGTGGCAACCAGCGGAAGGTATGAATTCAGGAACAAAGGGATCGATCTTTTCATCGATGCACTGGGTGCCCTGAACAAAAGCAAGGAATGCGGCAAAACGATGGTGGCATTTATCCTGATCCCCGCCAATCATTACGGTCCCCGTAAAAAGCTTGTGGAGGCGCTGGAAGGTCATATTGAATCCGAGTTTACGGGCAGGCACCTTACCCACAACCTCCATTATATGGAGCATGACATGATCCTGAACAGGATCAACAGTAACGGTCTCAGTAATGACAAAGCGGACAGGGTCAAAGTAATTTTTGTCCCCTCTTACCTGGATGGAAGGGACGGTGTGTTCAATCTTTCCTATTATGATGTGCTCATCGGACTGGATTTGACCATATTCCCCTCCTATTATGAACCCTGGGGATATACCCCGCTGGAAAGCCTTGCTTTCGGCATTCCCACGGTGACTACCACCCTCACGGGATTCGGGCACTGGATCAATCAGAAGTTTAAAGAAGAGCTGAAAGGGATCAGGGTGATCCCCAGGGATGATTTCAATGGTGCTGAAGTAACCGGCGCCATTGGCAAAATAATCCATGAATTCTGTAGTCTCGAGCCGGAGAAAAAGGAGCAGATCAGAAAGGAGGCCTGTGAAATCTCCAGGAACCTACTCTGGGAGAACCTGGTCGTTCACCAGTGGCAGGCTTTTGACAGGGCACTGGAAAGCGCCTCCGGGAAGAAGAGTATTGTTTATGAGAAGGAGCGGATTGAACGGCTTCCCGAAACAGAACAGGTGCTGGTGGATATTCAGCCCCACTGGAGACGTGTACTGGTCCAGCAGGATATACCCGAACAGTTAAAAATACTGGAGGAGTTGTCCCGTAACCTGTGGTGGTCATGGACCCAGGAAGCCGGAGATCTGTTCGAGTCCATGAATCCCGACCTCTGGCGTGAAGTGGGGGAGAATCCTGTCGAACTGCTGGAACGCTTGCCTTATGAGGTGTTGAAAAAGTATGAGAAAGACCAGGATTTTATCGGCAAACTGAACAGGGTTTATCAGTCATACCGGGACTATATGGAGCAACCACCGAGGGAAGGGAAACCTTCCATCTCCTATTTCAGTATGGAATTCGGCCTGCACAATTCGCTCAGCACCTACTCAGGCGGACTGGGCCTGCTGGCCGGTGATTACCTGAAAGAGGCCAGCGATTACAATCTCAGCATGATCGGGGTCGGCCTGCTTTACCGTTACGGATATTTCCGGCAGTTGATTTCGGCTGGCGGGGAACAGGTGGCGCAGAGTGATCCGCAGGATCTGTCCAGGCTTCCGGTCACACCGGTCAGGGATGAAGCGGGTAACTGGAAAAGCATACAGATCGTCCTGCCGGGAAGAACCCTGCACGCAAGAATTTGGAAGGTTCAGGTGGGAAGGGTTCCGCTCTATCTCCTGGATACCGATTATGAGGCCAACCAGGCGGATGACAGGACCATCACCCATAACCTGTATGGCGGAGACAACGAGAACCGGCTGAAACAGGAGATCCTGCTCGGTATCGGGGGGATCAGGGCGCTGCGCACCATCGGCGTTGAGACCGACCTGTATCACTGCAACGAAGGGCATGCAGCCTTTATCGGTCTGGAGAGGCTCAGGGAATATATCCAGACTGAGAACATGACCTATCCCGAGGCCATGGAGGTGGTGCGGGCATCCAGCCTTTTCACCACGCATACGCCGGTCCCGGCAGGACACGATTCGTTTGATGAGGATTTGATGCGCAAATACGTGGCTCATTATCCGGAACGGCTGAAGATCACCTGGAACCAGTTCATGAACCTGGGGAGGTATCATCCCAACAACAAGGACGAGAAGTTCTCCATGAGCGTACTGGCCGTAAAGCTTTCACAGGAAGTAAACGGTGTCAGCAGGTTGCACGGAAAAGTAACCCGGAAAATGTTCAAGGGGTTATGGCCGGGATATCTGTCAGAGGAATTGCATATCGGTCACGTTACCAACGGAGTGCACCTTCCGACATGGCTTGCTCCGGGCTGGAGAAAACTGTATGAGAAGACATTCGGGGATGACTGTTTCATGAGACAGGAGGACCGGCTCATGTGGGACAAGATCAAATTTGTGAGCGACCGGGATATATGGGAACTGAAGTCGGATGAAAGAGAAAGGCTCATCAATTATATCAAGGAGCAGTTCACCATGGTTTCTTCAAAGATCATGGATAATCCCGGACAAATGCTGGAGATTGCCCATACCCTGAACAAGGATGCGCTGACCATTGCTTTTGCCAGGCGTTTTGCCACCTATAAACGAGCCCACCTGCTGTTCAGGGATCCGGAAAGGCTTGCGCGGATCGTGAACAATCCCAAGAAACCTGTCCAGTTCGTATTTGCAGGGAAAGCACATCCCAGGGATATCCCCGGTCAGGACCTGATCAAGATGATCGTGGAGTATTCCAAGCGGCCGGAATTTTTGGGAAAGATCGTTTTTCTCCAGAATTACAATATCCAGCTGGCCAAACGGTTGATACGGGGAGCGGATATCTGGCTGAATACCCCGACAAGACCGCTGGAGGCTTCGGGAACGAGCGGAGAAAAAGCAGTGATGAACGGGACCATGCATTTCAGTGTCCTGGACGGATGGTGGGCGGAAGGTTACCGTCATGACGCAGGCTGGGCGCTGCCGATCGATCGTTCATTTGATAACCAGGAACTGCAGGATGAACTGGACGCTGAACGGATCTATTCCATGCTGGAAAATGATGTCATTGAAAAATTTTATCAGCGGAACGAGGAAGACATCCCGGAGGACTGGATCGGGATGATCAGAAATACCATTGCCCATGTGGCTCCGGAATTCACCATGAACAGGATGCTGCGTGATTACCTGGACCGGTTTTACATGAAGCTTTACCAGCGTACAAGGAAGATGAAGGAGAAGGATTACCGCATTTCCAAAGAACTGGCACACTGGAAGCACAGGATCCTGACCCACTGGAAGAACATCCGGGTAATAGAACATGAATTCCCGGATGTGACACGGGAAGAGTTCAAGGTGGGCGAGACCTATACGGGGAAAGTGGTACTGGACCTGGACGGACTTACTTTCAGGGAGATCGGCGTGGAGCTGGTGCTTGTGAACAGTGCGCGGAACGAAGAAGAGTCCATTTATCGGGGGACAGTCGACTTCACCTGTACAAAACACGAAGGATCAATCGCCGAGTACACGTTTGAACAGCATGTCAATGAAACCGGCCTGTTTGATATCGGGTTCCGCATCTATCCGAAACACGACCTGATCCCCCACAGGATGGACTTCCCGCTGGTCCGGTGGCTCTAGGCAATGCAGGCAGGGTTCGGCACCTACCTGACTGCCGGTGTCTTCATCCGTTTCAGCACAATCCCGGTCCGTGAAGGAAGGTACACTTTGAGGTTATGTTTCAGGCCGAAAGATTTCTCTACCATGGAACGGTGGATCGTTGCCGTATCGTATCGTCCGAACCCCCCGAACTCCGGTGAGTCGGTGCAAAGCACCGGTTTGTATTTGCCTGCATCCACCGCCAGGCCGTAATCGGTGTATGAATGGGAGGGATGAAAATTAAAAATGAAAAGCAGTCCCCTGCGTTCAAAGGCGATCACCAGGTCCCCCTGGTCAGTTTTCACATGGTTGCAGGAGGTCTGGTAGATCCCGGATTTTTTGATGAGACGGATCATCTCCCTGTCGAAGTCTGACAGAAAATGATACCTCAGGTCTTTGTTTTTCATCAGGCTCCACTGTCTCCTGGCATATTTGTAGGACCAGTTATTGCCTTCCCGGGGAAAGTCGATCCATTCGGGATGACCGAATTCATTGCCCATGAAATTCAGGTATCCGTTCCCTGCAGCGGCGGCTGTGATCAGACGGATCATCTTGTGGAGTGCGATGCCCCGGTCCACCACCAGGTTTTGGGACGCTTTGTTCATGTGCCAGTACATCTCCTTGTCGATCAGCCTGAAAATAATGGTTTTGTCACCCACGAGCGCCTGGTCGTGACTTTCGGCATACCCCACCGTTTTTTCATCAGCCCGCTTGTTGGTCAGCTCATGATAGATCTGCTGCATGTTCCACTGTTCGTCAGCACGCTCCTTGATGGTTTTGATCCAGAAGTCCGGTGTTCCCATGGCCAGACGGTAATTGAATCCCACGCCTCCGGCCTCGATGGGTGCGGCGAGACCCGGATATCCGCTCATGTCTTCCGCAATGGAGATGGCCCCGGGCCGTATCTCCTGGATCATTTTGTTGGCAAGTGAAAGATAGGTAAGGGCATCTTCATCCTGTCCGCCGTCGAAATAAAAATCGTAACTGGTAAAATCCTTACCCAGCCCGTGATCATAATAGAGCATGCTCGTCACCCCGTCAAACCTGAACCCGTCGAACCTGAACTCGGTGAGCCAGTAATTGACATTGGATAGCAGGAAGTGAAGCACCTCATTTTTCCCGTAATCGAAACAGAGCGAGTCCCAGGCCACATGGATCCGCCGGTCTCCCCGGTGGAAATACTGACCGGGATCCCCGTCAAATCTTCCCGGTCCCTCCACCTCATTTCTGACAGCATGGGAATGTACGATATCCATGATCACCGCCATTCCGTGTTTGTGTGCCTCATCGATCAGGGCTTTCAGTTCATCGGGATTGCCGAACCTGGAACTCGGGGCAAAGAAGCTGGAAACATGGTAACCGAACGATCCGTAGTAGGGATGCTCCTGGATGGCCATCAGCTGCAGTGTATTGTATCCGGCCTCCACCACATGGGGCAGTATCTTTTCCCTGAATTCCGTGTAGGTCCCCACACTGTGTTCTTCTGTGGCCATTCCCACATGCGCTTCATAGACCAGGGGCTGGAATCCGTCAAGATCGGGCAGCGGGTGCTTCCATGCATAGCGGTTTTCCGGCATCCATAGCTCCGCATCAAAGACCTTTGTGTTTGGGTCCTGCACCACCCGGTTGCACCAGACAGGAATGCGTTCACCCTCACCGCCATCCCATCTGACCACCAGTTTGTAATGATCCCCGTGTGCGATCATATGCCCGGGAAGCCGGATCTCCCAGTTGCCATGTTCCTTTCTTTCAAATCGGTAATCATCGCTCAACTGCCATTGATTGAAGGAACCCATCAGGAAAATGGCTGTGGCATTGGGAGCCCACTCCCGCATTACCCACTCACCATCCTGCCTGTGCAGTCCAAAGTAAAGATGCCCGCTTGCAAAGGACTGCAGCGAGCCCTGACTCCCGACCAGTTCCATTTCACGGACAAAGATCTTTTCATGGCGTCGGAGGATGGCCGGGCTGTAGGGTTCCAGCCAGGGATCGTTTTTTATCAGATCGAGAACCTTCATGGCAGCAGGATGTTTAATGAAAAATTTCAGCACTCTAAATTTATTAAATTTGTGCACTTATTCAGCCATGAACGCATGAAAGTAAACCTGATTGATGAGCCTTTTGTTGCGAGGCGGCCCGTGGTGACCATCGGGATTTTCGATGGTGTGCATAAGGGCCACCAGTTTATCCTGGACAATCTGAAGGAGCAGGCCGGGAGGAACCGGGGCGAATCGGCCGTGGTGACACTGTGGCCACATCCCAGGATTGTACTGAACAAGGATGTATGGGATTTCAGGCTGCTGCATTCGCTGGAGGAAAAAACCAGGGAACTGGAAAAAAGGGGTGTGGACCGGCTCATCATTGTTCCTTTCAACAGGGAGGTGGCTTCTCTTTCAGCATGCGAATTTGTCGTGAAGTACCTGGTGGGAAAGATCGGGGTGGAGGTGCTGATCATGGGATATGACAACAAGTTCGGGCGTGAAAGAAAGGGAGATGCAGGACAGCTGAACGATTGTGCCCGCACCCATGGTTTCCGGATCGTGCAGTTGCCGGAACTGGCGGGAAATCATGAAAAGGTAAATTCAACCACGATCCGGAATGCAGTGCTGACCGGACAACTGGAGCAGGCAAAAAAACTGCTCGGGTACCACTATTATCTTACGGGGACCATCGTCGAGGGGAACCGCATTGGCAGAAAGTTCGGATACCCCACGGCCAATGTTCACCCGCTGGATCCTTACAAGCTGATTCCCCTGGGCGGGGTGTATGCTGTAAGGATCGAACGGGAGGGAGCTACATACAGCGGGATGCTGAATATCGGGTACAGGCCCACAATAGACAGTGCCTCCGAGGTAAAGACCATCGAAACTCACATTTTTGATGTAACGGGGGATTTTTATGGTGAACAGGTGGTCATCCATTTTATCCAGCGGATCCGGGATGAAATGAAATTCAGCGGAATTGACGAACTGAAAAACCAGCTCGATAAAGACAGGATTACGGCGGACCGGCTGCTGAGGGATTATAATGGATGACGGTCCGGGCGGGCATATCTGACATTTCGCTGGCATATCTCTGCGGAAAAGTGTATTTTTGTATGCTGCTTCCCACGGGACCAGTGCATTTTATCATAAACACAAGATTCATGGAAACAATGACATACAAAGAAACCCTTCCCTACAGGGTAGCGGATATCAAACTGGCGGATTTCGGCAGGTTGGAGATGGAGATCGCGGAAAGAGAAATGCCGGGCCTGATGGCCATCAGGAATAAATATGCGGATGAGAAACCGCTGAAGGGGGCCAGGATCACCGGATCGCTGCACATGACCATCCAGACGGCGGTTTTGATCGAAACCCTGGCTGCCCTGGGAGCGGACGTGCGGTGGGCAAGCTGTAACATTTTCAGCACGCAGGATCATGCGGCTGCAGCCATTGCAGCAAGCGGTATCCCGGTCTTCGCCTGGAAGGGCGAAACCCTGGAGGAGTACTGGTGGTGTACGGCCCAGGCACTGAATTTTCCCGGGGGAAAAGGTCCGCACCTGATCGTGGATGACGGCGGCGATGCCACACTGATGGTGCACAGGGGGTATGCAGCAGAGGATGATCCGTCCCTGCTGGATGTGAACCCCGCCAGCCGGGAAGAGAAAGTGATCCTGGAAACACTGAAGGGGATCCGGCAGGAAGACCCGGGCAGGTGGCACAGGATCGTTCCGGAGATGAAAGGGGTTTCCGAGGAAACAACCACAGGGAACCACCGGCTTTACCAGATGAAAGAACAGGGACGGTTGCTTTTTCCGGCCATCAACGTGAATGACTCGGTTACCAAATCCAAATTCGACAATCTCTATGGTTGCAGGGAATCACTGGCGGATGGCATCAAAAGGGCAACCGATGTGATGATTGCGGGAAAGGTGGTCGTGGTGGCCGGTTACGGTGATGTGGGAAAAGGTTGTGCGCACTCCATGAAATCTTACGGGGCCAGGGTCCTTGTCTCGGAAATAGATCCCATCTGTGCGCTGCAGGCAGCCATGGAAGGATTCGAGGTCACCACGATGGAGGAGGCCATCAGGGAAGGAAATATTTTCGTCACCGCCACGGGGAACACGGATGTGATCACGGCCGAACATATGGCGCAGATGAAAGACCAGGCCATCGTCTGTAACATCGGTCATTTCGATAATGAGATCCAGGTGGACCGGATGATGGAATGGCCGGGGATCAGGCGGGTGAACATCAAACCCCAGGTGGATAAGTTCATTTACGGGGACGGGCATGCTATTTTCCTGCTTGCCGAGGGAAGGCTGGTGAACCTGGGATGTGCCACCGGTCACCCTTCCTTTGTGATGAGCAATTCCTTTTCCAACCAGGTCCTGGCACAGATGGAACTATGGAGGAATGACTACCGCATCGACGTCTACATGCTTCCGAAAAAACTGGATGAAGAGGTGGCCAGGCTTCACCTGGACCAGCTGGGCGTGAAGCTGACCACCCTGACCGACAGGCAGTCAGCATACATCGGGGTGAAGAAAGGAGGTCCTTTCAAACCGAATCACTACAGGTACTGATCAATTGAAGATGCGCAGCACATCGCCGTTGAGGGATGTACTGTATTCCACGAGCGGGTAACGGGCCGGACCTGAATTGGGTTCACCCCCGTTCATGAGCAGGTAGGTGGAACCACACACCGGGCATTCAAAGACACCGAAGAAGGTGGGGTCTTCAGTCACCGCCGCATCATGTTCGGGCCACATGGTACAGGTCCGGTCATATGCATGGAATTCCAGGTCGGACTCCCTGTAGATCACGATCCCGTTCACTCCGCCGTCGATGAGCTTGGTGCCGCCGATCCCCAGGTCGGCCAGGTCGGCATAGAGCAGCAGATAGATATCGAACTCCAGATAGGGAATCAGTTCCCCGCGGTTGGTTTCACAGGAAGGCAGGACCATCCCCTGGAACAGGCCCAGGAGAACGCACAGGAGTGTCATTTTTGTTTTGCGCATCGGCCGGACAATGTACAAAAATTGTCAATTTTTTGTATCTTAACTCACTAAAACCATTAATATTGTATAACAATTGCTGAAAGATGGACGGAGAATTCGACATTGGAACCATTCTCTATGTGGTGATCACACTGGTGGTCGTGCTGGTCGGCTTGCTGGGACGGAAAAAGAAACCGGCCGGGGCGGGTTCACAACCCGGGCAGACAGGGAGAGAGGATGATTTACTCCAGAAGCTGGAGAAGGTCTTCAACATGGGAAGGGAAGAGGGAGTGGAGGTGGAAGAAGTCAGGGAGGATGTCAGCCGGAAGACCGACATGCATGAGCAGGTCGCTGCAATGAAACGTGAACGTTCACAGGAAGTTGAAACCAGGGCCACGGGCATGTGGAAGGAATACGAAGCTTTGCACAAAACCGAAAGGGAAGACCAGCAGAAGGGATTACGGGGTTCTCAGGGCGTACCGGGGAGTGAATCAACTTTTCCTGAAGTCCAGGAAATCAAGGAGGGTGAATCGGTTTTTTCTGATGTCCAGGAACCGGCCGATCAACTGGATGTGATCGAGCTCGGGGTGTATGAAGGATACGATTTTTTTGACATCGTCAGAGATTTCAATGCGACCACGGCAGTGATCTATTCGGCCATCATCAATCGTACTGAATATTAATTATTTTTTTATAATTTTGTATCCAAAGAGTTCCGGAATTAGCGGGATTCTTTTTGTTTTTATTATGTTTTAAGGAGGAAATTCCAATGGCACAAGCTTCTTACATGACTGAGGAGGGTCTGGCCAATCTGAAAAGGGAACTGGACCATTTAATCTATGTGGAAAGGCCGGCTATCTCGCTGCAAATTGCGGAGGCCAGGGACAAGGGTGATCTGTCAGAAAATGCAGAATATGAAGCGGCCAAAGAGGCTCAGGGAATGCTTGAGATGAAGATCGCCAGGCTGGAGAACCTGGTGGCGCATGCAAGGATCATTGATGAATCCAAAATTGACACATCCCGGGTGCAGATCCTCAATAAAGTGAAGATCAAGAATATCAAGAATAACCAGACGGTTGAATATACCCTGGTGTCCGAGAGTGAATCGGACATCAAATCAGGAAAGATAGCAGTCACCACTCCCATCGCCAAAGGATTGCTTGGAAAGAAAGTAGGCGACGTGGTGGACATCCGGGTTCCCTCCGGATTGATGTCATTTGAGATCATTGCCATTGATTTATAAATTCAGTATTCCATTCATTCCAATCGATCATGTCTACCCTGTTTTCCAGAATTGTTTCCGGAGAGATCCCTTCTTACAGGATCCATGAAGATGAACGCTATTATGCATTTTTGGATATCAATCCGCTTGCCAGGGGCCACACCCTGGTGATCCCCAAGGTGGAGACGGATTATCTGTTTGACCTGGAGGATGACGTGCTGGGAGGAATGATGGTATTCGCCAAAAAGGTAGCCAGGGCCATTGACAGCACGATGGACTGCAAACGGGTGGGGTTGGCGGTCCTGGGGCTTGAAGTTCCCCATGCCCATATCCATCTGATCCCCATCAACAGTCTTTATGACATTGAATTCAGCAGACCCAAACTCAAATTCACGGAGGAGGAGTTCCGGGCCACTGCCAGTCTGATCTCCGCAGCGGTGAAGTAAGCCGGGGTCATTTAACCCTTCCCGGATTCTTTTTGATATAAGATTCCCAACTCTTGACGGAAGTGGAACCGCCAATGGGCTCACGCTGGTAAAAATGACACACCGCTGCAGCCAGACCATCAGTTGCATCCAGGTTTTTGGGGATGGTATCCAGGTCAAACATCCGTACAAGCATTCGTGCCACCTGCTCCTTGGAGGCATCACCTGTGCTGGTAATGGCAAGTTTGATCTTCCTGGGGGCGTATTCGAATACAGGCAGATCCCTGGATATCACAGCAGCAATGGCCACTCCCTGGGCCCTTCCCAGCTTGAGCATGGATTGGACATTGCGGCCAAAAAAGGGTGATTCAATGGCCACTTCATCGGGCAGGTATTTTTCGATCAGCGCAAGGGTGCACTCATAGATCTTCCGGAGCTTCATGTAATGATCCCCGCTCTTTTTCAGGTCGATCGCATCCATTTCCACAAACGCCGGTTTGTTTCCGGTCTCGTGGATCACCCCGTAACCCATGAGGTTGGTTCCCGGATCAATGCCCAGGATAATTCTGTCGGTTTTTCCGTGCATGTCTCCCCAGTGTATTTTGGACCAGAATTCCCGATACCAGCAGGATAATCCCAAAAAGCGTGGTCAGAAAGATTTTTTCATCAAGCACCCGGTTTACAATGAAAAGGTTCAGAAAAGGAGCCATATAAACCAGGTTGCTTATCCGGTCGGTGGTGGAAGCATGCTGCAGTGCAAGCAACCACAGTACAAATGTAACACCCATTTCGAATATACCCACATAAATCGCAGTAAGCCATGCTTCGGTCGACGCCGGCAGGACAGGCTGCCTCAGCAGACCGCCCGCCAGCAGGAAGCCTGCTGCAAACAGGAAATTGAGAAAGAGCCTGATCACGGGATCTCGCCTTTCTTTCATGTTGAACACCCAGTAAAAGGCCCAGATGACCGAGGTGGACAGGGCCAGGAAAATGCCCAGCCTGTTTTGCGGGTCCGCTCCTCCGGTGCCGCCCTGCAGGGAGATCAGGATCACCCCCGCAAAACTGAGGACCATGGCTCCGATGCTGATCCATCCTATTTTCTGCCGGAGCATGGGGATCGAAATGATGACCAGCACGATGGGCCATACCATGTTGAGCGGCTGGGCCACCTGGGCGGGCAGAATGGAGTAGGCCTTGAAAAGGATCAGGTAGTAAACCACGGGGTTCATCAATCCCATCAGGATGGAAAAACCAAGGTCCGGCCACCGAAGGCCACGCAGCAGTTTCAGCTTCCCCTGCAAAAGGATGATCAGCAGGAGAACCGCAGCCGAAGTGATGGAGGCTCCTGTGAGTAACTGGTAGCTGTCCTGGTGCTGCAATCCGATCTTGAATGCCGTGGGAACCGTAGACCAGAAAAGTACGGCCAGGATGGCGAACAGATAAGCTTTCCCCTGGTTTTTTTCCCCCATACGATTGCGAATGGTTGGACTAAATTTGTGTAAATCCGGTATAGGGATGCAGCACCTCTGGAATCAGGATGCCTTCCGGAGTCTGGTTGTTTTCCAGCAGGGCGGCCACGATCCTGGGCAGGGCCAGCGCACTTCCGTTGAGGGTGTGGGCCAGCAGGGGCTTCTTTTCGCCGGGTTCCCTGAAACGCAGCTTCAGCCGGTTGGCCTGGTAGGATTCAAAATTTGATACGGAACTGACCTCCAGCCATTTATTTTGTGCAGCCGCATAAACCTCAAAATCAAAGGTAAGGGCGGAAGTAAATCCCAGGTCCCCTCCGCACAGCTGCATGATCCGGTAAGGCAGATTGAGGGCAATCACCAGCTGTTCCACGTGATCCACCATCTCTTCCAGGGCGTCATAGGATCTGGATGGGTGCTGGATCTGTACGATCTCTACCTTGTCGAACTGATGCACCCTGTTCAGTCCCCGCACATCCTTCCCGTAGGATCCCGCTTCACGCCTGAAACAGGGTGTGTAAGCCGTATTTTTCACGGGAAGATCTTCCGCCTGGAGGATCGTATCCCTGTACAGGTTGGTCACAGGTACCTCTGCAGTGGGGATCAGGTACAGGTTGTCGCTGGTCACATGATACATCTGTCCCTCTTTATCAGGCAGCTGGCCGGTCCCGAAACCCGATGCTTCATTGACCAGTAGGGGGGGCTGGATCTCCAGGTAGCCCGCTGCCGTATTCCTTTCCAGGAACCAGGAGATCAGTGCCCGCTGCAGCCTGGCCCCTTTGCCCTTGAAAACCGGGAAACCACCCCCGGTGATCTTAACACCCAGTTCAAAATCGATCAGGTCATATTTTGCTCCCAGTTCCCAGTGAGTAAGGGAATTCCCGGGTAAATCCGGCATCTTTCCCCCTTCCCTGATGAGCCGGTTATCATTTTCCGTGTTCCCTTCCGGGACGGACAGGTGGGGAACGTTCGGCACCTGTACCAGGAGCTCATTCAATTCTTCGGAGGTCTCCTGAAATCTGCGTTCGAATTGTTCCACCTGTTCCTTGATGGCCGAACTTTGATGCTTCAGATCGACAGCTTTTTCTTTTTCTCCTTTCTGAAAAAGGATCCCGATCTCTTTGCTGAGGCGGTTCAGTTCAGCCTGCAACCTGTTGGTCTCCACCTGCAGGCTCCTGCGTTCATCATCCCTGTCCAGGATGGCAGCGATGATATCGGGTTGGTCGAATTTCTTGATTTTTAACCGGTTCACAATGGTTTCCCTGTGATCCCTGATAAATTGGATGGTCAGCATGGTATACACATAAAAAAACCCGCAATACACTTTAAAGGTAGTGCATTACGGGTAAATAAGGTCATATCGGGTCGAAGAATCTGTCAGTTTTCCAGCGGTTCCACAGAGACATAGGATTTGTTGTCTCTTTTCCTGGAGAACTTCACTTTGCCGTCGATCATGGCAAACAGGGTATGATCTTTTCCCATACCCACGTTGTAACCCGGGTGATGCACCGTCCCCCGCTGCCTTACAAGAATATTGCCGGCTTTGACTACCTGTCCGCCGTAAAGTTTCACGCCCAGTCGTTTGCTTTCTGATTCCCGACCGTTCCTTGAACTACCAGCTCCTTTCTTATGTGCCATTTCCTGATTAAATTAATGTGGTTTTAATTCCTGATCAAGTGTCAGCCTGATCATTGCCGCCCTTCTTTTCAGCTTCAGGCTTCTTTTCAGCTTCAGGTTTCTTTGCAGCTTTCGGCTTTCCTGCAGCTTTGGCCGCTGGTTTCGGCTTTTCTGCCGCTTTGGCTTTGGCCGCTGGTTTCGGCTTTTCTGCAGTTTCCGGTTTGGCTGCTGCCTTGGGTTTTTCTGCAGTTTCGGGTGTGGTTTCTTTCTTTTTGGGAGTTTTTTCAGAAATATCCGCTACCTGGATTTGTGTCAGGTACTGCCGGTGTCCGTTCAGTTTCTGATACCCTTTTCTGCGCTTTTTCTTGAATACAAGTACCTTATCACCCTTCACATGACCCAGTATCGTGGCTTCGACTGATGCGTCCTTCACCATGGGATCACCGATGACAACCTTTTCACCCGTATCGATCATCAGGACCCTGTCGAAAGAAACTTTATCTCCTTCTTCGCCCTGAAGCCGGTGGACATATAATTTCTGGTCTTTTTCAACCTTGAACTGCTGTCCTGCGATATCAACAATTGCATACATGATGGTAATCTTTTTCCCAAAGTCGGTTTTTTGGGTTCGCAAAGATAGAAAAGATTGAAGGACCGGCAAAGAATTGACTGAAATATTTTTACGGGAAAAGGGTGCCTGATGCCTGCCGGGTAATAATTATGTGTTCGGATTATGTCGGAGTTATTTCTATATTTGTGACGAAAGCGTGCATTTGCAGGTATGGGGAAAATAAAGTTAAATGTTCTCGGCATATCATACAGCCAGACTCAATCGGGTGCATATGCCCTGGTTCTGTCGGAGGAAGATGGAAACAGAAGGATTCCCATCATCGTGGGAGGGTTTGAAGCCCAGGCTATTGCCATTGAACTTGAGGGATTGACCCCGCCGCGGCCGCTCACCCATGACCTTTTTAAGAATTTTTCCCAGTCTTACGGGATCCGCATCCTGGAGGTGAACATCCACAAGCTCGAGGATGGGGTCTTCTTTGCCAATATCATTTGCGATAACGGCGATCAGCAGCTTACCCTGGATGCAAGGACATCCGACGCCATTGCCCTGGCACTCCGGTTCCAGTGTCCGATCTATACCACCGAGGAAATTGTGGAGAAAGCAGGTATTATCCTTGATTTTGAGAAAGGAACGGGACTTGAACAGGCCGAGGGGACCGAAACACATGAGAAAGCCCCCCCTCCCGGAAAAAAGAAGAAAAAAATCCCGCGCCAGGACCTTTCTGAAATCAGCATGGAAGAGTTAAAGGCCCTGCTTGCCGAAGCCGTGTCCAAGGAGGACTATGAGCGGGCGTCGGAGATCAGGGATGAGATTAACCGCCGGTCAAAATGATCCCCGATACACTGATCGCAGACACCCTGTCTGCCCTGCTCATCCAGGAACCAGCACATGCAGCATCCATGTCGAACATCCTGCCGGAAATGACAGGATTCAGCTTTAGCGTTGTGCGTCTTCTGCGCGGACTGCTGGGAATGGGCGTGTTGATCTTCATCGCATGGATCTTCAGTACAAACCGGAAGGCCATTGCCTGGAAAATGGTGGGTGTCGGATTGCTGATGCAACTGGTGCTGGCGGTTGGGATCCTCTATGTGCCCTTCATCCAGGATTTCTTTGAGGTGATCGGGAAAATATTTGTGAAAATCCTGGCCTTTACCGGCGAAGGGGTTACCTTTCTATTGAAAAACAACCAGACCGGAAAGGTGGATCCGGCTTTGCAGAACTTCGCCTTCTCCATTCTGCCCACCATCATCTTCTTTTCCGCGCTCATGAGCCTGCTGTTTTACCTGGGGGTCGTCCAGTTCCTGGTAAAGATCCTGGGTTATCTGCTTTCACGTTCCCTGGGGCTTTCAGGGGCGGAGAGTCTTTCCGTGGCGGGAAATATTTTCCTGGGCCAGACGGAATCACCGCTGCTTATCAAGGCATACCTTGAAAAAATGAACCGTTCCGAGATCCTGCTGGTCATGTCGGGAGGGATGGCCACCCTGGCCGGCGGTGTGCTGGCAGCCTATATTGGTTTTCTCGGCGGAGGGGATCCGGTGCAGCAGATCATTTTTGCCAAACACCTGCTCACGGCTTCGGTCATGGCCGCCCCGGGGGTGGTGGTAATTTCGAAGATCCTTGTGCCCCAGACAGAAGATGTGAACAGGGAGATCCGGGTCTCCAGGAGCGGGATAGGCAAGAATGCACTGGATGCCATTTCAAACGGCACCGGTGACGGATTGAGACTGGCGGTCAATGTGGCCGCCATGCTGCTGGTTTTTCTGGCCTTCATTGCCATGTTCAATTTTATTTTTGTGAAGGTGGGTGACTGGACTCATTTGAATGAAAGGATCGCTTCCATGACAGGCGGAAAGTATCATGAAATGAGCCTGGAATTCATGCTGGGATATGCACTGTCACCCTTCATGTGGTTGCTGGGCGTTTCGGCTGAGGACATGACCCTGGTGGGGTCATTGCTCGGCAAGAAACTGATCCTCACGGAATTTGTGGCCTATATTGGGCTGGCAGAATTGAAAACCGCCGGTGCGTTTGTCGATCCGAAGTCCATCATCATGTCGGTTTACATGCTCTGCGGTTTTGCCAATTTTGCCTCCATCGGGATACAGATCGGGGGGATAGGGGCCCTGGCACCCGGGAAGCGGGTCCTGCTGGCGCAATTCGGGATGCGTGCACTGCTGGCAGGGACGCTGGCTTCATTGTTATCGGCCACGATCATCGGTGTTTTACTGGGATGAAGATGGATGCAGACGACAAATACAGCTATGATTTCAAAGGCAGGACAGTTCTTGTGGTGGAAGATAACGATATATCCTTCAAGCTCATATCGGCTCTGCTTTCCCGGGTTAATGTCATGCTGGTCCGGGCCACAAACGGGAGGGAGGCCATTGAGATCTGCCGGGAGAATCCGCAGATCAGTCTGGTGCTCATGGACCTTCAGCTGCCTGAAATAAACGGTCTGGAAGCTACCCGGAGGATCCGGAATATCTGTCCCGGTCTGCCCGTCATCGCCACCACGGCCAACGCGTTTGATGAAGATGAACAGGCCTGCAGAAATGCCGGGTGTGCGGGATATCTTTCCAAACCCCTCCAGTTCAGAAAACTTTTCGAGCTCATGCAATCATTTTTTGACCGGCAATCATAGTTTCATATGTCCGCCGCAGCTGCAGTGATCCTCTTTTTTATCCTGTTTTATGCGGTGACCATCCTGGTGCTTTCCATCGGATTAAAGCGACTTGAAGGTCCCGCTGATCCACAACCGGAAAAACCCATCCCGGTCACCCTGATCATTCCTTTCAGAAATGAGGCGGAGCACCTGGAAAACCTGGTGAATGATCTTTCGGCCCAGCATTATCCCCGGGAACAACTGGAAGTGCTGTTCGTCGACGATCACTCGGACGACGGATCCGGGGAGAAGCTGCAGAAGCTTCTGGAAGGAAGGGCCGGGTTTTGGTTGTTGAAGCTTCAGGAGGGAAAATCCGGCAAGAAAGATGCCATCTTTACCGCCATTCAGCAGGCTTCCGCATCCTGGATCATCCAGACCGATGCCGACTGCAGGCTGGGTCCGGAGTTTATCGCATCCCATGTGGCTTTCCTCGGGGAGTATCCTTCGGACATGGTTGCGGGTCTGGTTACCACACCTGAAGGGCCGGGCGGTTTTAAGGAGACCTTCGAGCGGCTTGATCTGCTGAGTCTCGTTGGCACAGGAGCCGGATCTTTCCATTATCGCCGCCCCGTGATGTGCAGCGGAGCGAATCTGGGATATTCCCGGCAGCTTTATACGGAGACCCGGCGGTTTGACCCTTCGGTAACCGTGGCATCGGGAGATGACATGTTCCTGATGATCGGAGCCCGGAGACTGGGGAAGCGGTTATCCTTCAATCCTGACCGGGCAGCCATGGTTAAAACCAGTCCGGCACCCGGTCTGGGATCCCTGATCCATCAGCGGGTCCGCTGGAGTTCAAAAACCAGGCATTACGGGATGAAGGATATTCAGCTGCTGGCCGTGGTGGTGACCGTCACGAATCTGCTGGTGCTGTCCATCCCCTGCTGGTTGATTTTCTTCCCTTCCTGGTGGATCTGCCTGATCCCGGCCCTGGCGATAAAAACACTGTCGGATTATTTCCTGCTGCACACCGTAACCCGTCTGACCGGACAGAGAAAAGCCCTCTGGTTTTTCCTTCCGGCTGCGCTATTTTACTATTTTTACCACCTGGCCATCCTGGCGGCATTGCTTTGTACCGGATCAGGTTGGAAAGGCAGAAAATACTGAGCGATGTTCCGCTGGAAAAAAGGGATTTCACCCGGAAAGATCACCTGGTCAAGGTTCAGGAGGAATCCTCTGGCCCTGTCGGGTATGGTCCTTATCTGCCTGGCTTTCCTGGTATCCCTCTTTGCCTATGTGATCAGTCCGGACCAGACGCCCAACGCCAATACCCAGATACTGGAAATAGCCACCGAACGCCCCGGGTTCAGGGCCGATTTCATCAGGGTCAGGTACAACAGGCCTTCTGCCGCCGCAGGATGGATGGAAGGGATTTTCAGGGGCAGGGAAAGCGATTACCGTTACATACCGGTTGATTCTGTATGGATCGACCATTCCCGGCTGGTTTACAGGGAATACAGCAGATACAGGGAGGACGAATTCATCTCCGGCCTTTTGATCCCCGATATCATTTATCCCATCCGTGCGGAAGGCTGCAGCTACCGCGACGGAATCTGGGAGGTGGCACTGGTCTCGGGAGAGACCATCCGGCGCAGCGGTGAAGATTTGATCAGGGAGGTTCTGGAGGACCACCTTGTCAGGAAACAATTCTGGCTGGGTACGGACCGGTTCGGCCGGGATCTGCTGAGCCGGATCATCATCGGGACCAGGGTCAGTTTTTCGGTGGGATTCATTGCCGTATTCATATCCCTGCTGGTGGGTGTGGTGCTGGGAGGTATCGCCGGGTTTTTCAGGGGAATGACCGATAAGGTGATCATGTGGTTTGTGAACGTCGTCTGGTCCATTCCCACCCTGCTGATGGTCATTTCAATCACCCTGGTGCTGGGGAAGGGCTACTGGCAGGTATTTGTTGCGGTGGGACTGACCATGTGGGTCGAAGTGGCCAGGGTGGTGCGGGGACAGGTGATCAGCATCCGCGAGATGGAATATGTGGAAGCAGCCAGGGCCATCGGTGCACGGCCGGTGACCATCCTCGCCAGGCATATCCTTCCCAACGTGATCGCGCCCGTGGTAATCATCTCCGCGGCCAATTTTGCCACGGCCATCCTCATGGAGGCGGGACTCAGTTTCCTGGGGATCGGCGTACAGCCTCCCGTGCCCTCCTGGGGGGGGATGATCAAGGATCACTACGGGTTTATCATTGTCAACAAGGGATTTCTGGCATTTATTCCGGGGTTCGCCATCATGCTGATGGTACTGGCATTCACCATGGTGGGAAACGGACTGCGGGATGCCCTGGATACCCGTTCGGATCAGGTGAACCTTCGCCGCTGAAGAAGGCGGTAGCAGCCATAGATCACAAGGGAAGTGTAAAGAATCACCATGAGCACGTTGAGCCATTCGGGCAGTCCTTTGGGAAGGATATCCATGGTTGCCTCATCGATTGGCTCCGCGCTGTTCATTTTTCTCTGGAAGATCTCGATCAGGTCCGGTACCGGCGTCAGCCGGGTGATGGTGCGAAACGGCAGGTACCATCTGATCTCATGATTCCGCAGGAGCAACCACAGCACAGGATCCACAAATACCCGCAACGCCAGAAAAGTGATCAGCGACAGCGCCGTATTCTTGATGAGCAGGGCCACCATGAGCCCGATGGTCATGTAGGAAAAGGCTGCAAGCAGGTACTTTCCCAGGATCCAGGTATTTTCAAGGGCAATCTTCAGGGTCAGTTTGTAACTGTAAATGAGACCCAGCGCCAGGGAGGTCAGTCCCACGAGCAGCATTGCAAAAAGCGAAAGAAAAGCAATGGAAAGCAGTTTCTGGAGGAGGAGGTCCGTCCGGCTGAGCCCGAATACCACCTGGGTTTTGAATGTGTGGTCACTGAACTCCTTGGTGGTGATCATGATCACAACCAGTGCCAGTACCGCATTGTAGGGTTCGGTGATCCAGGCAAGGAAGAGCCAGACATCCGGAAAACGGAACAGATCGCTCAGTGAGATAACAGGGATCTCCTTATCAATGGCCGGGTAGATCAGGATACCCAGGGTAAAGGCCACAAGATACAGGGCTATGGTAATCCGGAAAGGATTATAATTGAATAACTTGATCTGTTCGGTATGTAGCAGTTTACGCATGCGATGCTATGATTCTTCCTTGACCAGTTCAAGAAACTGGGATTCCAGGCTCCGTTTGCGGCTCAGCATATGGTGAAGCACCAGGTTGCAGGAAAATGCAAAGGCATTGATCTCATGGGCGGTAACCCGTTCTTTCAGGGTAAGCACCAGCACCCCGTTCTCTTCTTCTATTTCACTGACCAGTCCCGAACTTCCCAGTTTTCTCTTCAGCAGCTGATTGTCCCGGCAGGAAACTTCAATGATCTCATCCTCTGCCAGCAACTCCCTGACCGGTCCGTTTGCCAGCAACTCCCCCTTTTTCAGGATGGCCACGTGACTGCAGATCTTTTCCACCTCACTGAGTATGTGTGAGGCGAGTATCAGTGTCTTGCCAATGCCCACCTGGTTATTCACCAGTTCCCTGACCTCGGCGATACCTTCGGGATCCAGTCCGTTGGTGGGTTCGTCCAGCACCAGCACCTGCGGATCCCCGAGCATGGCAGCCGCGAGGCCCAGTCTCTGCTTCATTCCCAGTGAGAGGGTGGAGAACCTGGACTTCCTTCTCTGTATCAATCTGGACATTTCCAGGACCCTGGGAATATCCTTGTAGGAAATCCCTTTGATATCACAGATGATCCTGAGGTTCTTCTCCAGGTTGAGATAGGGATAAAAGTGGGGTGACTCGATCAGGGAACCGATGGATTTTCTGTGCTCCGACACCGGCTCTTCCCCGAACCATTTGAAAGATCCGCTGTCCTGCCGGATGATACCCGTAATAATGGAAAGGGTTGTGGTTTTGCCGCTTCCGTTGGGTCCAAGAATTCCAAACGACTGGCCTTCGGAAATCAGCAGGTGAAGATTATGAATCGCCCGTATGCTCTTGTAGGATTTGGACAGACCTTCAATGGAGAGCAATTCCTTCATATCAGTTTCCGAGCTCGGAGAAGAATTTTATGCGGACCAGGCGCACCTCTTCTTCACTGTATTCATCTTCTCCCAGTTCTGCCAGCGCATGCTCCACCGATTCGGTTTCCGCTTCCCGGAAATATTCGAAGATCTCCTCAAGCTTTTCATCATCCATGATCTCATTGATGTAATAATCAATGTTGAGTTTGGTGCCCGAGCTGACGATGGCTTCAATTTCATCGATAAGGTCCATCATTTCCAGATTTTTCGCATAGGCAATATCTTCCAGGGGAAGCTTGCGGTCGATGCTCTGGATGATGTACACCTTGACCCCCGATTTATTGACCACGGATTTGACCACCATGTCCTGGGGCCGGATGATATCTTTTTCTTCTACGTATTCCCTGATCAGGTTGACAAATTCGGTACCGTATTTTTTGGCTTTTCCGGCTCCCACTCCCACAATATTCTGAAGTTCTTCCAGTTTCACGGGATACTGGATGGCCATGTCCTCCAGCGAGGGATCCTGGAAAATAACAAAGGGGGGCAGGTTCAGCTTCTTTGCCATTTTTTTTCTGAGGTCTTTCAGCACGTGCAGCAGTTCTTCATCCACAGCACTTGTTCCTCCCCCTCCTGTGGCTACACCCTCTTCGGGATTGATGTCAAAATCATGATCCTGTGTCAGCATCATCGAATAAGGCTCCTTTAAAAAATCATGACCGGCCTGGGTCAGTTTCAACAATCCATAATTTTCAATATCCTTGGTAATTAAACCTGCCACAAGGGCCTGCCTGAGCACCGCATTCCAGAATTTTACTTCCTTTTCCTTCCCGGCACCAAAGTATTCTGAATGATGGTGTTTGTAGGTTTTTACCGCACTTGTGGCATTGCCGGAAAGTATGTTTGCGATATGCTCTACCTTGAACTTTTCTTTGACCCCTAAAATAGTTTTTAAACTTAATATTAAATAAGATTTGCCTTCAAATTTTTCTTTGGGATGCAGACAATTGTCGCAATTGTTGCAACCTTCCTCCATATATTCTCCGAAGTAGTTGAGTAGCAGCTTGGGGCGACAAACGGCCGATTCCGCGTAAGCCACCGTTTCCAGCAGCAATTGTCTCCCTATCTCCTGTTCGGCCACAGGTTTTCCCTGCATGAACTTTTCCAGTTTCTGGATATCCTTGTAACTGTAAAAAGCAATGCATTTCCCTTCACCTCCGTCCCTGCCTGCTCTCCCGGTTTCCTGGTAATACCCTTCCAGACTTTTGGGAATGTCGTAATGGATCACAAAGCGGACATCGGGTTTGTCAATGCCCATCCCGAAAGCAATGGTGGCCACGATCACGTCCACTTCTTCCATGAGGAACTGATCCTGGTTGTTGGTGCGGGTTGCCGCATCCATTCCGGCATGGTAAGGCAGTGCTTTGATGCCGTTCACCTGGAGGGCTTCGGCCAGCTGTTCCACTTTCTTCCTGGAGAGGCAGTAAACGATCCCCGATTTTCCCCTGTTGGCATGGATGAATTTGATGATTTCCTTGGTAGCATGGATCTTGGGCCGCACCTCATAATAGAGATTGTGCCTCCTGAAAGAGGATTTGAACACGCTGGCATCCATCATCTCCAGGTTTTTCTGGATATCGTTCTGCACTTTGGGGGTGGCCGTCGCGGTCAGGGCAATGATGGGCGCCGTTCCGATCCGGTTGATGATCGGCCTGATCCTCCTGTATTCGGGCCTGAAATCATGGCCCCATTCCGAAATGCAATGGGCTTCGTCAATGGCGTAGAAGGAGATTGTCACATGTTTGAGGAATTCAATGTTTTCCTCCTTGGTGAGGCTCTCAGGTGCCACATACAGGAGCCGGGTACGCTGGTCCAGCACATCCCTTTTCACTTTTTCCACGGCGTTTTTTGTCAGCGATGAATTCAGGAAATGCGCCACTCCTTCGTCCAGACTGAAGCTCCGCATGGCATCCACCTGGTTCTTCATCAATGCGATCAGCGGAGAGATCACAATAGCGGTCCCTTCCTTGATCAGTGCGGGCAGCTGGTAACAGAGTGATTTGCCTCCCCCTGTCGGCATCAGTACAAACGTATCATTCCCCTGCAGGACATTGAGAATGATTTCCTCCTGGTTCCCTTTAAAACTATCGAATCCGAAATATTTCTTGAGGTTTTCGTGCAGTATCGCTCCAAAATTCTCCATAATTCTCCATAATGCCTCTCAACTGAAAGAACTCAATCAAACTAAAGATAGTATAATTATAATTCTGTTTCAAGCGGGACAGTTTTTTTTTGTTACTTTGCACTTCCCCGACTCAGACCGACGATGGCGAAGCAAAAGAACGACTCGGAAATGTCTTTCCTTGAGCACCTTGAGGTGATGCGCTGGCACCTGCTCAGGTCCCTGGTAGCCATCGTCGCACTGGCGCTGGTCGCTTTTGTTTTCAAGGGGATCGTCTTCGACCGGATCGTGCTCGCCCCGAAAGAACCCGGATTTTTCACCAACAGTTCGTTATGCCGGCTGGGGGATCTGTTGGGATTGAAGCGGTTGTGCATCAATTCAGAGCCCCTGATGTTGCAGACAGTGAAAATGGCCGAGCAGTTCAACATGCACATCCTCGTCTCCCTGGTTGCCGGGGTCGTGGTGGCTTTCCCTTACTTATTCTGGGAGTTCTGGCGGTTCGTGGTTCCGGCACTCTATGAAAAAGAGAAACGTACGGCCGCAGGGGCCGTATTTTATACATCCCTGCTTTTTATGCTGGGTGTGGCTTTCGGCTATTTCATCATCGCTCCCCTGTCGGTCAACTTCCTGGGCAATTACCGTGTCAGCGAGAGCGTGGTCAGTGCGCCGACCCTCCGGTCCTACGTGGCTACGATCACTTCCGTGGTGCTTGCATCGGGGATCGTTTTCCAGCTGCCCATCCTGGTGTATTTCCTGACAAAAGCGGGACTGGTCACCCCGGCGTTCCTGAAAAAATACCGCAGGCATTCACTCATTGTCATTGTGACCCTGTCGGCGATCATCACCCCGCCAGATGTTTTCAGCCAGTTGCTGGTGGCATTGCCACTGGTGGTCCTTTACGAAATCGGTATTTCCATCAGCAAGCGCATCATCCGCAAACAGGAAGCCGAACTTCAGGCGGAAACATGACATAACAATCAACCATGAAGCTGCATACACATCATCTGGTAAAGAAGTACAAGAACCGCAGGGTGGTGGACCAGGTATCCATCAGCGTGGAGCAGGGGGAGATTGTCGGGTTGCTTGGGCCGAACGGAGCGGGGAAGACCACCACTTTTTACATGATCGTGGGACTGATCACACCCCTGGAGGGGAATATCATGCTGGATGACCGGGATATTACCAGGGAACCTGTATACAAAAGGGCAAGGATGGGGATCGGCTACCTGGCGCAGGAGGCATCCGTCTTCCGTAAGCTGAGTGTGGAGGATAATCTCCGGGCGGTGCTGGAAATGTCCGGATTTTCCCGTGAGGAACAGCGTGAGCGGGTGGAGTCCCTGCTGGAAGAATTCGGACTGCAGAAGATCAGGAAAAGCCTGGGGATCCAGCTTTCCGGCGGGGAGCGGCGGCGGACCGAAATAGCCAGAGCCCTGGCGCTCAGTCCCCATTTCTTTCTCCTGGATGAACCCTTTGCAGGGGTCGACCCCATTGCCGTGGAAGACATTCAATTCATCGTTTCCAGACTGAAGGAGAAAAACATCGGCATCCTGATCACCGACCACAATGTCCATGAAACACTCGCCATCACCGACAGGGCCTACCTGATGTTCGAAGGATCGATCCTGAAAGCCGGTACTTCCACACAGCTTGCAGAAGATGAACATGTGAGGAACGTCTACCTGGGCAAGAACTTCGAACTTCGATAATCCAAAAAATTGCGTTAAATTTGCGGGATATTTTGAGCGGATGTGGCGGAACTGGTAGACGCGCCAGACTTAGGATCTGGTTCCTTCGGGATTGGGGGTTCGAGTCCCTTCATCCGCACCGGCGGAACTGAAAATCGCTGTACCGGTTACTGTTCATAATGCATGTGCGGTGGTTTTTTCAGAATTTGTAATTTTATTTCAGGAGCATGGACATTACCAGGGAAAATATTGATGCATTGAATACAGTCCTTCGCGTGAAGGTTGAAAAGTCCGATTATGAGGGAAAGGTGGATGAGGTACTGAGGGACACCCGGAAGCGGGCCAGGGTGGACGGATTCCGGCCCGGCAAGGTTCCCATGGGCCTCATCAAAAAAATGTACTTTACCCCGGTCCTGGTGGATGAGGTGAATAAACTGGTATCGGATGCTTTACTGAACTATCTCAGGGAAAACGATATCCATATCCTGGGTGAGCCCCTGCCCCGCAGGGATCAGGAGAAGAGAGTCGACTTTCAGCGTGACGAGGAATTTGAATTTGCATTCGACCTGGGACTGGCACCCAAAATCGATCTGGAAATCAACGGTAAGGATAAGATTCCCTGGTACAGGATCAAGGTGGACAAAAAGCAGCTGGACGAATACAAGCAGTCCGTTTTGCAGCGGTACGGGGATTTCAAGCCGGTGGAAAAGGCCGGGAAGGATGAAATGATCAAAGGATTGCTTGAGGAGGCGGACGGGGAAGGCAATCCGGTGGAGGACGGGATCCGCGCGGAGAATGTATCCATTTCCCTGGATATGATCAAGGATGAGGATCAAAAGCTGTTGTTCAGCGGGACCGGAAAGGGAGATGAAGTGATCTTCGATGTGAAGAAGGCGTTCCCCGGTGACACCGAGCTGGCTTCCCTGCTGAAGATCGATAAATCGATGATCCCCCGGCTTGAGGGCACGTTCAAATGTGTGATCGAAGAAGTGATGAAGTACGAACCGGCAGAACCGGGTCAGACATTGTATGACAGCCTTTACGGGGAGGGAGCGGTCAGCTCGGAAGAGGAGTTCATACAGCGCCTCCGGGAGGAGATGGAAAGAAATTATGAAAGGGAAAGCGAGTACAGGTTCTTTTTTGATGCCCGCGAATATCTGATCAAGAAAGCAAAACTGGACCTGCCGGTTGAATTTTTGAAGCGATGGATGGTGGAGACCAACGAAAACCTTACCGCAGCGCAGGTGAGTGAGGATTTCGGGAAATATGAGGATGATTTCCGCTGGCAGCTGATCAAAGAGCACCTCCTCAAAAAGCACGGGATCAAAGTGACGGAGGAAGAAGCCCTTGAAACTGCCAAACGGGTGGCCCTCAATCAGTATATGCAGTATGGCATTTCAAATGTGCCGGAAGACTATTTGGAGAACTACGCCAGGCAGATTTTGTCAAAACCCGAGGAGTCAGAAAAGATATACAGCCAGCGAGCAGAAGACAAATTGATCGGCCTGATCAAATCCACTGCAAGAATTGACGAGAAGGAAGTCAGTTTGGATAAGTTCCGTAAATTGTATGAAAAATAGCAAAAACAGAGAATTATGAACCAGCAGGATGATTTCAGAAAGTATGTGACCAGACACCTGGGTATCAGCAGCATGACACTTGATCGGTTTACTTCGCAATATAACAACAGTTATATCTCACCCACCATCATTGAAGAGCGTCAGCTCAATGTGGCTTCCATGGATGTTTTCTCCCGGTTGATGATGGACCGGATCATTTTCCTGGGGGCACCCATTGATGACTATGTGGCCAATATCATCCAGGCCCAGCTGTTGTACCTGGATTCGGCCGACCCGACCAAGGACATACAGGTCTATTTCAATACCCCGGGTGGAGCGGTGCATGCGGGACTGGGGATCTATGACACCATGCAGTATACCGCATGCGACGTGGCCACCATCTGTACGGGCATGGCGGCCTCCATGGGGGCGGTGCTGCTGGCCGCAGGAACTGCGGGGAAACGTTCAGCCCTGAAACACAGCAGGGTGATGATCCATCAGCCCATGGGGGGAGCCCAGGGGCAGGCTTCGGATATCGAGATCACCGCCCGTGAGATCCTTAAAATGAAAAAGGAGCTTTATTCCATTATCGCATCACATACCGGTAAATCCATCGATCAGGTGGAGAAGGACGGGGACAGGGATTTCTGGATGACTGCCGGGGAGGCCAAAGATTACGGTATGATCGATGATGTATTGTTCAGGACCAAAGAAAAATAATCATGGACCGTTGCTCATTTTGCGGAAGAGAGAAGAAAGACACCAACCTGCTGATCGCCGGGATCTCGGGACACATTTGTGATCGCTGTATAGAACAGGCTTACAGCATTGTACAGGAAGAACTCGGGGTCCATGGTGAATTTGACATGGGACAGATCAAGCTGCTGAAGCCATCGGAAATAAAGAGTTTCCTGGATCTCTATGTGATCGGTCAGGAAGAGGCCAAGAAATATATTGCGGTGGCGGTGTACAATCATTACAAGCGGCTGATGCAGCAGGACAGCAAGGAAGAAGTGGAAATCGAAAAATCGAATATCATCCTGGTGGGAGAGACCGGAACGGGGAAGACGCTGCTGGCCCGCACCATCGCCAGGTTGCTGCATGTGCCTTTCACCATCGTGGATGCCACGGTCCTCACCGAAGCGGGATACGTGGGAGAGGACATCGAGAGTGTGCTCACCCGGTTGCTGCAGGTGGCGGATTACAATGTCGAAGCTGCTGAAAAAGGGATCGTTTTCATTGACGAGATCGATAAGATCGCCCGCAAGGGCGACAATCCCTCCATTACCAGGGATGTGTCCGGTGAAGGAGTGCAGCAGGGACTGCTCAAGCTGCTGGAGGGATCGATCATCAATGTTCCGCCCCAGGGTGGCAGGAAACACCCGGATCAGAAGATGATCCCGGTCAATACGAAGAACATCCTGTTCATCTGCGGAGGCGCATTCGACGGGATCGAGAAAAAGATCGCCAACCGGCTGAATACACAGGTGGTGGGTTACAATGCGGCCAAGGATGCGGAAAAGATCGATAAGAAGAACCTGCTCCAGTATGTGGCACCGCAGGATTTGAAAGCATTCGGAATGATCCCGGAGATCATCGGCAGGCTGCCGGTGCTGACATACCTGCATCCGCTGGATGAAAAGGCGCTGCGCAGGATCCTCACCGAGCCGAAAAATGCCATCATCAAACAATATGAGAAATTGTTCGAGATGGACGGGATCAAACTTGCCTGGGATGAAAAAGTACTCAATTACATTGTCCAGAAGGCCATCGAATTCAAGCTCGGGGCGAGGGGACTACGTTCCATCTGCGAGGCCATCATGATCGATGCTATGTTCGAATTGCCGTCCAGGAAGGATACGGACGAAATAACCATCGGGATCAAGTATGCAAGGGAAAAGCTGGAAAAAGCCAACCTGAAGCGGCTTAAAGCAGCCTGATGAGTTCCGGGAGGACAGGTGCATATATCAGTGTCATCCTGGCGATGATGTTCTGGGGATTCACGTTCGTGCTTTACAAATATGCCAATGAATCCTTCCGGCCTGTCAGCATCATCTTCCTGCGATTGTTTATATCCATCTTTTTCCTGTTTGGATTTGCCCTGCTTTTAAATAGACTGAAAAGGATCAGGAAAACGGACTGGAAATGGTTGCTGCTCCTCTCCCTGTTCGAGCCTTTCTTCTATTTCCTGGGGGAAGTCAACGGCATGACCCTGGTCACCCCCACCGTGGGTGCTGTGATCATTTCCACCATTCCCCTCATCGTGCCTTTCGCCGCCTATTATTTTTACAGGGAGCGGCTGACGCTCCTGAACCAGATCGGACTGGTGGTCTCTTTTGCGGGCGTGCTGATGGTCGTCTTCACCAGAAATGAAGGATTATCGGCAGATGCCAGGGGCATTCTGCTGATGTGTGTGGCAGTGGTATCGGCGGTGGGGTATACCATGGTGGTGAAAAAACTGATTGACCACTACAATCCGATCACCATCACCGCCTACCAGAGCCTCTGTGGTCTGGTCATGTTCCTTCCCCTTTTCCTGATCCTGGAAGTTCCCCGCCTGCAGACAATCTCGGTATCCACGCCCAGCCTGCTCGCCCTGCTTTACCTGGGTGTGATCGGATCCGGCATTTGCTTTATTCTGCTGACCATCGCCATCCGGGAACTGGGCGCTTCCAGGGCAAATATCTTTGCCAACCTGGTCCCTGTGGTTGCAGCCATTCTTTCGTTTTTACTCCTGAAGGAGTCGATGCCGTTGTTGAAGATCGCCGGAATCCTTGTCGTGATCGCCGGGTTGTTCATGTCACAGATCGGAGAGATCAGATTGAAGAAAGCCCCCGGAAAAGACGCATTCAAACACCCGCCATACGCCTGATCATGAGCAGCCGGAGTGTATTCATCGTACAGGGAGAGGGAAGGGGCCATCTGTCGCAATCGATGGCTATGAAGGAATTCCTGGAGGAAACAGGGCACAGCGTGGAGGCCGTTTTTGCTGGATGCAGCAGTCATGCCCCGTTGCCCGGTTATTACAGGGAATGCTTCCGGGAAAAATTGCATTGCATGGAAAGCCCTTATCTGCTGCGTTCTCCCAATCGCAAAGGCATCCTGGTGGGGCGGACCATCCTCCATCACTTGCTCCGGTGGGTGACTTATCTGAAGGAGGTGCAACGCATCCGGCAAAAGATCCGGGAGATCCGACCCGATGCCGTATTCAATTTCTGTGACCCGGTGGGTGCGCTGGTCATGCGAAAGCTTGACCCCGGGATCAGGCGGATCGGGATCGGTCACCATTTTTTCCTCCATCTGGACGGATACCGTTGTAATGGCGGATCAGCCGTGCAAAGGCTGCTCCTGAAGCTGTTTTCCGGCCTGATCATGCAATCGTGTGACCGGGTACTGGCACTCTCTTTCCGTGAAGGTGATGGAAATAAGCGGATCCGTGTCATTCCCCCGCTGATCCGGAGGAAATTCCGCGAGATCCGTTACACGCCGGGGGAAAGATACCTGGTCTACCTCCTGAATGAGGGTTATATTTACGACCTGCTCCTCATGGCGCAGGCCGATCCGGATTTCAGGGCGGATGTATTTGCCGGGTTCACCCCCGGAACAACACTGCCCCCTGGATTGCAGATGCACCCCCTGGATGAGACGAAGTTCCGGGAGAAGATGACCACCTGCAGGGGATTGATCACCACTTCGGGTTTTGACACGGTGGCCGAAGCGGCGTATCTGGGCATCCCCATGATCGTGGTCCCGGTCCGGAACCATTTCGAACAGCGCTGCAACAGTCTCGATACCCAGCGCAACGGTTTCGGTTACGCGGCAATGAAACTGGTTCCGGGGATAGAGAAAAAAATGCGCCCCTATGACAACAGCAAATACAGGCAATGGGTGGATACCGCCGGCGAAAGGATCCTGAAGATGATGGATTCATAATAACCATGATGAATGGAGCGTTTTACAAGGGTATGAGAAAGATCGTGTGGCATGTCGGCCTGATCCTGGCCATGGCGGGGTTCCATGGTTGGCAATCCCCGGCGATGGCGCAGAAGGGCGGGGAAAC